>JAZQUF010000109.1:0-25636 GCA_045631165.1 Acutalibacteraceae bacterium
GAAAAACTACAAGACAACCTTCTTTTAGCATTTACAGGATTTACCCACTTTTCGGGTGAAATTGCCATTGCTCAGAAAAAGAATATACCTTTCACAATCTCTCAGCTTAATGAAATGAAGATGTTGGTTTATGAAGCTGAAAAAATACTTTCTGAGGGTAAAATAAATGATTTCGGAAGACTTCTAGATCATACCTGGAGCCTTAAACGAACACTTTCTGATAGTATTTCAAATTCAGCTATAGATCAATTCTATAATAAAGCTAAGGAGAATGGTGCATTAGGTGGTAAGCTTCTTGGAGCAGGTGGCGGTGGTTTTATGCTTTTGTATGTGCCTGCAGAAGAACAGGAGAAATTCAAAAAATCCTGTGACGGCTTGAAATATGTACCTTTCAGGTTTGAAAATTCTGGAACTAAGATAATATATAATGACGGAGATTTTTCGGCCTGATTAGTTTCTTTGAATATTTATAAAAAAACAACGTCAAGTAAAGCGTAGGGCAATACTTGACGTTTATTAATTTCTATTTGGTTTCTTCATCCCATAAAATTTCTTCAAGTCCGAGAAGGGATTTCAATAAGGAATTATCCATAGCTGTACATGAGGCGCGAGCGTCTTTAAAAAATTTACTTCCATCATCTTCAGAGATGCTTTTTACTAAGTCGTAAGATACTCCAAGATTTTTAGCTATAACACAACCGATATTATATTTGCTAAGTTCCGTATCGGAGCAGACATTAATTGTTTGTGGCAGTTTATCGTACGGAAGAAGAGACAGCGAATAAATCAACTCAGCAGTTTGTCTGTAACTCAGAACTGATCGCTTCATGCCGTCAATCATTTCAATTGGTTCCATTTTGAGTAATTTTGTGCGGATATTGTCATAGAAATGGGGTTTTGAAGTAAGGGAAGGACCCAGCATAAAAGGAAGTCTTAGAACTGTAAATCCATGAGAAAGTACTATTTTTTCAGCCTCAATCTTTTGTCTTCCGTATTCGTTTATGGGTGAGAGATTGGAAAGTTCATCAAATTTTTTGTTTAAGTTTTTTCCTTCGCCGTATACACAATCTGTAGATGCAAAGAAAAGTTTTTTTATGTTCGGAATTATAGAGATAAAGTTTTCAAGTGCTTCTATATTGATCTTTTTAGCTTTATCAGGATTCTCGTAGACAAAATCAACATTGTGACAAGCAGCAAAATAGAACACAGTGAGCGGTTCGGCTTTACACATTCCGGCAAGATTGATAAGATCAGATGTGTCAGTAACATCGCACTTAACATAGGTTATGCCATTAATAGGTGGAATATCGTTTAGGTTTCTGACCGTGGCTATTATGGGCTCATTGGTTTTTGATGATATACAATTTAACAGATGGCTTCCTAAAAAGCCGCATCCGACTATGAGAATCATTTTTTCACCTTATTTTTTGTTTGAGATTTTGGTTAAAACAGCTTCGATATCTCCGACCAGTGAAGCAACATAAGGATCGTTGTTATACATTGTTGAACATAAGTACACGAACCAAGGCAGATATACTGCCTCATATGGTATATCTATATATTCTATTTGAGCGTTGTAGTGTAATACTGTATATTCTGTTTGAGCGTTGTAGTATAATACTGTCGCTAAGAAAGAAAAAATACTGACAAGATATATAAAACGAAGACTGTCTGAAAGTTGCTTGTTAATTTTAGCAGAGTTTTTCTGATGTTTGCCGTTGAAATTCTTGGTGATGCTGTATACAAATATTGCCACAAGGCAAAACATTATCATAAAGGCACGACTGAGTGTTATTGCATCAATATTAAATTTGCGATCGGCTATTAAAATGAAGCTGTAAATAGATAAAGCTACTGTTGCAAAGATTGTAAGCTGCACACATAAAAAAGAGAAATGACTTGAATTCTTATTGCTTTTATCTTTATTATTCATGTCAGCCATCAATGTTTTATGTGCACAGATAAGCAAAAATGCCAGGATAGTCAGATATTTGTATTTTGTATCGTGGAAATCCATTGCGACAAGTATCACTGTTCCGGTAATAGCTCCAAGATATTTGTTTTTGATAACATACAAAAGAGCAACGGTAGCAACAAACCCCAAAAAATATATGTAATTAAACTCATACTTTTTGACTAGTGCCTGTAAAGTGTATGCAAAAACAAGGAATAAAAAAAACAAGTTTTTTTTTGTTTCTGATTTCATATTATAATACCTTTCTCATTTACATTACCCTATATAGTATGGGTGATAGATAGTAGTTGCATAGAAGGTTAAATAAAGTAATATAACAGCAAAGGGGAGCTTCTGAACTCGTTCTTCGACCCATTTCCAGGCTTTTTCATTTTCATTATAAAGAATATAGATAAACGAAGCGAAAAGCGTTAAAAATGCATGGCTTATCCATCTTATAAGGTCTTCCGAAAAGAATACAGATATAATAATCGTGAAAAATGGTAAAGCAACCATACAGATGTTTGAAAATGCTTTCAGTATGCGTTTATTTTTTAAGTTATATTTTATTTGGTTAAACAGAAAAGCAAATATAGAAACAGTTATTGGCATAATAAGAGCAAAGACAACTAATTTATCTTTTATCGTAGTTTTAGAAAGGTGATAATCTATTATTGCAGAAATTTCATAAAGGATTGGGCTACTTTTGGATTCTAACTTATAGTAGTCAAGAAAATAATGCTTTAAGTGGTCATCATCGGAGAATTTATACAAGCTTTTCTCATAATATAAAAAATTATCTATGCCTTTTTTTGAATAAATTTCACGGAATTCCTCTATTGTATAAACGAGATTATTTGATTCACTAGTTGCCAGATATATGCCTAAAGCAACAGCGGCAACAGCAGAAATTATAAGTATACTCCATAATTGTATTTTATCTTTTTTTGTATCTGAAACAGATATTTCGTAAAGCATTATTATTACGAAAAATGGTATAAAAGAAATCAAAGAAGCAAAATAAATAGTTATGCACAACAGAAAAGGCAGTATAAGCAAAGGTCTGAGCCGTTTTTTTGTTAAGAAAATAAAAAACAATAATGCACAGAACACCCAATACATATCCAGCATACCCGGATAGTATATGTGTATTGCAAAAGTGCTCGGACCTGTGAGGAAAAAGGCAAGAATTATAAGTGTAGTTTTTCTATGCTGCAGTTCAACACTTAATATAAATTTTTCAAGAAGAAGTGAGAGAACTGCAAAAAATCCGATTAATAAAATTACCAGATAAACAGAGGTTTTAACAGTACCTACGCTATCGAAAAACAGATTGTAAATTGCACCGGGAAGCAGCTTAGAACAAAATCCAAGCCCAAAATCTACAGCATGAATTGCCATAACGGCACCATCGACACCGTATGATCGGAAATCTCCCGGAACAGTACATGCATATACCATCACAAATGCAAAAATTAAAAGTGCATAATAGTGCTTTTGGGAAAAAGCTTTTATCTTGTTAATAGTAATCACCCCGGAATGTATCAGTTTACTGTTATTTCATTACCACCATAAACAGTTGCACCTCTTCGTCTGCCAAACCATACTGTTTCCTTAGCATAATCAGCAATGTTTTCATAGAGATTTTTAGGTGTAATAGTTAAATAAGTGCTTTTCTTTTCAAGCTGAGCAGGTGCGCTTCTTGTTATGTTTTCAAAATATTCATAGAAGTTATAATCAAATTTTTCGGTCGATTTTTGGTCATCAGGTTTTCTCAGCATAAATTTCTGATAAGCCATAAGCTGATTGAATAAATCTTCTTCTATTTCAAAGCTTTTAAGGAAGGGAATAAGTTCATCCATATAATCGTCATAGCTATCAATGACCTCGATGAAAGCACCTTC
Organism: Acutalibacteraceae bacterium; assembly: GCA_045631165.1. Lineage (GTDB taxonomy): Bacteria > Bacillota > Clostridia > Oscillospirales > Acutalibacteraceae > UBA6857. The sequence goes on from JAZQUF010000109.1 coordinate 3,859, forward strand.
TTCAAAAAACCAAGTAACGTTGCCGAATTTTTCATTGTAATAATTCCAATCACCCTTGAGGGAGGTTTCATATTTATATCTGAAAGCATCCCAAAGCTTGTTAAGCTTGCCTTTATTGCTTGTTATATAGTGTAACAGCTTGGAATAAAAGTCAAAATATGAAGCTTTGTTTTCATTGTGAAGATACATAGAAAAGAATCTTAAAAGGCCGAGACTGTGGAAGCACTGGATGCAGATAGAGAAAAGGTTAGTATCTACCCAATCCTCTCTGCTCATAGTTGCAGTGGAACGGACAAGATAAGAGTATTCTTTAACTTCTTCATCTTTTTTAGGTGCGCTGTGTATATGGTTGAAAGCAACCTTTATAATTTCAATCTTATGCTTTTCTATAAATTCAGGCATCGCCAGCTCTGAGTTAGGCAGCACTTCGCAGTGATACACACTGACAGAATTATGCTGACCGTTTTCAAGAAGTCTGCAGATTCCTTTGCAAAAGCTCTCTTTTGTTTCACCGGGGAGACCCAGAATAAGCTCAGAATATGTTGGTATACCAGCCTCATTATATCTCTGCATAAGTGATGAGAAATGCTCCATTGTCAGATTCTTTCTTCCTATGTTGCAAAGAGCTTCATCACAAAGAGTCTGGTATGCCATAGTAGCACCCTTGTCCATACCTACGCTGTTGAGCATACTGCAGATTTTAAACACACGGTCAGCGCTGTTTTTCTCATAGCATGGACGGAATACTTCGGGGAAGCCTTTTTTCTTTTTAGCTTCAATAAGCCAATTGGCAATTTCTACATCTCGCTCAAACATACCGAAGTTTGAGTCTGCGCAGAAGCAGTATGCAATCTTATTTTCTGATAGCCATTCTATTTCTGCTCTGACTTTTTCGAGGGGGAAGAATCTCATTTTTTTGCCTGCGCACCAATCACAGTAAGCGCATGAGTAGGGACAGCCTCTGTTGGTTTCCAAAACTGATAGAAATTCCACACCGTTGTTTTCGCTGACTATTTTGTCGAAAACGCCGCTCAGATAGGGTGAAGGAAGAATCTCAAGGCTTTCACAGTAGCTTCGGGGAGTTTTGACTATATCTCCGTCATGTCTGTAAGCAATATTATCTGTGTTGCTAAGTCTGTTTTCTGACAGATTCTTAAGCATTTCTGCAAAAACAGTTTCGCCCTCACCGAACATAAGAATATCGATATATGCTTCTGTTCTGAGTAATGACATATCCTCGTTGACACTGTGTCCTCCGAAAACAATGATACAATGCGGATAAAGCTCCTTTATCATTCTCGCGAGAGTTTTGTTATATTCCATATTCCATATATTACAGGAAAATGCGACAATATAAGGCTCAGTTATCTTGTTGACTGCTGAGGTAAGCTTTTCTCTTTTGAAGATTATATCGGAAAAATTATATTCAGCTTTTATATCGGGATTGTTCTGACAGTAAGCTATAATTGTGCCTACAGCATAGGGGAGGTAAACAGAACCATCAAATTCAAAACCAACCTGAACAAAATAAATATTTTTCATAGGATTCTCCGGATTTTGTTTAGTTTATTTTTGGGGAATAGTTTGTGCTTGTGTAATCGGTTGCACGTCTGTTCCTTCCGTACCAGATAACTTCACGGGCAAAATCGGCAAATGTATTTACAACAGAGTTGTCTTCGATGTTAATGCTGATTGCTGTTTTATTCAGCTTTTCATAACCACCGAGATAGATTTTGTTGTAATATGAATAGAAATCATAGTCATTGTGAATTGAAATCTCTTTTACACCGATTTTCTTTATAATATCATATTGGTAGCTGAAAAGGGCGTCAACAACTTCACTTTTGCCATAGGAATAGTTGACAAAAGATTCAACTTCTTTGTAGAAGCCTTCAAGCTCCTTATAAAACTCCAGAAAAAGGATCTCATCAAATCCCCACCACATATTACCGAGACCTTCGCAGGTGTCAACAAGTCCGTTTGAACCGTTGATAATGCCGTTACAAAGAATATTGATTCTTGTGTAAATGCGGTTTAACAGCGAGCTTTTCTGTGCTGCGGAATAAGCAATCAGGTCGTTATAAAACTTGTCATAATTTATGCCGTATTCATATCTGCAGAATATTGCCACTGCACGAAGAAGGCCTAAATTGTGCAGACCCTGGATATAGGAAGCAAAGAGCAACGCATCTGCCCATTCATTGCCACTCATTGATGAGGTCGCTGTTATATATTCGGAGTATTCGGTGATGTTGTTTTTGTCCTGAGCACTGTTGGAATGAATAAGCTTAAAGGGAACGCGAGTGCTCTTTATACCGAATTTTTCCTGGTAGGCTCTTTGTCCCATTTCAGAATTAGGCAAAAGCTCACAGGGATATATATTTATTGCAAAGTGCTGTCCGTTTTCAATAAGGTTTCGTACACCCTCACAGAATGAAGTGTAGGTTTCACCGGGAAGACCGAGAATAAGCTCGGAAAAAGTTGCAATGTTAAGTTCGTTGTACTTTTTCATAAGCTCTCTGAATTTATCAGTTGATATATTCTTTCTTCCGATATTTGCAAGAACCTCCTGATTCATACTCTGAAAGGAAATAGTTTTTGCTTTATCAAGTCCGCTTCTGAAAAACTTGGTGCTTACATCGAAAACGAAGTTGAATCTGTTTTTTGTAAAGAATGCCTTGAAAATCTGCGGATAGCCGTATTTTTCCTTGCATTCAACTATATAGTTTGCTATTTCGGCATCGCGATCGAAAAGGCAGAAGTTACCGTCGGTACAATAAATGTATTCGATTTTATTTTTAACAAACCAATCAATTTCTGCCATAACTCTTTCCATCGGAAAAAGTCTTACTTTTGATTTAAGCGAGCTCCAGTCGCAGAATGAACAGGAGTTCGGACAGCCTCTGTTTGATTCGAAGAGACATGAGAACTGAATATCATCTTTCAGGATTTCGTCAAAAATTCCGTTGAGATAAGGTGAGGGGTAATCACAACCGGTCTGCTGTTCATATTTAGTTGTAACGATATCGCCTGTTTTGGTACGGTATGAAATATTAGGAACATCACCAAGTTCTTTGTCTGATAAAAGACTTTCAAGAATACCTTCGGTGGGCTCTTCGCCAAAACGGTGGGTGAGAAAATCAACATAGCTGTATCTTTCAAGGTCCTTACCGTCAGGAGTTATATTATGACCGCCGAAAGTAATAAAGCAATCAGGGTATATCTCTTTTATCTTTTTAGCGACAACCTTATTGTATTCCATATTCCAGACACTACATGAAAAGAGTACCATAAAGGGATTCTCAAGTATCTCTGCAATTTCGTCCACGGGTCTGCGGGAGTAAATAATTTTTTCGAATCGGCATTTATTACGGATAATCTCATTTTGTAAACAGTATGCCTGTATGCAGCCTGCCGCATAGGGGATATATGTTGTTTTTATATCGGTGCCGTAGACGTCGTTGGCCTGTATGAAATAAATATTTTTTTTCAACGGTCTCACCTCCGTATTTATTTAGTTTATAAGTGTATTTAATCTGAAATAATATCTTTTGTACCGTCTGAGAGCTCTACACACGAGGTGTACATTGCCACAAGATAGGAATTTTCCTTGTAGTCAAAAGTATGCTTTACATTTTCGGGAATGATGAACATATCACCTGTTTTAAAAGTGTACTTTTCTTCCAGTTCATCGAGACGCAGATAAACGTCAACTTCGCCTGAAATGATAAAGAAAGCTTCTTTTGTGGTTTTGTGGTAATGCCAGTTGCCTCTTACGGCTCCCTTTTTTGTATAAACAGCATTTATCTGCCCGAAAGGCTCATGTGTGAGCTGGGCCAGAAGTCCGCGTTCATCTTCGAACATAAAATCCGGCTTTATTATTTCAACTAATTTCATATTTCATCACACATTTCCGTAAAATGAATTTTTAATAATTGAATAAGCCTTGATAAGCTCTTTTATACCATCATCGATATTATACTGTGGCTTGAAACCGAAGCTCTCAATTTTCGCATTTGAGACAAGATAATTACGCTTATCGGGATCAGTGCCTATAGGAGCTTCAATATACATAAATGATGGAATATATTCCTTTATTTTTTCGCAAAGCTCAATCTTTGAAAGATTTGCATCACTAAGGCCGCAGTTATAGGTTTGTCCATTCATTTTATCAAAGTTTTCCATAGCAAAAATAAAAGCATTTGCGGCATCTCTAACGTGGAGATAGTTGCGCATGAAATGTCCCTCAAATACAATAAGCGAACGATCAAATACTGCGCGGTATACGAAATCGTTAACCAATAAATCTGTGCGCATTCTCGGAGAAGCCCCGAAAAGAGTAGCAAACCTGAATGTTACAGAGTTACCAGCTTCAAGAATAGCTTTTTCAGCTGACATTTTGGTTTTGCCGTAAAGTGATACAGGAGAAATAGGTGATTCTTCAGTGCAGAAATTATCGCCCTGACCCAAGCCGTAACCACTGTTGGTACAAGGGAATATGATTCTCTGTTCAGGTGTGCGAAGCTCAAGGAGAGTTTTTATTGCACCGAGGTTCACTGTTTCTGCGGCAACTGTATCTTTATCGCAAGCAGGGAATCCTACTATTGCCGCAAGAGGTATAATATAATTCTTTCCGCTAAGAGCTTTTTTCAGGGTTTCTCTGTCTCTGCAGTCTCCTTTGATTATTTCAAAGCTTTCATATCTGCAACACTCGAGGAGGGAACTCTGCTTATAAATAAATGAATCAAGAACTGTGACGCTGTGTCCGAGTCTGAGAAGTTCCGGTACCAGAACTGAACCAATATAACCGGCACCGCCTGTTACTAGAATATCTGACATATATTCTCCTCCGTTCATAAAGACAATCATACTAAATCTATCATATCATTTTAACATAGTTACTTGTGAATGTCAACCTAAACATACTGCTGTAATTGCGGCTTAAGCATTGCAAAAAGTTCTGAAATGTGTTATCCTAAAAAGCAGAATATGTAAGCAAATGGTGGTGAATCAGTTGAAAGCTGTAATTCTTGCGGGCGGATTCGGAAAACGACTCGGAAGTTTGAATGCAGATATACCTAAACCAATGACACTTATCTGTGGCAAGCCTGTTCTCGAGCATCAGTTAGAGGTGCTTAAAAGAGAAGGTATCAGTGAATTCGTCTTTGTTGTAGGTTATCTGGCAAATAAAATCGAAGATTACTTCAAAGACGGAGCGGATTTCGGAGTAAGTATTTCATATTTTCGGGAAAGTGAACCTCTCGGTACTGCAGGAGCGCTGTTTCAGATGGAGCTGACAGAAGATTTTTTGCTCTGTAACGGTGATCTGATTTTTGATTTCGATCTCAGAAAAATGATTGAATTTCATAAAAAAAATCAGGCACTTGCTACACTTTTCACCCATCCGAATAATCATCCGTACGACAGTACTATTGTAGTTGCCGATGAAAACGGTTGTGTCAGAGATTTTATTTCAGGAAAGAACAGAACTGATGATTATCAGAATCTCTGTAATGCCGGGATACAAATTATTTCTCCGAAATTGTTGCATATGTACACTGAAAAAGGTGAGGCAAATCTTGATCGCGATATAATCATGCCTGCAGTGAAAACAGGTCGCATATACTCATATAAAAGTACGGAATATGTACACGATATGGGTACGCCTGCAAGGCTTGAATCGGTTGAAAGGGATATAGAGAGCGGTATTGTATATAAAAGGCACAGTAGCTGTCTGCAAAAAGCAATATTTCTTGACAGGGACGGAACAATCAATAAACATAAAGGATTCATAACTAAGCCTGATGAAATCGAACTGATTGACGGAGTGGCTGAAGCAATATCACGATTTAATAAGATCGGTTATCTTGTAATAATAGTAACAAATCAGCCGGTAATAGCACGAGGAGAGTGTACATACGAAGAATTAGACAAGATACACAACCGTCTTGAAACACTGCTTGGTAAAAAAGGCGCTTATGTTGACGGAATATATTACTGTCCTCATCATCCCGATAAAGGCTTTGAAGGGGAAATAGAAGAACTGAAAATCCAATGCGATTGCAGAAAACCATCTCCGGGGCTCCTGCTGAAAGCACAAAAAGATTTCAATATCAATATGTCTGAATCATTTATGATAGGGGATACTGTCCGTGATGCTCAAGCGGGTGAAAACGCAGGCTGTACATCGGTACTTCTGAATTCTGAGAAAGAAGAAAAATATATGACTTTTGGATCGCTGCTTGAGTTTTCCGAGTGGTTGTTGAGGGAGAATGCCGAAGTATAGGGTTAGCTGCATAATGAACCGTTATCTGTTTTTCAGTACATTGTATTAAATAGGAGCATCTTGCCTGACTGGTAAAAATAATAAGTTCTGATTTCAACGAACCACCCCGATTTGTGATTATAGTGCAAATCGGGGTGGTTAATTATGTTCTAGAGCAGATAATTTATAATTTAGAGGTTATTATTACTCTGATAACCTGAACCATGTGTTCCGTTTTTTTCGTCGTTTCATACGGAATTTTAATGCTCCGATAACAGATATAAGGAATTTTATTGATTTGTTTATTCAAACTTGAGGTGTATGTTTCTAAATGTTTTATATCAGATATCCGTTGCTTTTACCGTTTTAGATGTCACATTGCTTATTGCCGAGCTGATAGAAGGATACTGCGGAGGCTGCGGCAACGTTCAGTGAATCGACCCCGTGATACATAGGTATTTTAACAGTAAAATCACATTCGGATATGGTCTTTGCAGACAGGCCGTCGCCCTCTGTTCCCATAATGACAGCGAGTTTGTTTTCCTTTGTCAGCCTTGGATCATTGATAGAAAGAGAGTTATCCTTTAGTGCCATAGCTATCGTTTTAAAGCCGAGAGACTTTATTTCGTCAAGGCTTTCATTCTGCAAAAATGTCCAATCAATCTGAAATACAGTGCCCATACTGACTCTTGCTGCACGTCGGTACAGGGGATCGGAGCATCCCGGCGTGAGGATTACTGCATCCATTCCGAGTGCCGCTGCTGAACGGATTATAGCTCCTACATTAGTCGGATTCATAACCTTATCCAATACAACTATTCTGTTTTTGTTTTCACAGAGCTTTCTTACATCGGGCAAAGGCTTTCGCTTCATAGCACACAGCATACCTCTCGTAAGCTTAAAACCTGTCAACTGTGTCAAAATATCAAATTCCGCACAAAAAACAGGAACATCTTTCATTCTCTCAAGAATTATTTTGCCTTCACCTTCGATATGCCTTTTTTCCATAAGACATGATACCGGTTCATATCCTGCATCAAGAGCTCTTTCGATAACCTTAGGACTTTCTGCTATAAACAAGCCTTTCTCGGGAAATTCTTTGTTTAACAGCTGAGCCTCGGTTAACCGCGCATATACATCCAACTCGGGGGCAAGAAAATCTGCAATTTCTATGATTTTATTCATTTTAATCACCTGTAAATCTTCTTTTGTTGCAGTTAATGTTTAAAGGCTGAGGATAGTCGAGGCCTTAAATCATGATAAATACTGCATAAAAGATGTTTTCCTGATGTATTATAGCATCTTTGCAGAATAATATCAATGCTGAAGAAATAAGGCAAATACGTATTTAAGAGGCTATGAATCTTATGCTGAATTAATTGCTATGAGCTAAACCTGTTGCCACGGATGATACAATCTTGTCATCTGTGGCACCGTTATATTTATTTGATTAAAAGAGTGTGTAACCTGAATAAACCTTTTTAAGTGAAGTCTTGAAAACTACGGCTGTTTGTGATATTATAGACCTACAAGCTAAAAGGAGAATTTATTATGGGAAAATGTTCTGGATGTAAAAAAGTTTTATTGGTTTTAGCTGCAGTAGTTATTATGATTGCTGTTGCAATTACAGGGATGAATTATTTATCTGTTCAGGCTCTTATCAGACAGGGTAACTCTTATGAAAAGGTTGAATATGAAAACCAGCTCACTCCCGAAAAAGACGAAAACGGTAATTGGTATTTCACGACTGACGGCGACTTCAGGGTTATGCATCTGACAGATATTCACATCGGCGGAGGCTTTATGTCAAAGGAGGTTGATGAGAAGGCTCTCAATGCAGTTGCAGCTATGGTTACAAAAGAAAAGCCTGATCTTGTTATCGCAACGGGCGATATTGCCTTCCCTGTGCCTTATACAGCAGGTACCTTCAATAATCACAGCGGTGCTATGGCTTTTGCTAATCTTATGGAAAGTCTCGGTGTATATTGGGATGTAACCTTCGGTAACCATGATGCTGAAGCTTATTCATATTTTGACAGAAAAGCTATGGGTGAGTTTTATGAGAGAGAGGAGTTTCAGTATTGCCTTTTCCAGTCAGGACCTGAGGATGTTGACGGCTACGGCAATCACACTATCGAAGTGAAAAACTCAGAGGGTATTATCACTCAGGCTCTCATTCTTATTGACTCTCAGGCTTATATCAAAGACAATATCATCGAAAGTATCAAGGGTACATATGATAATATTCACGAAAATCAGGTGGCTTGGTATGAGAATGAAATTGTGCGTATGAACACCGAAAATAAAGCTATCAGTGAAGAGGCAGGATCTGTAAAATCAATGGCTTTTTTCCATATTCCTCTTGTGGAAATGATGGATGCGTGGACAGAATTTAAGGATAATGAGTACGCCGATACCGAAAATTTCAAGTATATTGAAGGTATAATCGGAGAGGGTGGCAGACTCGTATACTGTGGCTACGGAGAAGATGAACTTTTTGAAAAAATGGTTGAACTCGACTCGACTAAGGCTATCTTTAACGGTCACGACCACATTAACAATACTACCTTTGAATATAAGGGAATAACCTTTAGCTACGGCTACAGTATTGACTATTTCGCTTATTCAGGCATCGATAAACTCGGCTCACAAAGAGGCTGCACAATGATTACCTGCAAGCCTGATACAACATTCTCTATTGATAAATATAACTACTACAGTGACAGATATGACATTGAGGGCTTCAGCCGCGAAGATGTAACAATGCAGTTTGAGGATGTAACATATCAGATGTTCTATGAATAATCGCTAACACAAAATCTTAATTTAAAACTTATTAAGACAAAAGGAGAATACATTATGAAAAAGCTTACAAAATCAGTTGCATTATTTGTGACGTTGATTATGCTTATGTCCTGCTGCAGTCTTTTCTCATCTGCTGCAGAGAGCACAGAAAAAGCTAACAATTACCCCTTTGTTCTGGTACACGGACTTGGCGGTTGGGGACAGTATGATGCTATGACCGAAACCTATCCCTATTGGGGTGGTGGTGCAGGTATGAGTGAGGGCGCAGGAGATTTTGTAAAATTACTCAGAGATAATGGCTATGAAGCTTATGCAGTTTCTGTAGGTCCCGTAAACAGTGCATGGGACAGAGCCTGTGAAATTTATGCTCAACTTACAGGCACGGTTGTAGACTATGGTGAAGCACACTCAAAAGCTCATAATCACGAGCGTTACGGCAGAAGCTTTGAGGGTAAGCCTCTTATGGGCAGAGTATGGTCTGTTGATGAGCCGATTAATCTTATCGGTCATTCCTTCGGCGGCCCTGCAAGCAGACTTTTTGCATCTCTTATGGCTTATGGCGACGAAGCTGAAATAGCAGCAACAGGCAGTGAAACATCACCTCTTTTTACAGGCGGACACAGTAAGACAGTACACAGTGTAATTACTCTTTCAGGCTGTCACAACGGCTCACAGATTGCAAATCTTATTGTTGACCCCGTTATACCTCTTTTCTGTATCGCTGTTGCTGTCAGCCTTAAATATGCTTTCGGCAATGCTGAGGACGGTATGTATTCCGATATGGCACTTTCACATTTCGGTCTCAGTCCTGACGAAGAAACAGGCAAGGTGAAATTCAGCTTCAAGAGAATTTTCAACTATGTCAGAGCCAAGGACAATGCAGGTGTTGACCTGACAGTAGGTGGCTCACAGAAATTAAACGAAACAATCAGAATGAGTTCCGATACATATTACTATTCAGTATCAGGTACAGTTACAGAGGAAAACAAATGGGGCAGACAGGAAAAGACTCACGACACAACATCTATTTTTGATGCTACCACTTGGCTCCTTTCAAACAGTCAGGGACTTATCATTGACGGAATAAGGATGGATAAAGAATGGGCAAACAATGACGGTATGGTACCCTTAAAGAGTGCTCTTTATCCTCTCGATGAAAAAGACAATGCTTTTTCATATGAAGAAGCGCTGGCTGAAAACAGCATAAAGCCAGGCTCATGGTATTATCTGAAAACTATGTACGGTATGGATCACGGCGACTATTGCGGTACTACTGACGATTACCCTGAGGGCTATGAAAAATTCTGGTTGGGTCTTGCAGAAATGGCTACTGCAAGATAAAAAAGCTGTAGCAGTTTTTTATCTTGCCTTGAAATTGTTTAATAAAGGAAATTAGAAAATATGCTTAAAGAAAAACTCAGCAGGAAGAATTGGTTTATAATTACCCTTTTCTGCTTTATGGGCGGTATTGCGTGGAATACGGAGAATATGTATTTCAACACCTTTATCACCAATGAGATTTATGCAGATGTTACTCAGAATGCTATAAGAGGCTCAATGGAAGCCACAACGGCTATTGCACGTATGGTTGCACTTTCAGCTGTTGCGGCGGTTGTAACCACATTTATAATGGGTGCTCTGAGTGACAGGCTTAAAAATCGCAAATATTTTATTTCGGTGGGCTATATCCTCTGGGGTATAGTTACTGCAATGTTCGGCTTTATTACAAAAGAAAATATTGCAAATCTTTTTAACCTCACCGACGAAGTAAGAATTCTCAGCTGCACTGTATGGTTTGTTATTCTTATGGATATTGTTATGACCTTTATGGGCTCTACAAGTAACGATGCGGCTTTTCAGGCATGGGTTACAGATGTTACTGTGCCGAGGCAAAGACCTGCAGTTGAGACTGTTTTATCTGTTGTGGGTACAGTTTCATCCTTTGCAGTTACAGGTGTCGGAAGCTTCGCTCAGGCGGGGACTATTACCTATAAGGTTTTCTTTATAGGCTTAGGTCTTGTGGTAACCTTATGCGGTGTTATCGGTCTTATTCTTATTAAAGATCCTCCGCGTACAGCGCAGATTAAAACCTCATCAAACTATTGGGCTGATCTTTTTTACGGCTTCAGACCAACTGTTATAAAGGAAAATGCCAGACTTTATCTTGCTCTTGTGGCATTCTGCTTTGCCATAATCGCATTCCAGGTGTTCTATCCTTATCTTCTTACATACGTTCAGTATGTTATCATTCCCGATAACGGTGGTGTGAGCAATATCCTTAAGCTCCCCGTTATACTCACAGCTGTGGTTGTTGTGGCAATTCTTCTCTGGTGCATTGTTACGCTTCTCAGACTTTCCACTAAGAAAAAAGGTTTCTGTCTTGTTGTCGGTGTTGTCGTAATGACTCTCGGATTTTTCCTGCTTTCAACAAGTACGAGTATTTATGTTATTCTTGTAAGCCTTCTGCCTGTTGTGCTTGGTAACGCTCTTGTAAATATTCTCTTCGGCGCTGCCGTAAAAGATTTTATTCCAGAGGGTAAAGCAGGCCTTTTCCAAGGTATCAGAATGATATTTACCGTTCTTCTTCCGATGGTTATCGGCCCTGTTATAGGTGATATGGCTTGCCAGAGAGCGGCACAGACCATCATCAACGAAGCTAATGCTGAGGTAATAGTGCCTGCAAAGGATATGTTCCTCTGGGCGGGTATTGTTTGTGTGTTAGGGCTTATTCCTCTTTATTTCCTTAATAAAAAAGGCTACGCTACAGAAAAAATCGAAAAAACTGTATGAGGTGACTGATGATGAGCAAATGGAATTTCTATACATCAAAGGAAATTAAGCCTGAGGGTTGGCTCAGAAGACAGCTTGAAATTCAGGCTGAGGGTCTCAGCGGTAACCTGCACAAAATCTGGCCCGATATACGCGATAGCGCTTGGGTCGGAGGTAAATGTGAGGGATGGGAGAGGGTTCCCTATTGGCTTGACGGCTTTATCCCTCTTGCATATCTGCTTGAAAATGAAGAAATGATTGCAGATGCAAAAAAATATATAGATTCAATTATCTTTCAGCAGCAAAGTGACGGTTGGATTTGTCCCTGCAAAAAAGAAGAGAGAAAAAAATATGATACATGGGCTCTTCAGCTTATCTGTAAAACCCTTAAGGTTTATTACGATTGTTCCGGCGACGAGAGGATACCTGAGGTAATATACAAGGTTCTGAGAAATTACTACGATATGCTGAAAAGCAAGGAGATTACCTTGTTCGGATGGGGGAAATTCAGATGGTTTGAATCCTTCATATCCATCAATTTCCTGTATGAAAAGTATCGGGAGGACTGGTTGATCGATCTTGCAAAAATAATCAGCAAGCAAGGCTATAATTATAGCAATGCTACATATCTGTGGAAGCAATCTAGCCATAAATGGCAGATGCCGACGCATATAGTCAATATTGCAATGATGCTTAAAAGTGAAGCAGTCTCTTATGAGCTACTGGGAGAATGCTATACAGATAAGGCCGAAAAGCTCCGTACTTTTCTGGATAAGTATAACGGTACTGCTTTTGAAGGCTTTACCGGTGACGAGGTGCTTTCGGGGCTTGACCCCACAAAGGGAACTGAGCTCTGCGCTATAGTTGAGCAGATGTATTCCTATGAGGAAATTTTTGCCAAAACCGGCGATAATAAATGGGCAGAACGCCTTGAGATGCTCGCTTTCAATGCACTTCCTGCAACTATCAGCGAGGACATGTGGACTCATCAGTATGTTCAGCAGGTCAATCAGATTGCTTGTCAGAAAACTATGATTATGGCTCCATGGAGTACAAACGGACCCTATGCACATACTTTTGGACTTGAACCGAATTACGGTTGCTGTACTGCAAACTTTAATCAGGGATGGCCTAAATTTGCTCTTTCTGCATTTATGCACAAGGGTGAAACCATAATCAATTCGGTTATGCTGCCATCAGTTCTTTGCACTGATGGTGTTACAATCAGGCTGGAAACCGACTATCCGTTTAAAAATAAAATACACTATAATATTGATGCACAGAAGGAATTTAATTTTGAAATACGTATTCCGTCTTTTGCTAAGGATCTCAGAGTAAATGGCAAGGATACAGAACCGAAAAATCTAGCCTTAGCTATAGAAAAAGGCAGAACAGAAATTGAACTCGAATTTACTGCAGAGCCTTTCCTGAAAGAAAGACCTGGCGGACTTTATGCATTACAGATGGGTTCTCTTCTTTTCTCGGTTCCTGTTGCTTATGAGACGAAAATGAGGGAATACACAAGAAAAGGTGTTGAACGAAAATTTCCGTATTGCGATTATCAGCTTATACCAAAAGCTTCCTGGAATTACGGATTTGCAGAGGACAGCTTCCTGGTGCAATTCAACACAGTCGGAGAGATTCCCTTTTCACAGAAGACTCCCCCTGTAACAATAAAGGCAAGAATGCAGCAAATTGATTGGGGACTGAAATTCCCATACAGAAGTGTTGCAAGAAAAACACCGAAATCAAGATATCCGATATCTGAAATACAGGTGATAGAGCTTTGTCCCTATGGCTGTGCAAGGCTAAGAATGACAGAAATGCCGTTGCTTGATAAGCTTAAAAATGATAAAATTAAAGAGAATGATATATAAAGACAAAAATAATTTTTTAAAACAGTGGACTTTTATCGGGGTTAAAGTACATACGGTAAAAGCTCTGCAAAATAATAAAAAACAAAAAATTCTAAAGGAGAAAAAATATGAAAAATATTGAACTTATCAAAGAACAGATTTGTGATGTCTGTCACAAGATGTGGCAGCTTGGCTGGGTTGCTGCAAATGACGGTAATGTAAGTGCAAGACTTCCCGATGGCAGAATTATTGCTACACCTACAGGTATCAGCAAATCCTTCATCACTCCCGAGAAGCTTGTTATACTTGACAAGGAGGGCAACATTCTTGAAGCTCAGGAGGGATACAGACCCTCGAGTGAAATTAAGATGCACCTTCGCTGTTACGACAAGAGAGAGGATGTTTTCAGTGTAATTCACGCTCATCCTCCGGGAGCAACAGGCTTTGCTGTAGCTCACAAGGCTATGGATATGTATAATATGATTGAAGACGTTGCTGTTATCGGCAGTGTACCTCTTACACCTTATGGTACACCTTCAACCTCCGAGGTGCCCGACTCAATTGAGCCTTATCTCGAAGAGCACGATGTTATGCTTCTTGAAAACCACGGTGCACTTGCAGTCGGCAGTGATGTTATTACTGCATTTTACAGAATGGAAAGCCTTGAACTCTGGGCTAAAATTACAATCAATGCTGTTATTCTCGGCGGCAGCCACGATATCAGCAGAGACAATATCCAGAAGCTCATTGACCTTCGCGGTTATTACAGAGTAACAGGCCGTCATCCCGGATATAAGGTGTTTAACGGTGATGATGAAATGCTTCACAAGAAAGACTGAGAGGTGTAAATATGCTTAAAGGTATTTCTCCCCTGATTTCTCCCGAGCTTTTAAAGGCTCTTGCTGAAATGGGACACGGTGATGAGCTCGTTATTGCTGACGGCAACTTCCCTTGCCACAGTGTCGGCAAGGAATCTGTTGTTATCCGTGCCGACGGTCACGGAGTGCCCGAAATTTTAGATGCAATTTTAAAGCTTATCCCTCTTGATACATACACAGAAAAGCCCGTAGCACTTATGGAAGTCGTGAAGGGTGACACTTGCGGTACTCCTGAAATCTGGAGTACTTATGAGGATATACTCAACAAATATGAGCCCGACCACCACGATATAGATTACACCGAGCGCTTTGCTTTTTATGAAAGAGCAAAGGGTGCATATCTCATTATTGCAACAGGTGAAAAGGCTATCTATGCCAACATTCTGCTTAAAAAGGGTGTGGTTAAATGAAAACTGTTTTAGCTTTTGACTTCGGTGCTTCAACAGGCAGAGCCATCAAAGCAGCTTTTGACGGTAAAAAAATCACCTATGAAGAAATCCACCGCTTCGACAATATACCCAAAGAGGTTGACGGTCATGTCTGCCACGATGTGGATATGATTTTCGGTGAAATCAAAGCGGCTATCGAAAAGGCAGGCGAAATAGACTCTATCGCTTTTGATACCTGGGGTGTTGACTATGCACTCCTCGACAAAGACGGAAATCTCATCCACGAGCCTTATCATTACCGTGATGAGCGTACAAAAGATGCTCTCTCAAAGGCGTTTGAAAAGATAAATCCTGACGAGCTTTATAGTGAAACGGGTAATCAGATAATGAATATCAATACCCTCTTTCAGCTCATCAGCGATGAAAACCTTGCCAAGGCAGACAAGCTTCTGTTTATGCCTGACTTATTCGCCTACCTGCTGACGGGTAAAAAGGTCTGTGAAATGACAATTGCGTCAACTTCACAGATGCTTGATATGAAGGAAAAAACCTTCAGCAAAAAGATACTTGATATATTCGGAATCAGCGAGGATTTGTTCACGGCAATATGCGACAGTGCAACAGTCAACGGTGAATATAAGGGTATTCCTGTTATCAGTGTTGCCGGTCACGATACACAGTGTGCGGTAGCGGCAATGCCTACGGACAGCGCAAATGCTGCTTTCCTTTCCTGTGGCACATGGTCACTTATAGGCTGTGAGCTTGATGAGCCCGTAATGACAGCACAGAGCAATTCACTTGAGCTTTCAAATGAAATGGGTGCTAACGGAAAGATTAACTTTCTTAAAAACATCAGCGGTCTCTGGCTGATTCAGGAAACTCGTCGTGACCTTGCCAAAACTGACAGAAAGTATTCATATAATGAGCTTGAGATGATGGCTCGCGATAGTGAAAAATTCAGAAGCTTTATTGATCCCGATGCTCCCGAGCTTTCTGCTCACGGCAATCTGCCCGATAAAATAAAGGCTTACTGTCAGAACACAAATCAGCCTGTACCTGAAACAATCGGTCAGATAGTCAGATGTATTTATGAAAGTCTTGCTCTCAAATACAGACTTGCTCTTGAGCAGATTTCGGAATGTACAGACAAGAAATTCGATGTGCTTCATCTGATGGGTGGCGGTACAAAAGACGGATTTTTATGCGAGCTCGCTTCTCAGAGTCTCGGTATTCCCGTAATAGCCGGTCCCGTTGAAGCAACAGCTTTGGGTAATATTGTGCTGCAGCTCATCGCTCTTGGTGAAATAGACAGCATAGCACAGGGCAGAAAAATTATTGCCGAAACCGAAAAGGTGAAGACCTATAACGAAGTCCGTACTCCCGATTGGGACGAGGCCTTCAGCAGATTTTGTGAAATTATTAAAAAATAAATATAAAGGAGAAATTAACTATGCTTTATCCTAAAATAGGTATCAGACCCATCATTGACGGCCGTTGGGGCGGTGTAAGAGAAAGCCTTGAAGCAAAAACAATGAACATGGCTCAGGCTGCTGCAAAGCTTATCAGCGAAACCCTCAGATATCCCGACGGTACACCCGTACAGTGCGTAATTTCAAGCACAACAATCGGTGGTGGCGCAGAAGCTGCTAAGTGTGAGGAAGAATTCTCAACACAGAACGTTGTTGCTACTCTCAGCGTTACACCTTGCTGGTGCTACGGCTCAGAAACATTTGATATGAATCCCAACACTATCAAGGCTGTATGGGGTTTCAACGGCACAGAAAGACCCGGTGCAGTTTATCTTGCAGCTGTTATGGCAGCTCACGCTCAGAGAGGTCTTCCCGCTTTCTCAATTTACGGCAAGGATGTTCAGGATATCGACGACAACTCAATCCCTGCAGACGTTGAAGAAAAAATCATCCGTTTCGCAAGAGGCGCTGTTGCAGTAGGCTGGATGAAGAATAAGGCTTATGTAAATATCGGCGGCATCTCAATGGGTATTGCAGGCAGCTACTGTAATGCAGACTTCTTCCAGAAGTATCTCGGCATCAGACCTGAATGGGTTGATATGACTGAAATCGTAAGAAGAATTACTCTTGAAATCTATGATAAAGACGAATATGAAAAGGCTCTCGCCTGGATTAAGGCTAACTGCAAGGAAGGCTTTGATGTAAATGCAGGTAAGGATCTTCCCGAAATCATCAAGAAGTCAAAGGTTGTTGACCCCGATAAGGATTGGGAATTCATCGCTAAGATGACACTTATCGTTAACGACATCCTTTACGGAAACAAGAAGCTCGATGAACTCGGCTGGCACGAAGAAGCACTCGGCAGAAACGGTGTTGCAGGCGGCTTCCAGGGTCAGAGACAGTGGACAGACTGGCTTCCCAATGCTGACTTCACAGAAGCAATTATGGCTTCAACCTTCAACTGGAACGGTACAAAGGTACCCACAGCGTTCGCAACAGAAAACGATAACCTTAACGGTGTATCAATGCTTCTCGGTACTCTCCTCACAGCAAGTGCTCCTTGCTTCCATGATGTACGTACATACTGGAGCCCCGAGGCTTGTGAAAGAGTTACAGGTGTTAAGCCTGAGGGCAAGGCTAAGGATGGCTTTATTCACCTTATCAATTCAGGTGCTACTGCTCTTGACGGCTCAGGCGCTGCTAAGAATGCAAACGGCGAAGGTTGTATGAAGCCCTTCTGGGAAATGACAGACGCTGATATCAAGGCTTGTCTTGAAGCTACAGACTGGTGCAGAGCTAACTACGAATACTTCAGAGGCGGCGGATTCTCAAGCCACTTCCGTTGCAAGGCTGAAATGCCCGTAACAATGCTCAGAGTAAACATCATCGACGGTATCGGTCCTGTAATGCAGATTGCCGAAGGCTACACAGCTGATCTCCCCGATGCAGCACACACACCTATCGACCTTCGTACAGACCGCACTTGGCCCACAACCTGGTTTGCTCCTAACCTTACAGGCGAAGGCGCATTCAAGGATGTATATTCAGTAATGGCTAACTGGGGCGCTAACCACGGTGTTACAGTTTACGGTCACGTTGGTGCAGATCTTATCACCCTTGCATCAATGCTTCGCATCCCCGTAAATATGCACAATGTACCCGAGGATAAAATCTTCCGTCCTCATGCATGGGCAGCCTTCGGCACTGACGACAGTCAGGCTGCTGACTACAAGGCTTGTGAGAAATACGGCCCCATTTACGGATAAGCAATAGTGCTTATAATTAAAACACTATAAAATAAAGCGTTGCAGTTTCGGGTACAGTGCCCGTCTGCAACGCTTGTTTTGTTTATTTGAGTTTTTCTTCTATAACTTCGCCTTTGAGATTCCACTTGATTGTTTTGTCGGGGTAGTCTGCAAAAATATAGCTTTCATCGCCTTCTAAGTTGTCTGAGTCAATGCTTGTTGAGATAGACATTGTGTCACTACTGCCGAATTCATCCTGGTTGTAGACATATTCCATTTCATAAAAAGCCTTAACATAATCGGGAACTTCATCGTTGCCGTTTGCTTCTTTTGACCACACAACCACATCACTCATAATGAGTTCATCGCAGTCAAGATGGTTTATGATACCTTGCTTGTGGGTTGATACTTCATCTGCTCTGAAAACGCTTATATCTACATATGTGCCATCGTAATCGTGGTTAGTAACTAATGGTATCATAGTGTTATAAACAAGAGAAGCTTTTTCTTGGGTGCCTGTAAAATCACGTTTTACTTCAATTCTCGGAGATGATGAACTATTGCCTTCATGGGTGTAAAGTACAAAGAAGAAATCCATACCATTGGGTGCTTCGTATTTATATACCTTGTGCACTTCTATATCACGTACTCGTATATGAGCTTCAGTAAGAAACAGATATGTTGATGTGAGTATAAGACAGGCAAGCAGACAGCATATAGCTGTGGTGATTATCTGTTTAGTTTTTTTCTTTTTCATGAGTCTTGTGAACTCCTTTCTTGTTGAGGTTTCTGCAATTTCGGGCAGAGTACCTCTCATTTTTTCGTATTCTTTACGGCAGGTTTCACACTCGTTCAAGTGGTTGCTTACTGCCTCTTTGGTGGTGGGTCTTACCAGATCATCGTGATATAATTCAAGCAAATCGCAGACGTTGTCGCAATTGAGATTGTTATTCATAAAATCCGTCCTTTCTGAGCTGTTCATTTATAATTTTTCTTGAACGATGGTAGGTGACTCTTGCCCAACTTTCGGTCTTGGCGAAAAGCTTTGCAATATCGCTGAAAGACAGCTGTCCGAATACACGAAGGGAAAATACTTCTTTATAAGGCTCGTCCATTGTGTGAAGTATTCTGTGTATGTACATCGCCATATCCTTATCACTGACAAGCTCTTCGGGAGACTTTTCAGTTTTCGGCAGGGTACCCTCGAAGTCTTCTGTAGGAAGCTCCCGGCTGTCTTTTTTATATCTGTTGATGAGAAGCCTTTTTGCAATGGCGCAAAGCCAGGTGTAAAGACTACTGTCACCTTTGAATTTGTCTGAGGATTTCATAGCCTTCAGGAAGGTTTCCTGAGTGATGTCCTGAGCCAAAGCCTCATCACGGCACAGAGCAAGAATGTAATGATATACTGCCTCATACTCGGCACAGAGTATATCATCATTGAACCTTTTATCTTTGTTACTGAGCAACTTCTCACCACCTTTCACGGATTTGTCATGACTTTTCTTCCGTCATACATTAGACAATTATATCAGAAAAACGTTACAAGAAAAAGAAAAATATTTTTATCAGATAAGATAATCTTTTATATTTGCCGTAGCTTATTTTGCCGATAATCAGTGCAGTTTTCAGCTTTTATAGTGAATTTAATTGTTTTGTGAAATAAAAAACAGTGAATTTTAATGATTTATACATTGATTTATTTCAATGATGGGTCTATAATCGAAAATGAATATAAATGGAGGTTGGCTATGAGAAAGATTCTATCGGTATTGCTTATAACCCTGATGTTGCTTCTCAGTATGAGTGTGGCTGTTTCTGCGGCAAGCAATACAGACAATAAAGAGACGATTATAAATGAGTTCCTCGAAGGCGATTACATATATGACTATTATTACTATTCACCTGTAAAAGGCTCCTCGGATAAAACTAAATATCCCGTAATTCTATGGCTTCACGGTCAGCTTTCAGGTGACTATAAGGGCGATCAGGTGAGACAAAGTGATATAGTTTACTTTGCCACTGAAGAGAATCAGGCCAAAATCAAAGGCACAAAGGGTGCGTTTATTCTCGTGCCTCGTTATCCTACGCTTAATGTTAACCTTGCTTGGCAGGGTGAAAACAGCAATATAAGAAAGTTTGTAGATAACTTTATTTCAACTTATAAGGACAATATTGATGTGAACCGTATTTATGTGGGAGGTTACTCTATGGGTGGCAAGGCAGCTATCTCCTTTGCGGCTGCTTATCCCAGCTTTGTTGCAGCCTGCTTCCCTGCATCGTCAATATATCTTCTTGCAAGTGCCACATCTGATCTTAAAGGTCTTGCCGACACACCTACGTGGTTCTTTACCTGTAAAGATGACGACTTCTGGGGAAAGCCTGTGCCTCAGCAGAGTGATTGGGACACATTCAGAGCATATTCCAACGTGAAAAGCTCAATACGCTGGACTCAGTTTGATATGCCACTTTATAACTACAATGGTACAATAATCTCATCGCTGGGATATAACGAGCATAATGCATGGGATCCGATACTCCACGATCTCATAATGATGAACGGTTCTATGTATCCGAATATGACAACAGTCAATGGTCTTGGCGGTAAGGTCATTCTCAAGGAAAGCAACAGCTTCCTTTCCTGGTTGACCTCGTTCAGCCTTGATGGTATAGTAGGCGAGGAAAGCTCAGGAGACAGCGATGATAACGAGGGCGGAAACACCGGAAGCGGTATCATATTCAAGCATATAAGAGAAATTCTTGAATATGTAGTGACTATTTTCGACAGAGTCTTCAAGAGACTTTTCGGTTACAACTTTTAAATTACGGAGCTATCGGCAACGATAGCTCTTTTTTTCTTTTGCAAAGGTCGGTTGACACTTAGAGATAATTGCTATATAATTAAACAGGTAAAAAACATTGTGTTTCAATACATAATGAAAAGGAGAGGATTATAATGAAAACAAAAGCTGTTACACCTGAAAAGCTTGCAAAAATTCAGGTGAAACGCGAAAAAGAAATCGCAAGATGGGAAAAAGAAAAGGCAAGACCAAAAAGAAATTATTACTTTGCTTATCTTGTGCTCATAGTATGCATTATCTATGCTACTGACGAAATAGCTTCTCAGATAAGCACTCTGATGAAAACCGAAATTGCCAATGACCTTTTTTCAAAATTCGGTGAAAGCTCAGTAGGTCTTCTTGATATACTGTCCATTCTCGTTGTACCCTTCCAGGCTCTCGGTCTGCTTTACAGACCTCTTGCTGATAAATGGGGCAGAAAGAAGTTTCTTATCATCAATACATTCGGTATGAGCTTTGCAATGTTTGTTGTATTTCTTTCAGGCAATCTTGTAATGTACTTTATCGGTGCTTGTATGATTCAGTTCTTCATCCCTCACGATATGCATGTTGTGTATATTATGGAGTCATCTCCGTCAAAGCATAGAGCACGAGTTTATTCCGTTATAAAGTTCTTTGCAAATATGGGTGTTATGCTTGTGCCGATTCTAAAACGCTGGCTTATTAGTGCAGCAGGTGACAGCTATACATGGCGAATGGTTTACTTTATTCCTGCCGTAATCGGTCTTGTTGTCAGTTTTATTG
>JAZQUF010000110.1:0-7083 GCA_045631165.1 Acutalibacteraceae bacterium
GAACCTATAAGTATGTACATAATCATAAAAACAACAACACTCAGCATCAGGTGTCGTATTTTCGGTGAAAGGATGCTTCGCTCAACATAAACACCCCAACAGAAAATGATGCCTAAATAAACAACATTACTGCACACAAAAACTAATGTCTGATAAAAGCTGTCAGAAGGAACCATTACCTTAAGTGCACCCATCAGCACAAAAAGTATGCACGATGTAACAGCAGGAAAGCGTTTGATTCTGTTTTTCTGCGGCATGGTTATCCCTTCTTTCAGACTGGTATCAGTTTTATTATATATTATAGGAAATATTTTATCAAGTAGCTTATTTTTATGCAAATTTCCCCTCACACCAAAATATACATTACTATCCTTCACTAAATATAGGAGTGATCCAATGTTTCAACTAATCCAGCTCATCTTCAAGAACCTCACCTTTTTCGCCTTGCGAGCTTGAAACAATGTGAGCGAGAAAGATGTGTGATGTTGTATGAAAATTATATAAAAGTAATGCACCATACAAAATAATCGAGACTTAATACAAAGTCTCGATTGTTTTGTAGTTAAAATTATGAAACTGCTGTGTGAGTTGTACCGCACTGACACTCGGTTTCTCTGCCAAAGATTTCCTGAAGCTTGAAAACAATCTGGTTAAAGATGTAAATTATACCGCTTCTATGGCAACGGCAGTCGCAGATTTCAATAAAATCATAAATGCATTCACTGTTTATCAGATTCCAACCATCAAGACCATAGATGATTCTTACAAAGCAATATGAGTTTTGTCTGAAGGCAGCCGGAGATATATAAACTCTTACTTTTACGTCGTATCCGTCAATAGTATCAATAATTATACCATCGAATGTATCAGCTTTTATACCTTCATCAAAAGTTTTGGTTTTCTCAATTACATTGCCGTCTTTATGTGTTAAACAGTAAGTAACAGATACAAGTTTACCCTCATTATTAAAACTGTAATCTGTAATTTCAATTGAGCTGTAATTGCAAGTATGCACCTGCTTATTAATGATAGTTGTCGCATCAATAAACTCGACAGTGATACCCGTATAATAGACCTTTTCACCGGTTACATCATCATAATAGTAGCTGTCACGGTTATAGATTGATATGCTTTCACCGTCAAGTAAAAAGTCAAACTCTGTTTCCTCGACAGCAGCAACCTTTTTTGTACCGTCAGCATATTCAATTTCAAATTTCTTGCCTACAAAATTGAAATTAATATTATAATCGTCTTCTTTTATTTCAGGCAATGTATCAACAAAAGTTATATTCTTCACAAACTCTTTGACGATAGGTTTCTCAAGAGTAAAAGTTTTATAAACTGTCGGGCGACCACGATAAGCCACACTGACATTAACATCGACATTAACTGTTGTTTTTCCTTGGTTAATCGCCTCTGTACACTCAGCGACATTGATACATTCAGTGAATACAATAACTTCAACGCCTTTATGTCCAATGATGCTATAGTTCACATTTTCAAACTTCTTACCATCTGAAAAATAAACATCAAAGCTGGTATCAAAGTTATACACATAACCGTCATCAGACTCTTTGCTCTGAGCAATAATTTCTTTATAAGATAAAGGTTTAACATCTTTTGCATATTCTATCTTATCTACTGTAGGATAGAAAAAGTCGAATGCAGCAAAGCTCTGCATGGGTACAGCGGTTAAAAGCATTATAACTGCAAGAATGATACTAATCGTTTGTTTAGTTTTTTTCATAACTAATCTCCTATCAATTAATTTATTACAAATACCAATTTTCTGAGCCACAAACACAGTACTCGTTTATTCTGAATAATTTCCAGATTTTGTCTATTATATAGAAATAAATATATCTTATACCCTTATAATGACAGATTTTACAGCTACATACATCTTCAGGTTCGAAAACAACCTCGTCACTGTTCTCGCCAATGTAAATACTTACCTTAAACTCATCATCAGAAGTAAATGTCGGCCAAAGATTGGAGTAATGTATATCAACATCATAACCGTTGATTTTTTCAACCTCATAGTCATAATCATCTACGCCGATATCCAGAATTCTCGTATACTGCTCAGTTGTACCGTCATTTTTTGTAAGAGTAAATGTTACTTCCTTGAGTTTGTTATCCGCAAACTTACAGTCATCAATTTTTACAGCAGTATAAAGAGGGTCTATCTCTTCAAATTCGTGATAATAGTATCCATCAAGATATGCAAATGAACTCGATTCATAAAAGCCGTATGAACCCGGAGCTAAAACCATACCTGCGTCATAGCCGCAAGTGACGATTTCTTTTGTACCGCCGTAATATTCGACTTCAAACTGAGCACCACCAAAAGCTTCTGTACCATCCATATCGCTGTAAACCTGAGTAGGAAGTTCTGTAACAGGCTTCATATTTCTAACAATATAAGGCACGATTTTCTTTTCAAGTGTGCACTCATATTCATCCGGATTTCTATCGTCAGTATACAAATTCAATGTAATATAAATATTGACAGTTTCTTCATCGTTGAGTATAGCGTTATAGCATTCATCATAGTCTACGGTAATATCGTAACTGTAACCGTTGATTTCATCTTTTTTATCAAATATCTCGCTGAAAAGCACTTTATCGCCATCAGAAAAATACACATAGAAATCATAAAAGTTTTCAACAACATCAAAATAATTTCCATCTAAGGAAACATTATCACCCCAATATGAATTTTCATTTACATATTTCATAGATATAGGATTATCATTAGCAAACTCAACACCGGTGATTTTAAGAGGCTTTAGACTTAATGCAAAGCTATGTATCGGCATTGCCGACAAGAGCATAATAAGTACCAGTGCAAGCGAAATAACTTTTTTCATCTTTTTCATTACGACCTACTCCCCCAGACATATTAATAATAATGAACTGATCTGCCACATTTGCAAACCCTGTTAACTTTGAAAAGTTTCCAGAAGAACACCTTAAATCTAAAGATAAATACCTTGAAGGAATTCTCATAGCTTGAATGACAGATACAAGTACAGCTTGTTTCAGGATTAAGAACTGATTCGTCAAACTCCTGATTGCAAATCTCACATTCAACTTTACCGTCAACGATAACATAACCAAACACATGTGATGCAGCAATTTTTTCGGTTTTTGCTCTGTTTTTACCGCAAGGACAAGCATGCTTGACCTCTCCGTCTTCTGTACAAGTGGGAGCTTTGGTAACTGTACCAAAATCGACGTGCTTATGGAAAAGACCGCTTATTGAATGGAATTCATAATAAACTGCCCAAGCATCGCTACGTTCATAAGCTTCTGCAGTTGAGCCTTTATAACCTGCTACGTAGGTAAAATACTGCTCAGGTTCAATGTAACAATTGGGATTGAGAATTGCAACTTTACTGCCAACTGAATAACTTCCGATATACTCAACGCTTTCGGGTATAACAATACCAAAATTATATTGACTTACACCGTTATCATCTATATTAATTCCTGCTTCTTCTATTCTTTTAAGTGTCTCCGGGAGGGTGATACCTGCTACGCCGGGTGCATAAATAGCAACTACACCTATTACCTCAAGGCCATCAGGAAGAATAATCTCTCTAAGATAATCTGAATTAATTGCATAATCTCCGATTTTCTTTGTACCTGCAGGAACAGTATAAGATGATCTCTGAGCCATACCCGGATATTGGATAAGTTCAGTCTTATCGATATTAAAAAGCACTCCGTCAATGCTTGAATAAAGTTTATTGCCCTCAGCTACATTATAAGCTGACGCATCAGGATCCAAACCATCACAGATAATCTCAACGCTTGCAGGGATATTATATACTACACCGTCACACCAACCTGCTCCTTGAGCAATAATCCTTGTACCTTCTCTGACATTTGCAACATCGATAGTGATATCAATATTGTTTTCATAATCATAACCACTGATATCTTCAACAAGAATGTCACCAATATATATAAGGCCGTCAACTGTCTCATCACATGTAAGTACATCAGTATTGAATGCATAAGCTCCAATATATGTTACGCTGTCAGGAATTGTAACAGTTTTAAGAAATTCAGCTTCATCAAAAGCCAGCATTTCAATGTGCTTAACTCCGCAAGGGATATTATAAGAAGTTTCTTTCCAATTCTCTGGCACCTGAAATAGAGTTTTACCGTCTTTTGAATAAAGCACACCATATGAATCTGAGCTATAGACCTCATTTTCAGGGTCAACAATATACTTTTCACCGACATCGCTAACAATTTCAGTTATGCCCTTGCCAATATACACATTTCTGAATTCAGGCTCATATTTTTCGGTTATAGGATTATAAAGTGAGTCTCTGTAATCATACAAATCATCTAACCTATAAAGCCAGAATTCACCTTTACCATTGCTGTCTATATATAAATCGCCATTAGCATAAAACTTATATTCGACTGTATACTCAACGAATTCCTCATCTTTTTCTTCATTATAACCATATTCGTCATAAGCACCTGAAATAAGCAAAGTGTCGCCATTGCAGGCATCACAAACATAGTCATTATCTGTATCTATGTGTCTTGCAATTGTAGTATAGGCATCCTGAAATACCCACTCACAGTCAGCACAGATTATCTTTTCGCCATAACCAGCCTCAGTACAAGTGAAAGCTTTAGCAGGAATTGTGGTCTTATTTTCGTGAGTACAAACCAAAGCTATAGATATATCAATTTTGTCGTACTTAGTCCAGATATTATCAAGACTTACATAAAACTCATACTCCGTGCCGGCTTCATAGTTATTGACATTCTCAAAATGATAGTTATCATCGCTATCTTCATAATCTATGCTAAAACGACTATCGCTATCAGCTGTTAACTTATATGTACCTGAAACTTCGGGTACAAACTTAACAATTGCATCATCATAACCTTTTCCGGTAACGGATATAGTTGTGCCCGTAGTAAGTGTATAATCAGCCGCAAACGCAACCTGTACACAGCATATAACCATTATCAAAGCAAAGACAATGCCGAGAAATCTCATAGTTTTTTTCATTTTATTTTATATCCTTTTAAAATATAGTTTTTTTATTTTAACTCTTTCGAGTCAGCACTGGATTATCAGGCAGTGTAGTCCATCTCGTAACACAGATAGCTGTTGCCTTCTGCAGATACAGTAGCTCTGATAAAAGCTACTTTGCCTGTAGCTGTGCCGTCAACGGGCATATACATATCATACTTAATAAGTCTGCCCTGAGCATCGGTTTTTGCGGTGACCGTTGCACCGGGATAAACAATCTGAGCCCAATCAATAGTTATGGGACCTAAGTCGACATATTCAATATAAACAATATCGTTTACATCTACGTGATAAAGTGTGTATTCAACTACCTCACCGTCAACAAGCTTCACACCTTTTGTTTCGTATCCGTTATAGAATGAAGCCTCTTCTATAAGAACAAATTTATAGTCTGTTGTACCATCTTCGTTGACTGTCTTGGTTGCCTGGGTCAGACCTGCAGGGTCAAGATAAGATCTCGGTACGCCATAAGTGCTTTCGCCCTTTTCGAAATCTTCTTCGCCGACTTCTGTGCCTGTAAAGCTTTCAAGTATAGGGTTGACGATAGAGGCAACCGCACTGGGCAAATCCTTCATAGTGGCATCAATTTCCCAAGTCTGAGTTATATGTACATCATCAGGTACGGCATCGCAGAAATCATTGACAAGTTCATTGAATTCGTCGCAGAGAGCCTGAGCGTCAGCATCATCTTTCAGAGTAACCTGTGAGCCGTCAGGAATGAAAGATGTGTCAGTCAAATCACTAGGTGGATTTATTGTGGGCTCATCGTAATCATCATCATCGTAATCATCGTCATCATAATCATCATCAGAACCTATATTGAAGATTTTCTCAAAAAAGGCTCTGATTCTGTAGATAAACATATCAATTCTTTCTCTGAGATCTTCAATAAATGCATCCCATCTGTCGAATATGGTTATAACATCTTTGTTTTCCATATCCTGAACGGCATCGTAGTATCCTTCATAATAGCCGTCATCATAACCATCATAATAGCCATCCCATTCGCCGGAATTATATCCGTCATCCCAACCGTCATCATAGCCACTGTCGTAGTCTTCGCCTTCGTATTCGTCCTTTGCATCATCCCAGCCGTCTTCGTAACCGTCCCAATAGCCGTCGTAATAGGAATCGTCGTCTTCGTTATTGTCGGTTGTTGGTACAGTTGTCACAGTTGACTGATTTGTTGTTGGCATCGTGGTAGTCTGATCCGAAGGAGCTGTTGTCGGTCCCATTGTAGGTGCTGTTGTGTAATCGCCGTAATCTACCGCAGCTGCCGAAACAGATCCGCAGAGAATAGCAGCTACAAGCATTATACTTGCGATGAGTGTAAGCTTTTTGTTTTTCATTGTAATTCTCCTTTTAAATAGATTTTTTACTATCAAGCATTACTGCTTATGATACATAAGTAATGGTGTATTCCTCGCTCATGTCTACCTTAAAGTTTAAAGTCATAGATACGGAAGCTGCCTTAGCTGTAGCGCGTGACTCGAAAGGTCTTTCTAAGCTGAGACTTGTGATTCTGCCAAGGTCATCGAATTGAGCGTAGATCTGAGTATCAGGATAAGTGGTATCTGCTGATGTGATTTTTATATCGCCTAAATCAAGAGTGGCAAAGTTTATAGTTTCGATAACACTTGCATTATGTACGGCATTTACGGTAGAAGTGCCGTCAAAACTCTCTGTTTCGCTTACGAGCTGAATTCTTAAGCTGC
The DNA here is from genome assembly GCA_045631165.1 of Acutalibacteraceae bacterium. GTDB lineage: Bacteria > Bacillota > Clostridia > Oscillospirales > Acutalibacteraceae > UBA6857. The sequence goes on from JAZQUF010000110.1 coordinate 6,787, forward strand.
GAGGGATATTTGCCTCGGCATTTATTTTTGCATGTGAGCCGTAGATACCATTTTCAGTAAGTGTAGCATTTCTGCCAAGAGGTTCAACAACATCTGTGATTGCTGTACCGTCTACGGTTTTACCTGAAGTGAAAGTGTAAGTGTTTTCTATTGTACCTGCAAAATTATTGCATATTTGATTCACTATGCTCGCCACTGTCGAAGGAACATCCATAACGGCAACATTAGTTGTAGATACTTTTTTAATTTTAACAACACCTTCATAAGCCTTGAGAGAGTTGATGGCGTTGTTGTAAT
>JAZQUF010000111.1:0-25997 GCA_045631165.1 Acutalibacteraceae bacterium
ACCTTTCAAAGCTCATATATGCTCTTGGTATAAGGCACATCGGTCAGAAGACAGCCTCACTTCTTTCAGAGCATTTCGGCACAATGGAAAAGCTCATGAACGCCACCACCGAAGAAATTGAAGCTATCGAAGGCTTCGGCAGAATTATGGCAGAAAGTGTAACAGACTTTTTCTCTCACAGTGAAAGCCGTGAGCTTGTTGAAAAGTTCCGTGACCTGGGACTCAATATGGAAAGTCTGAAGGAAATCAAGGACAACCGTTTTGAAGGCAAGACCTTTGTTCTCACAGGTACTCTTTCACAGTTCACACGTTCAGAGGCAACGGCAATTATTGAGTCCTTCGGAGGCAAGGCTACAGGCAGCGTTTCAAAAAAGACAAGCTATGTTCTTGCAGGTGAAGATGCAGGCAGTAAGCTTAAAAAGGCAAACGACCTCGGTGTTACTGTTATCAGCGAGGAAGAATTTGCAGAGATGATAAAATAACATCGCGTTTTGCAACATCGCGTTTTTGATACTTTTTCCGCGATAGGAAAAAGTATGCCTGCCCGGCGAGGGCACAAAAGCACACAGAGGGCAATGTCCTCTGTGTTATTTTTTTATATAAATATTGATTTTTTTGCCGAAAAGTGGTAGACTATTTTTGCGACGTAACTGAATAGCTTTTGTGATGAACACTAATTTTTAGGGAAATATGCTTCTGTAAAAAGCATATTCTCTATACTTTGTTATTCCCTAAAATTGGTGATTTGCAAAAGTTGCGTCGCGGCAAGAGAATGTGTTTTTATGCGTTCTGCTTGCAGGACGCTTTTTTATTTGAGGTGAAAGAAAATGATGTTTTTCAGCAAGACTCTTGAAAACATCGAGAGATTCAAGCAACTGTATAATGATGAGATTTTACATTCAGTATATAAATATGTAAGCTCAATAAGCGTTGATGAAAGCGATCTTTTGGCTTATATGGAGCACTTCAAGACTTGCGAAAAGCTCGGTATGTCTTTTTATTTTTATTATATTGACTCAGAAGAAAACGGCAGAAAAATTATCGGATTTTCTGATTTCGCCATTAAAGATATGCCCGAAAGTAACGTTATTGACCTGACATATTTTGACGATGATGAAATAAACAAATATTTTTGTAAAATTTTACTTAAAGACGGATATTTTATTGTAAGTGATAATTCAATCCGAAAAGGGTCATATGAAGAATTGATATATACAGAGATAATAAACCGAATAAAAAAAGATAAAGATAAACCTCATTTGTATATCCTAAAATAAACAACACCCGGCAGAAATTAATCTGTCGGGTGAATTTTTTCTTTGTTTCCTCGCCCTCGCCGGGCAGGCATTACTTTTCTTGAAAGAAAAGTAATCAAAAGAACTTTTGTTATTTTATTGCAAACAACTTTTTGCTGTTTTCATTGCAGATATCTATCAGTTCCTGCACATCCATACCCTTAACCTCAGCTATCTTTTCAGCAGTATAAGCAATGTGTGCCGAATCGCATCTCTTGCCTCTGAACGGCACGGGAGTCATATATGGTGCATCGGTTTCAAGAAGAAGTCTGTCTAGGGGTATATACTCAGCAACCTCAAGAGGCTTTCTCGCATTTTTAAAGGTTACTGCTCCCCCAAGACCGATATAAAGTCCAAGCCTGATTATCTCTTTTGCCATCTCTACCGAACCTGAGAAGCAGTGCACAACACCCTTTGGTCTGAGCTCTTTTAAGATGTTCAGAGTGTCCTCGTGAGCCTCTCTGTCGTGGATAATCACAGGTAGATCAAGCTTATTTGCAAGTTCTATCTGCTGACGGAAAACCTCAATCTGTCTCTCTCTCGGTGAAAAATCATAGAAATAATCAAGACCTATTTCACCCACAGCAACAACTTTTTTGTTGTCGTAAAGACTCGCAATTTTGGCAAGGTCCTCAGCAGAGCAAGCCTCAGCCTCGTGGGCGTGGACACCGATTGCAGCATAGAGGTTGGGATATTTTTCAGCAAGTTCAATTGTAGTGAGGCTGGACTTTAAATCGCAGCCGCAGTTGATTATGTGCGACACACTACCCTCAAAGAGAGAGGACAGAAGCTCGTCTCTGTCCTCATTAAAACGCTCATCATCGTAGTGTGCATGAGTGTCAAAAATATTCTTATACATCTTATCTTACCTTTGAGCCTGCAGGTACGCCGTCAACGAAGATAACCTTAACATCGTCTTCGCTTACATCAGCTGCAAGAATCATACCCTGGCTTTCAACACCGCAAAGTGTTGCAGGCTTAAGGTTTGAAACAACGATTACGCTCTTACCGATAAGGTCTTCGGGCTTGTACCACTTAGCGATACCTGAAGCAACTGTACGGGATGTGCTTGTACCGTCATCAAGTGTGAGCTTGAGAAGCTTCTTAGCTCTCTTTACGGGCTCACAGTCGGTAATCTTTGCAACTCTGAGGTCAACCTTCATAAAGTCTTCGATGCCGATTTTTGCAACGCCTTCGATTTCTTCTATGGTCTTTTCCTTAGCCTGAGCTTCCTTCTGCTGTGCTTCAATATCAGCAAGCATCTTTTCTGCATCAATACGAGCGAAAAGAGGTGTTGCAGTGCCTACAGTGGCACCTGCTTTAAGTGCACCGAAAGCTGAAAGTGAATCATAATCAGCGATATCGCAGTTAATCTGTGAAAGGATAGCCTTTGATGTTTCAGGCATAAATGCTTCGAGAAGAACTGAGATAAATCTGATGCCCTCAAGAAGATTATAGAGAACTGTGCCAAGTCTTTCCTTGTTAGCTTCATCCTTAGCAAGTGCCCAGGGAGCAGTTTCGTCGATATATTTGTTGCAACGCTTAGCAAGATTGATAACAGCTTCAACTGCATCAGCAATGTGATAAGAATCGATGTTTTTGTCAACCTTTGCCACTGCCTCGAGTGCGAATGCCTTAAGCTCATCGTCAATTGCTTCGGGAGCTGTGGGAGCCTTGATTTCACCTGCGAAATACTTGTTGGTCATAGCAACTGTACGGTTTACGAGGTTACCTAAGGTATTGGCAAGGTCCGAATTGTATCTTTCAATAATTGTTTCGTATGAGATTGAGCCGTCATTAGCGTGAGGCATTTCTGAAAGAAGATAGTATCTTACAGCATCAACACCGATAAGCTTTGAGAGCTCGTCAGCATAGATAACATTGCCCTTTGACTTTGACATCTTGTCAACACCGAAAAGAAGCCATGGGTGACCGTAAACCTGCTTGGGAAGAGGCTCACCGAGTGCCATAAGCATAATCGGCCAGTAAATTGTATGGAAACGAACGATATCCTTACCGATGATGTGTACATCTGCAGGCCAGTATTTATTGTAGAGCTCGCCACTGCCATCGGGGTCATAGCCGAGAGCAGTGATATAGTTTGAAAGAGCGTCAATCCACACGTAAACTACGTGCTTATCATCAAAATCAACGGGAATACCCCACTTGAAGGATGTTCTTGAAACGCAGAGATCCTGAAGTCCCGGCTTGATGAAATTGTTGAGCATTTCCTTTTTACGTGACTCGGGATAGATGAAGTTATCGTTGCTCTCAATGTAATCCTCGAGCTGCTTCTGATATTTTGAAAGGCGAAGGAAATATGCTTCTTCCTTTGCTTTCTTTACTTCTCTGCCGCAGTCTGGGCACTTGCCGGCAACGAGCTGAGCCTCTGTCCAGAAGCTTTCACATGGTGTGCAGTAAAGGCCCTCATATTCGCTCTTGTAGATATCATCCTGCTCATAGAGCTTCTTGAAGATCTTCTGTACTACCTTCTCGTGATAGTCGTCTGTGGTACGGATGAACTTATCATAGGTTGTGTTAAGTGTATCGCAGATGCCCTGAATTTCAGCAGCAACCTTGTCAACATACTCCTTAGGTGTTACACCTGCACTCTTAGCGTACTCCTCTATTTTCTGACCGTGCTCGTCGGTACCTGTCAAAAAGAAAACATCATAGCCCTGAAGTCTCTTATATCTTGCAATAGCATCTGTGAGAACAATCTCGTAGCTGTTGCCGATATGAGGCTTTCTTGAGGTATATGCAATAGCCGTTGTAATATAAAACTTACCTTTATTCATATTGAAACTCCTTTCGAATTATATACCGTATTATTTTACCAATAATTGTGTAGCTTTGTCAATAGAAAAGGAAAATTATATTCATAGCCAGTGGGAGGTAACGGGAAGCTGCGGGGCTCCGCAAAGCACCGAGGGTGCTTTCGCGAGTGCTGTGCACTCACGGGTCGGATTACATCCGACCGCGGAGCCCCGCCTCCCCTCTTGCAGAACTGAAATAATCGTCAGCAAGAAAAAAAGGCGGGTAGGAATTAACCTACACCGCCTTGCTTTATCGCGTACCAACACTATTTTTTTTTGCGCTCGCCGCGCGGGCATTCTTTTTGCTGTCGCACAAAAAGAATCAAAAATGCGCTGATGCTTATTTATTAATACATTCCGCCACCCTGAGCCATTGCAGCAGCTGCAGCCGCTTCAGCAGCAGGATCAGGAATATCTGTGATAAGTGACTCAGTTGTGAGCACCATAGCAGCAACACTTGAAGCGTTTTCAAGAGCTGAACGTGTAACCTTAGTGGGGTCAAGAATACCTGCTTCAGCCATCATAACATATTCTTCCTTAGCAAAGTTGAAGCCGTAGCCAACCTTACCGCTTGAAACGATTGAGTTGATAATAACTGAGCCTTCAAGACCTGCATTCTTAGCAATCTGACGTACGGGCTCTTCAAGTGCCTTAAGCACGATGCGGATACCTGTCTTTTCATCCTGATCTTCTGTAGCTTCGAGAAGAGCATTTACTGAAGGAATCGCATTGAGAAGTGCAACACCGCCGCCTGCTACTGAGCCCTCTTCAACAGCTGCCTTTGTAGCTGCAAGAGCGTCGTCAATTCTGAGCTTCTTTTCTTTCATTTCAGTTTCAGTTGCAGCACCAACCTTGATAACTGCTACGCCACCTGCAAGCTTTGCAAGTCTTTCCTGAAGCTTTTCTGTATCGAATTCTGATGTTGATGCTTCGATCTGAGCCTTGATCTGGTTAACACGCGCCTTGATTGCAGCCTTATCGCCTGCACCGTCAACAATAGTTGTGTTTTCTTTAGTAACAACAACCTGACGAGCTGTACCGAGCATATCAAGAGTAGCTGTGCTGAGCTCAAGACCGAGGTCGCTTGTGATAACCTGACCGCCTGTAAGAATAGCGATATCCTGAAGCATTTCTTTTCTTCTGTCACCGAAGCCGGGAGCCTTAACAGCTACGCAGGTAAATGTACCTCTGAGCTTATTTACAAGAAGTGTTGCAAGAGCTTCACCCTCAACATCTTCTGCGATGATAACGAGCTTTTTGCCCATTTTGAGCACCTGCTCAAGAAGAGGAAGAACCTCCTGAATGTTGCTGATTTTCTTATCAGTAATAAGGATTGAAGCGTCATCGATAACAGCTTCCATCTTGTCAACGTCAGTTGCCATATAGGGTGAAATATAACCTCTGTCAAACTGCATACCCTCAACAACTTCCTTGCAGGTTTCAGCTGTCTTTGACTCTTCAACAGTGATAACACCGTCAGTTGTTACGATTTCCATAGCTTCAGCGATAAGAGTACCGATGCTTTCATCTGCTGATGAAATTGTAGCAATACGAGCGATGTCCTCGAATGTGTTAACAGGATTTGAGTTAGCTTTAACTGTTTCAATTGCAGTCTTTACAGCCTTGCTGATACCCTTTTTAACTACCATGGGGTTTGCGCCTGCTGCAACGTTCTTCATACCCTCGCGTACAAGAGCCTGAGCAAGAAGAGTAGCAGTTGTTGTGCCGTCGCCTGCAACGTCGTTTGTCTTTGTTGCAACTTCCTTGATAAGCTGAGCACCCATATTTTCAAATGCGTCTTCAAGTTCGATTTCCTTAGCGATGGTAACACCGTCGTTTGTGATAAGGGGTGCACCGTACTTCTTGTCAATTACAACGTTTCTGCCCTTGGGACCGAGTGTGATTTTAACTGTATCAGCGAGCTTGTCGATACCACTCTGAAGAGCCTTTCGTGCCTGCTCACCATAAATAATCTGCTTTGCCATAATGTAAATACCTCCTGATATTATTCTACAATTGCAAGAATTTCGTTCTGGCGTACAATTGTGTATTCTTCACCGTCGAGCTTTACTTCAGTGCCTGAATATTTGCCGGTGATAACCTTGTCACCAACCTTAACATACATGGCAACTTCCTTACCGTCAACAATACCGCCGGGGCCTACAGCAACAACCTCTGAAAACTGAGGCTTCTCCTGTGATGCTGATGTAAGAATGAAACCACTCTGTGTTGTTTCTTCAACTTCAGTCGCTTTTAATACAACTCTGTCAAGTAAAGGTTTGATTGTCATTATATGTTCCTCCATAATGTAAAAAATTTACCTTTTATCGTTTTAGCACTCTCACTCTTCGAGTGCTAATTCTTATTCTAATCATTATTTTGAATGTGTCAAGCCCTTTTATGAAAATAGTTGACTTTTTTACAAATTTTTACCTATGATTACTGTCTTTTACTATCAAATAATATATACGGTGATAATTATGCTCAAACGCTTCCTTTCATTATATATATTCTTCATTTTATCTTTTATGGTACTTTTAGGCAGAATATTTTACATTGCAAAAACCGATTATACTGAGGTTACTTCAAGGCAGAGCACACGTACAGTAACCGTAGGCGAAAAACGAGGTGAAATCTACGACAGAAATTTCACACCGCTAGTTAATGCAGAAAAAAAGCTTCTTGCTGTTGTAACACCCTGTGTTGCATCTTATGAATACCTTAATGGGAAGGCTGATAACAATTATTTACGTCAGAAAATTGAAAGCGGATACCCTTTTATTATCGAAGTAAACGAGGAAATAAACACCGAATTCATCCGCACTTTTTCTGTTTCGGAGCGTTATTCTGCTGACCCTCTCGCCGTACATTTAATAGGTTATACCGCTGACAACGGCAAGACGGGTGTAACAGGAATTGAGCGCTCCTTCAACAACTATCTGACAGAAAACTCCGGCAAGCTTACCGTAACCTTTCAGGTTGATGCTGTCGGCAGGGTACTTGCAGGAATGGACAAATATATAAACGACTCGGGCTTTTCATCAAAGGCGGGAGTTGTGCTAACTCTCGATAAAAGCATTCAGCAAACCGTAGAAGTTGCTCTCGGAAACAGCCGTATAAAAAGCGGATGCGCTCTTGTTATTAAAGCCAACTCAGGCGAAATTCTCGCACTTGCAAGCGTGCCTGAATATGACCCAGATAATGTTGCGGCATCACTTTCGTCGGAAAACTCACCGTTTATTAACAAGACTCTTATGAGCTACAGTGTCGGCTCTGTCTTTAAGCCTGTGGTTGCAGTATGTGCTATGGAAAACGGAATCACTCCCCTTTTCGAATATGAATGCAGCGGTGAAATCACCATAGGCGACAGAACCTTCAGCTGTTATAACAATAAGTCGCACGGTAAAATCAATATGACAAAGGCGCTCGAAGTTTCCTGCAACACATATTTCATCAATCTTATAATGAAAACAGATATCGATTATCTTCTTAAGCTTTGCGGTGATATAGGACTTGGCACCGGGACATCACTCACTTCACAAATAAGCGGTGCATCAGGCACCTTACCTTCACGTGAAAGCCTTCGCACAAAAGGCAATCTTGCAAATTTCGCCTTCGGCCAAGGAGGTTTGTCAGCCACACCTTTACAGATTGCATCAGTTTATCATATTCTTGCCACGGGCAACGCTGTAACACCTCGGCTTATTATGGGACTTACAAATTATATGGGACTTATGATAAAAGAGCCTTCTGCCACCTTAAGAAAAGTATTGTCAGACGAAGCTGTGGTTAACATAAAAAAAATGCTTTCATCGACAGGGAAATCCTATTCTCTGAAAAATTCAGCCGGTAAAACAGGTACAGCTCAAAGCGGAATTTATAAAGACGGCAAGGAAATTCTCCGCACCTGGTTTGCAGGCTTTTACCCGTCAGAAAATCCGCAGTACATTATTGTAGTTATGAACGAGAACGGATCAAGCGGCACAAGCGACTGCCTGCCGGTTTTTAAAGAGATAGTAAAAGAAGCACTATCGATAAACTAAGACATAAAGCTTAAAGATAATTTGCAAAGGACAAGGCAATCGCCCTGTCCTTTCTGCTTTTACACGTTTATTGTATAAGTAATTCTTGTATATAACAAACAATCTCTAAACTTCTTCAACTAAGGAAATATACAAATTAAAGCTCAGCCGCAAAACAAGCCTTGCTCTGTCGGTAATAGCTCCACACATAGGGAATCGGCACTATAAACAAACACACCAAAAACCAGCCCCAAAAGCTCAGCTTCATTCTTCTCAGCCTTTTAATTTCACTCATCATACTGTTCTGAGAATCACAAAGCAATTGCCTGAAATTAAGATAATCTCCTTTTATATATCGGTATCTCACAAGAAAGTACGTATCGCCTATACGCAAAAAGGTTACCACCGCCAGCAATAAAAACAAGATTGTAAACACAGCAAAAATACAGCACACTGCAGCGGAAAAGCCACTGATACAAAGTGAATATAAAATGACTCCACAAGTGACACAAGGCAAAGATAAAAGAGCAAAAATTACAGTCTTCAAAGATATGAATACCCCGTAAAAGCCACACATTGAAAGAAGTCTCGACAGTGAAAAATAATAAAAAATATCACCCGCCCCGGCGGCAGAATTTCCGGCTCTTTTGAGCATAAATCTGTCGCATCCGAGAGAAAGAGCACTGCAAATCACTACAGTAGTAACCAATAAAAAGCCCGACATAATAATCGATGATATATTATCTATAGCGTAAGAAGGCTTCAGGGCCACATTATAGACCAGCGGTATAAGATTGAGAGAAAAGCTTGTCAACACAATAACAAAAAAGCTCAGCAGAAGTATCGTGCTGCTCTCAGCCTGCTTCTGCCTTGCCTTAAGACGAATTTTATAAACCATATTATCACCCATTTTAAGTTTTGACTTAAAAGGAGGAAATATACAAAAACAGCAGATATCATTGATACCTGCTGTAAAAGTTAAATTGTAGCACTGCTTGTATAAGATGTATTGTACTGTGTGCCTGACTTGGACACGAGAAAGCCTTCGGGTATCGTGTAGGTCACTGTACTGCCCGAGGTAACACTCTGAGATGAAAGGTCAATAACAATCTCCTGCATACCGTCGCTGTTTTTGGCTGCGGTTACACTGCAGGTAACCTTACTGCTAGCAGTAATACCGTCAATTTTAATGCTGATGCTTGTAGAATTCGCCTTGATATCTGAACTCCAGCCGCTGGGACTGATACCAAGATAAAGCTTACCCGATGTAGCGTTAAAGCCCTCGGAATCTATAATAACAGCCGTCGGGAATTTTTCAATCTTTGTGGTAGTTGTTGCAGTTGTTGTTTTCTTCGTGGTCGTAGTCGGACTGGTTGTAGTCTGAACCGTCAGGGTCGGAACTGTTGTATCAGAAGGAGATGTTGATGACGGAATAGTTATGGGCAGTGATGAGCCTGTTGTACCGATTATATTGACAGGTGGGATATCAATGGGATCGGTAGGCACTGTTATTGCGTTTATATCAGCTGTTGTTGTTTCAAATCTTGTTGTTTCCTGCCAGGGTACTGTTTTATCTGCGGCCGTTGTAAGAACATAAGACTTTTTCTCTGTCGATGGCTGGGTAGTTGAAACATTACCTGTTGATATAGGATCTGTAGTAGTCAGATCATCACCATTATCACATGCGGTAAACATAACCACAACTGTAGCTACAGCCAAAAACACAGCAACTATTTTGCGCAACAATATCACCTCCCATTTTAATTCTATGGTATTATACTACAAAAAAATCTTTAAGTCAAATAGACTTATGTTAATTTACAGAAGATTAAAATTTTCTTTTATATATTCTGCAGAACTATGCCTGATTTCATCCAAAACACACATAGTGTTAATTTCTTGGTCAAATTTCTCAACAATTTCTCTGCTGTATGAAACGCTTTCATCATCCTTGTTATACATTTTCCCTATCTCTGAAAGCTTATCTGCAAAGTCGCTCATACCCACAGCTTTAAGGGCATCAACAATAATATTTGTCAGAATTTCACCATTCTGAGAATAGAACACCTCTGCGCCTGCGTCCTCAGCGAAAACATCAAGAGCATAGATGTATTGCTTTTCCTTGGGCAGTCCACGGAAATAAGCCTCCATATCGTCGCTTTTCTGCATCTCAATCTGAGTCAGAAGTGCAAAGCCTTCTAAAATTTCACTGTCACTGCACTGTGACAATTCCTCCAATGTGATGCTTCTGAACTTATTCTTGAGATTTGTAAGATATTCAAGCTGTTTTTTCTGTTCATTGACAGTGCTAAAATGCTTGCTGTATGCCTTTGCCGCTTTATTGAGCACCACAACAAAAGCCACAAGTACGATAAAGAATACAGCTACCAGATAGCCGTATTCAGAAAACCATTCTCTCATTCTTCATCCTCCTGCAACGCTTTATAAATATCACCTTTTTTAAGGCCTGTCTGCTTTGCGGCAGTTTTAGCTGCCATACTTATGCCCATACCCTCGGCAATATAAACCTTTGCAAGTGATATCGCATCCTCAAGGGTAACTTCCTCTTCTTCGGTTTCGGGTTTGCCTGAAATAATCAGCACGATTTCACCTTTGAGCTTATCCTCAGCGTACTTAACTGCGGCACTTTCAAGGTCAGTACGGATAACCTCCTCGTGAATTTTTGTGATTTCACGTACGATTGCAAGGTCGCGGTTGCCTAAGGTTTCGCATAAATCCTTAAGTGTGGCGCTGAGCTTGTGTGGTGCTTCATAAAAGACCATTGTACGCTTTTCGTCTTTGATTGACTCGAGATGCTCTCTTCTTGACACCTTGTTCATACTCAGAAAGCCCTCAAAAGTGAATCTGCCCACACTCATACCTGACAGTGCAACAGCAGTTGCAAAGGCCGTCGGGCCCGGTACGCTCTGCACCTGAATGCCGCTTTCGTGGCAAAGTCGCACTAAATCCTCACCCGGGTCAGAAACCGCAGGCATACCAGCATCGGTTACAAGTGCGCAGGTCTCCCCTGCTAAGATTTTGCCAACAATAACCTCGCCCTTTTCGCGTCTGTTATGCTCGAAATAGCTTACCATAGGCTTTTTTATGTCGAAGTGGTTGAGCAGCTTAAGGGTCACTCTCGTATCCTCTGCGGCAATGAAGTCTACTATGGAAAGAGTCTCAACAGCTCTTGGCGACATATCACCGAGATTACCGATGGGAGTGCCGACTATATATAAAATTCCTGCCATAATTACCTCCATTTATTATACTATTGCTTCTAAATATTCAGGATAAACTACCCTGAGCTCTCTTCTGTCAATAATACCGAAAGAGTAAATATTGTTTCCATCAGTTATGCCGTTGTCCCATACCATAACGGGAATGCCGAATTTCTCGGCAAGGTCAACATAGAAAGATGCATTTTTCGCTAAATTATTCAGATTGTCTCTGTCTGTCCAACCGAATTCGCTCTTGCAAACGCCATAGCCTTCAGCTAAAAAGCACTTGTACATTCGTCTGAAGGTCTTATATAAATCCCATTTTTCTGATATAGTCCAGATCTTTTCGTTATCTTTGAACTCTGATTGATGGGCAGTTTTGTAGTAATAATGAATTGACACAATGACTCTCTCATCGTCAGGCAGACGAAGTGCTTCGATGTTTTCGTCAAGACCGCTTGCAGCAAAGGTCGGAATCATAACATAGCGCTCGGCATTCTTGCCACCGCTTTTTCTGATGGTTTCAAGAGCAGCGAAATTGAGATAATTTACAACATCTCTTCTTTCGTCGGTACCCTCCCACTCAAGCTCAGCACCGAAAACTCTCGGCTCATTCATAGTCTCAAAGACTAAATTTTCATCGTAATCCTTGAATCTTTCGCAAATCTGCGCCCACACCTTACATAAAATTTCCTTGGAAATTTCTTTATGCTCTTCATCGGTAACAAGCCAAAAAGCATCCTCGTGATGAGTGTTGATTATAACCTTAAGCCCGCTGTCAAGTGCAAAGTCCACAACCTCGGCGACTCTCTCGAGCCACAATGGGTCAATGCTGTAGTCGGGTCCGTCACTTAAGTGCTGTGACCAGGTAACGGGAAGTCTCACACTGTCAAATCCACACTCCTTAAGGTAAGCCATCAGCTCCTTTGTGGTTTTTGGATTGCCCCACATAGTCTCGCTTTCGAGTCCCATTTTTTCAGTTGATTGCTTCTCACAGGCATCGAAGGTGTTGCCTAAGTTCCAGCCCTTACCGAGAGACTGCGCAAAAGCAATTGAGTCTGTTATTTCATACTTGGGGAACAAAACAAAGTCACCGGCCACAGTAAAAAGACTCACAGCCAGAATTGCAACTGCCATAATAACCGATATTCTTTTAAGCATTTTTAAGAATAACATCTGGTATACTCCCCTTTTATATTTACAGTGTGTACTTGCCGCTTTGCGGTTGAGGCGGCTCCATTTAAATCGCCCGCGGGCGATTTAACGGCTACGGTGTAGCCGACCCGAACGCAGTTCGGGTATGGAGCCGCACCCCACCGTTTGCAGGCACTCTCCCGCAATCCCTGATTCAAAATTTATTGGTGTCCGTCCATATAGTCACCGAACATTCCTCTGAATTCTTCGGTGTTATTGCCGTTTTCATCTTTCATCACAAGCTCGCCCTCAATGGTAACACCGCTTTTACTTCCGCGTTTACCCTCAACGAGAACAAGCCATGGCTGTCTGCCCTTGCGCTCAACAACAAAACGAATTCTCTTAACCTCGATGCCACCCTGACGCATACTCACGATAATATCACAAAGACGCTCAGGTCTGTGGCACATACAGAATCTGCCTCCGAATTTCAGAAGCTTTGATGCGGCAGACACTGCATCGTCAATATTACAGCAGACCTCGTGTCTGGCTATTCGCTGAGCTTCGCCTATACTCTCTATACCCGTACCTACGGGCTTATAAGGCGGATTCATAGTCACAAGGTCGAATCTGCCGAATTCAAGAACACCTTTAAGGTTTCTGATGTCACAGTTTACAGGTGTAATTCTGCCAATCATATCGTTGATCTCGAGAGATTTATTAAGTTGACTTATTGCTTTTTCCTGAATATCAAGAGCATAGACCTCTTTTGTTATGCCCTTACACCATATAAGCGGAATTATACCGCAGCCCGTTCCCATATCACAAGCTATATCTTTTCTCCTGATATTCGCAAAATTTGCAAGCAGAACCGCATCCGTACCAAAAGTATGGCTATCGGATGTGACAATGCTCATATTACCCCCAAGAGGCTCTATTCTTTCGTCGGCCAATAAATTCATATCTGTCACCTGCATACAAAATTCTATTTTAATGATAACACAAAACATCGTAAATGTAAAGAAAAAAGTCCCCTTACACCGATGTCCATAAGCAAGTATTTGTTTACCTAACAAAATTCCCTGCATATCTGAAAAGTACTTGTTTCATTTTTTACTTCGACACAAGAATTTTCTGTTCCTTCTGAACTGCTGAGCACTTTGAAAAGCGGAACAATATTGCAAGAAAACAAGAAAATCACCGATAACGCTGACGCATATCGGTGATTTTTAACGCATTATTATGATTTCAGTTCACTTATTTAAGAAATATTTCCATACGGAACATCAGCATACGAGTGGACTTAAAAATCATTCAATCAATGATTGTGACCGTCGTCAGCTGAGTGACCTGCGTTAGCTTTGATGTTTCTGATCTGCTCCTTAGCAAGTGAAACAATAAACTCATCAACACCTGCAAGAGCCTCATCAACTATACCGCTTACAGCAACGTTTTCGCTGCCTTCAAGCTCTTCTGCAAGCTTACTGTACTCTTCGCCTGCAAGATCATTTCTGATAACATCTGACCAGGTTGTGCATTCTGAGTCAATGAAGTACATAATGTGATAACCGTATGATGTTTCAACGATACCTACATCGCCGTTCTTTCTGCCTTCCTTAAGTGCCCAGTTTTCGAATTCAGCAACCATATAACCTTCAGTTACATCCTCGTAGATACCGCCGTCAGCAGCGTTACCGTCTTCTGAATACTTAACAGCAAGCTCTGCGAATTTATCCTCTGTGTTATCACCGTCAAGGTATTCCTTAAGAATATCCTGAGCCTTGATGTAAAGCTCAGCGTTTGTGTATTCTTCGTTTACAGCGTTGTCAACTGTTGTTTCATAAGCGCTTGTATCGAGAAGCTCAACCTTAACATCTTCTTTTTCTTCTGTTTCTTCAGCTGAGTCAGTTTCTTCTTCGGGGAACTTAACGAGAATGTGTCTTACATCGTATGTGTAAGCATCCTTAACCTTGTGAACAGGTGCTTCCATCATATATACAGTGTAGCCTGTATCTTTGTTTTCAACGATGTATGTCTCACCTGCTTTTGTATCCTCATCAAATGCCCATGTGAGGAACTTCTCGTCAGATGATTTATATGAAAGATCGCTGTAGGTGGTTTCAGCAAGAGCTGTCTTGGTGTCATCATCTGTAAATTCAGCATAACTTTCGTTACCTGCAGCCTTTTCAATCTCAGCAGCTGTAGCCTTGAATGTATCAACAGCGTTAACCTTTGCCGCAAAATCATCAGCCTTAGCCTTAGCTGCAGCCATTGTTTCATCTGTTACTTCCTGAGTATCAGCACTGTTCTCATCGGTAGCTTTTACTGTTATTTTTTCAGCTGCAAAGCTATAAGCGCGAAGTGAAACTACACCGTAGGTTGTGAGTGAATCGTAGAAGGTCTTTTCAATCTTTGTATCTGTGTAAGAATCAGCAAATTCTTCTGTCTTTACTTCAGAAACCTTTGTTGTGAGTGTCTGCTCTTTAACGATTTCCTCTAAGAGTGAGGGTGTGAGACCCTTATGGAAGAATCTGCGAAGATAAGCTGAAAGTGAATAATTCATTGAATCAGCAGTCTCTTTGAAATTATCCATAGATGCTTCAATTTCTGCATAATCGTCTTCATCAAGCTCGATGCCGTTTTCTTCAGCATACTTTACAGAAGCCTTTACATATTTGATGCTTGAAATAGCCTGTTCCTCAAAGAAGTCAATGAACATAGGCTCTTCAACGCCTTCGATTGTGCCTGAATATTTCTGCTGGTCAGGTGATACACTGTAATCGTAGCCTGTGTACATAGCGCCCATGCCTGCACCATAATAGGTATCATACTGGTATGACATATTGAAATAGTTTGAGAAAGCTGATGCATAATAGAAGCCGTATTCAGGTGCTGTAACTTCTACATCACCAACATTAAAAGCAACCTTACCTCTTTCAAGCATACCTGAGTTGCTGATTGAAAATGCACCGATACCGGCAACGATAGCAAGCACTACAACAGCAGCGATTGCTTTTTTCATACCTTTACTGAGAATCACCTTATGTGATTTTTTTGCGTTCTTTTTTGCAGCCTTGGCAATACGCGCTTTTCTTTCTTCGCGGTAGAGCTCAGCAGCTGACTTTTCCTGTTTTGCCATGAGTTTCATCCTTTTCTTGAATAAAATTTTATTACTCACTATTTTATACCATAAGAACAAAAAAAGCAAGTATATTTTAACATTTATAAAACTACTAACATTTTCACCTTAAACCTACTTAAATATTTCATAGTTTTTCAGCTCGCTCCAAATATTTGTAGTCAGATCCCTGCATAGAAAAATTAACAGTATATTTTTGTCGATAGTATTGACAACTTCAAAAAGTGCAAATAGAATTAAATTATAACGAACATTTGTTCGTCTTTTGATGAACAAGAAAAACACATCAGGAGGTTTTAAAATGAGAGAGTATACAGAAAGCAGCTTTCATCCTATCGATTTTGAAAATGCCCGGATAGCTTTTAATAACTGGCAGAGCTCGTATTTTGAATCCATTGACGAATATCTGCTCAGAAAAAGAAAGATTGAGCTCAACTGCCTTGTCAGGCATGTAATTGAAAGTGAGCTTTCGGAAACAGATCGGGAAATCGTTAATCTTCACTGGTATCAAGGAAACAGCATTACTGATACGGCAAAATTATTAGGGCTTGACCACAGCAACGTCAGCAGACGTCTGAGCAAAATCAACGATATAATCTATGACAAGCTGAAATACGCTATAGAATACCGTTACGGAAAGGATTACTCAGCCTCGGTTAAAATGATAATCAAAAACAAGGATGCACTTTGTCTTATATCTGAAGACTTCAGCTCCCCTGCTCTGCGCATAAAAGGTCTTCGTGAAACACAGGGAATGACCCTTGAAGATACACAGAAAATGACCGGCATCAGCAAAACAAAGCTTGAAGCTATTGAAAAAGGAAAGGCTGAAATTTCCGTCAATGACATTATTCGTATCGCTACCGCCTTTAAAACATCGGGCGACTATATAATCTTCGGCAAAAAAGAAGGAGGTGCCGCCATTGAACATATCCATCAATGAGCTTTATGAGCAATATGAAAAAAGCATCACATTACAGTCAGAGATTATTGCAAGTTGCAGACGCGACCTTGACAGAGCAAGGAAAGCCAGGAAAAATATCCTTGCGGCAGAGCTGCAACGTCACCTGCGAATACTCTATGACGAAAAATTAGAGCTCATGGCAAATGCTCACGAGCTGAGAAAATACATAGAAACCATGCAAAAATAATTATGAATCAGGAATTAAGAAATGTGAATTGATTAAACAGCTGTGTACTTAAACGAGCCATAACAAAAGCATCCGTCTGAAATTAAAATTCAGGCGGATGTTAATTATTTCACAGGTACTTGCAGGACAGTGATTTTTTCACCAATCCACTCTCCCGCAAATCGCAATTTATGATTTTTTCTTGATGTCAAACCAGAATTCAACGCCGTCGTTTTTATTTTCGACGCCGTATTTCTCACCTGTCATTTCCTGAATAGAGGCTACAAATGAGAGTCCTAAACCAAATCTGCCCTCTTCTCTCGAATGGGCTTTGTCTGCTCTGTAAAAGCTCTGCCAGATATTTTCAATATCCGTACCTGGTATGGGCTTACCTGTATTAAAGACTCTCACACGATAGCTCTTGCCCATATCTTCGGCAGTTACCCTTATTATTTTTTCATTATCAATATGGCTGATAGCATTGGAGAGATAGTTAATGAAAATGTTTTCCATCATCAGCACATCACTGTAGCAGTAAAATTTCGGGTTAATATCACAGATAAATTTTATCCCCATATTCTGCATTTTCATTTTTTGGATTTCAGACCACTCTTCAACCGTATCTTTAAGATTAAAGTCACTGCTGTAAAGCTTATATGCACCTGAGCTGAGCTTCATATATTCCATAAGGCGCACAATCAGATTATTCATCTTATCAGCTTCGTCAATGATTATATCGCAGATTTCATCAGGGTTATCACCGCCGATGCCCATTTTCATACCCTCGGCATAGCCTTTTATAATAGCGATGGGAGTTTTCAGCTCGTGAGAAACATTTGAAATAAAGCTCTTTCTTATCTTTTCCTGACGTCTTTCATAAAGAATATCCGTTGTAAGCTGTTTATTTTCATTCTGAAGCTTACCGAGAGCACTACTCAGGGAGCTTCCGAGGGTGTTGATACTCGCACTGAGCTCATTGAGGTCCTTGATTTTATAGGAGGGACACTTGGCGCTGAAATCCATATTCGCCATTCTTTTTGTGTTGGCAATCATATTATGAAGAGGCGAAAAGACCAAAAAGCCTATATGTATTGAAAGAGAGATAATCAATACTATAATAAGGACACTAAGATAAAAAAGCACATTACTCGCAAGCTTAGCATTTTCCCTGATAGAGTCAATGGAGTAATACATCTCCAGTGCCATATCATCCCCTAAAAAACAACCGTAAACCAGATATTGAGCTGTGGCAAAGTACTCCTGACGAACTTCAAAATAACTATTGTCTTCATTTTCCGTGCGCTGAAGAATTTTCATAATTCTCGGCTGCATTTTCTCTTTTGACGCCTTATCAGAGGCATCATATATAGCACTGTTGGTTTTTGTCGTATAGAAAAGAGTATCTCTCGGATGATATATTTCCAGATAAATGCTACCGTTAGCCTCTATATCTGAAAGCAATTTTTCATAGTCCTTACTTTGAAAGTCAATCTCTGAAATTTTATGAGAGGTATCAACAAGCTTGTATTTTGCCGACTCAAGGAAAATATCCTCCATAAGCACAGCCTGTACAATAGAAAATATTGCAATACACAGCAAAACAGTACCCACTGAAATCAGCGAATATCTTCTATTGAGATCTGATGAATTTCTCTTGACTCTGCTCATTAGTTTTCCTCAATCTTATATCCGATACCGTAAACGGTCTTAAGATGCTTATTGCCCCACTCTCCGAGCTTTGTTCTGAGCCTCGCAACGTGAGAGTCAACAGTTCTGATATCACCTGAAAAATCAAAGCCCCATATACTGTCAAGGAGTTGTTCACGGCTGAAAACTCTGCCGGGAGACTCAAGGAACTTCTTTAAGATTTTATATTCCTTAAGAGTCAGATCAATCTCCTTACCCTCAAGGCGTACCTCATGAGCTTCATCATTAAATACAAGGTCGCTGACTTCCTTTTCATTCTGCACTGCAGAGCTGTTGTTAGAGCGTCTGAGCAAGGCTTCAACTCTTTTCACAAGCACCCCGGGACTGAAAGGCTTTGTAACATAGTCATCAGCGCCGTTTTCATAGCCCGTGAGAATATCAAACTCCTCACTTCTTGCAGTGAGCATTATTACGGGTACATTGGAAGTTTCACGAATTTTTCTGCAAACCTCCCAGCCATTAAGGCCAGGCATCATAATATCAAGTATCAGCAGGCTGATATCATTTTTATTTTCGCAAAACAGATTGTATGCCTCATCACCGTCTTCAGCTTCAATAACCTCATAGCCTGATTTTTCAAGAAAGCCTCCGACTAATTTTCTTATTTTCTGTTCGTCATCTGCAACGATAATTTTCTCCATAATCCGCACCTCTTTAAATACACATCGGTAACTGTTTATAATGATACAACCATAATTTTGTCATAATTTGTTTAAATATTAAATTTTTTTGCAACAAGATGTTGTTATTCAATTACAATTATATCAACTCTCTCCACTGCTGTCAATATTTTAGCTAAGGCAGAAATTACCACGATTACTCAACGAATCTGAATACATTATAATTTGTCAATATTTTTTCATAAAACTATTGACAAACCCTATATGTTTTGGTATAATTCCAAAAGTCGACCGCACAAGGGCCATTAGCTCAGTTGGTTAGAGCAACCGGCTCATAACCGGTTGGTCCGGGGTTCGAGTCCCTGATGGCCCACCATTTTAATTGAATACAGGGGTATAGCTCAGTTGGTAGAGCAGCGGTCTCCAAAACCGCGTGCCGAGGGTTCGAGCCCTTCTGCCCCTGCCACGTAAGAATCCTTGTAAACTCTAGGTTTACAAGGATTTTTTCATACCCTGAAACCTTGTCTTCTAACAGTTTTTCTAACAAAATTAATCTAAAATATATAGACTTACATAAGTCGCCAGAATTCGTATTACGTTTTCATAAAAATCCTTGGTATCAAAACCTTCAGGTAACTCATAAGAATCATTAAGTTTTACTTCATTGGTTTTTGTATCATATGTAAGTTCGCCATACTTTGTTTCGGTTCTTACAACACAATGTGCCACATCGATGACATCTAATTCACTAATACCCAAGAACAATTTATTATTCATTTTTCTATCTCCTTTCTTAAACCGTTATATTTTTGAAGGCATCACCTAAAGTGTTGATGCTTTCTATTTTTGCTTTTCTGGTTCTTTCGATATAATTCTTTTCTGTTGTTTGAACGCTGCTGTGACCAAGTAAAACGGATATATCTCTTACACTTGTACCGGCATCATCAAGAACAGATGCAACTGCATGTCTTAATCCATGTATCGTTGTATGGGGTAATTCAGCACCTTCAATAAGCCTGTTAACAACTCTGTTGATGGCAGAAAGATTTGAGTAAGGCTTCATTTCACTGCTTAGGATAACAAAATCTCCACCCTGGTAAGATTTACCCATATACTTTCTCAAATCATCTTGTCTTGCTTTTTCAGCTTTTAAAACATCTGCAAGTATAGGATGAATCGGTATTTTACGATTACTGGATTCACTTTTAGGAGTAGTAATCTTTTTTGTAATCTCAGATTTAGTACCGGTTCTGTTTTTATTAACAAACAAAAGTCCCTCATCAAAATTTATGTCCGACCATTGAAGAGCCATCATTTCGCCACGTCTCATACCTGTAAATAACGCCATCACAAGAAAAGGATAAACATGACTGTCTTTTTCTTTAGCGTACTCAATAAGCTTTTTTACTTCATCTTTCTTATAAACATATAACTCTTCTTTTATTTCATTTTCAAACGAAGGCATTTTACTTTTTGCAACAGGATTTTCATTTATAATCTTATCATCTACAGCTTCATCCAATGCTGCCGAAAGAACAATCTTGATATTATTAACACTTTTCTTTGATAAGCCGCCTAAGCCGTCGGAGCGACCATTTTCTTTAAGATAATTAAGATAGTCTGTAACCATTGAGGGCTTGAGATCATTAAGCTTGATTTTCTTAGGTTCAAAGTAAGGTATAAGTTTACCGTAAACTCTCTTCTGATAATCCTCATATGTTGATGGCTTTAAATCAGGTCCTACCCTTTTTATCCATCTGTCAAGGTACTGTGTAAGAAGCATATCGCCGTTGGGATTTATACCATTTATGTAATTCTGCATAATCTCATTCATTTTTCTCTTTGCTTCTTTTTTGCTTCCGGTAACTTTAACACCGGTACTTCTCCAAATTTGCTTACCGTTGTATCTAAACACAGCTTGATAATATTTACCTTTTTCTACTATAATTCCATCCATATTAATTTTACCTTGGCACAGGCATCTTAACCTGTGCCTTTCCTTTCTGAAATAATCTTTATTTAATATTAGTTTTAATTAAAATATTGAAGCTACATAATTTATAACGCTTGCCTTAGGGATAATGAACCTTCTACCGTTACGGCGAGCCTTGATTGTACCGTCATTAAGCATGCCATATGCTGATGAGCGACCAATGTGAAGCATATCCTGAAGATCTTCAATTGTTATTACATCGGGATATTCTTTAAACATGTCATTATAGTCGATTGTCATATTAGTTTTTCTCCTTTCTTTAATTTTTGTCCTATAATTCGTTTTGTTATTTTGTCTGAGCGTGGTAATAAATTTTGTTTTGCTATTGACTTTTTATCGCCTTCAGTGTATTATGTTATCTAAAGAGCTAAATAAAAACCGAAGAGGCGAATCGCCTTCAAACGGTTACGCTAAATTCACATCTAAAAAAACGGCTTAAAAGCCAACAACACAATACCGCCTTCAAACGGGTTTGTTATCATTATACACGTATTTTTCTAAATGTCAATAGTTATTTAGGAGGTTTTTGAAAAAAATGAAAAATTTTTTTGATAGTAAAAAATTAGAGGCCATCGGTTATGGTGTAAGTGTAAAAAATTATAACGGAGATGTACAAAATACTGTTGCATTCCAAGAACTCAAAGAAATTAATATTCCTGATGACCATATCGCAGTTGATATGGTTCGTTCCGACTCTTGGAAGCGACCAAAATTAGAAAATCTTATTAAAACATGCAAACGAGGCGATGAATTAGTAATGTTATCGATTGATACACTACTAATTGGAACAAATAACAAAGGGATCGAATACTATAAAACTATTCTTGAGAAAGGCATCTTTTTATTTGTTTTGGACATATCAGGCAGGGTAGCTAAATTATCCGAATTTACAACATATTACTACGAACCTTTTTTGTGTAAATGGATAGCGAAAACAAACCATGATGAACTTATAGAAAAATTAACAGCTTATAAAGAATCTATCAATGAAGTTTATAGACCAAGGAGAATAAACAAAAAATTATCTGCTGATTTCTATACTACAGACTCAATATTCAAAGAAATTTATTTTGCATATGAAGCTTATCAGATAGATTTCGAAACAACGGTTGAGCTTTTCAGAAACTACTGCGGCATAAACAATGTTAAAACAATCAGAAATATAATGTGCGACTATGAAAAATTGGTAATCTATCAAAAGGATTTCAGCGAAAGATCTAAATTGCACAAAGATATTTTAGAACTCCCCAAACGTATCGGTGGCATCCCCGAAGAATACTATATTCTTAAATCTGCAATAGAAGAATTCGTTGAGCAGTATCCTGACATTGCAAGCAGAAAGTCGAAAGCTGAAATCTTCGATCTTGTCAATAGCATTCTTTCCTATTTTATCTCGTATGAAATATATCACCGTTGGGAACTTTTAGAAATGAATAAGCCCAAGCCAAGAATACCGATAGGCAGAACATTTGATGTTGAAAAATTTAAAAAGACACATAAAGTAATATCTGACGAAAATACACAGCCCTCCGCAGGAGCCCACTCTTTTGCGAAGTAAAAGTGTAGTGGGTTACACTCACTTTTTACGGTTGCAAGCTTATGATAAATTACATACTACTTATTGAAAGGACGAGATTACACCTCGTCCTTTTAGTTTTTTAAAAAGGGAGTGCAAATAGTATGGGCTACGCAATAATGAGGTTTAGTAAGATCAAATCAGCCAGTACGGGCAACGGGGTGATGAGGCATATAAGGCGTGAAGTTGATATAAAAACACTGTCGCACCCGGATAGGAAAAACATTAATATTTTGACAAAACCAATCAAAGAAAAATATCAGAACAAAACCTTTAATGAAATTTTGAAAGATAAACTTAACGGTACAAAGCCAAGGTCCAATAGTGTGTTAGGGTTGGAGTTCGTTTTTGCTTTCACACCAGGCTGTGTGCCAGACGATAATCTTAAAGATTGGAGTATGGCATCAACTCAATTCTTAATTGATACTTTTGGTGTAGAGAATGTAGTTTCTGTGACATTACATAGGGATGAAAGGAATCCTCATATTCATGCAGTGGTTATACCTATGGCAGACGGAAAACTTAATTGCAAACATTTCATCAACGGGCCTGCTTCTTGTAGAGAACTTCAGGACAGATATTATGAGGCTGTAAAATATTACGGAGATTTACAAAGGGGCATAAATTCAAAGGTTACAAAAAGAATATTTGAAAGCAGTAAAAGATGGTGGGTCAGGAATGCTAATAAAGAGATTAACCTTCAAGCTTATCAGAAAACTTTTGGTACGCCTGATAGTTGGAGCATTGAAACGTCTGTTAAGTTCGAGATGAATAAGAATCAAAATTTCGAGTTATCGGATAGGGCTATCTGACATAATTATAACAGTAGCAGATAGCCACGTTTGGAGTTAAAGCTGCAGAATATTACAAAACAAATTAAGGAGTTAAAAAAATGAAAACTACCCACATTTACCAGATCGAAATTTTAAAACCTGAATACACTGACCTCTTCCATTGTCATATTGAATTCGAAACTGTTGATAATGGACTCAGATGCGATGTTACCCTTGTTGACAACAATAACTCTGATAATAGTCTTACAATTGCAACAGGATATTCAGAAGGATACGATATGGCAAGGCTTCACAGTGATGCTATTGATTTACTGAATAAGAAAAGTTATTGTATCGGAGTATTCAAGAAACACTGCAAGTAATAACTGACGTCACCTTCGGGTGGCGTTATGTTTTTGTAAGTTACAAGGTACGGGCATCTTACATATTAATAGTAGACAAAGACGATAGGAGCATAACCTACCGTCTTTGTATTATTTTAAGCAGAAAGGAAACAAAGAAATGAATTTTACAGAGTCGAAATTGACTGAGGAGTACCACATCAAAAATAATTTATATGGCTATGTTCGTATTTATCACACTACCGATAAAGTACAGGTGGATTTGAGCCTTTACGAGAAGTATGTAGAATGTGACGAGCTTCATATCTATCATAATGTACTGACTGGTAAATGCCCCACTCCTGCTCTTGCAGAAGCTTACAAGATACTTGCCGATACTGACAAGTGTATAAAGTTGTGGGCAGAAAGCAATGATTTAAGGAGGGGTACAAAATGAGGCGTGTTCACTGGCATATGTGCGAAATTTATTCATTGCCATATACAAACAAATTTCATGGTGTCATACGTATGGATTCTACCTGTGACGGGATAAGATGCCAAGTGATACTTGAAGACAATAAAACAGCTGATGAACTTGGCATAAGTACCATTATCAATGTCGGCTACAATGAGGATGACTGCATTGAGTATGCAATCAGCGTATTGGCTAATAAGGAGCATTGCCTGACTCTTTGGGAAAATATGATGGAAAAGGATGATGTCGGATGAAGGCAAATATAATCGAAGAGCTATACTACGGCAACATCCTGCCCCAGGAATCAAAATCAAACGTTACCACAAAGCTAAAAGACAAGCTACGAAAGATGAGTGAAACGGAGGACAAGCTCAGAGGTGTTCTATCTGATGAAACACTGCAGTTGTTCGAAGAATACGTGGATAAGAGCAATGAATTTTCGTGTATCGGCTCTGCCAACAGCTATATTACAGGTTTTCGCCACGGAGCAAGGTTTACTTATGATGCTTTCATAGATGAGTAGGTATAGCAAAAGCGATGCAGTTGCATCGCTTTTTGTCATTTTATTTATAAAAAATTGACTTGATAAAATCAAAAATCATATTAAAGAAAGCTTCAATATAATCGAAAATGTCAATTGTTACTGAAAAATCAGGAGCATATCTGAGAACTGTGGGAAGTCCTGTTTTTGCATCATACTTCTCAATCTGAACTGTGTGCTCACCGATTGTGAGGTACTTGTAAGGAACCTTGCAAACGCCGTTTTCATCGGGTGTGATTTCAACGGTTTTGCCGTTGTAGCCCCATGTAAGAGTGTAGTCTTTTACGGGCATTTCCTTTGTTACTGCATTCCAGTTTTCATCGTAAACTGTGTCCATGCTTGTGAATGAGATGATGCCGTCACTGAGCTTTTCTGTGTTGATAATGGGATACTGCATACCTGTGTTCCAGGGATCGCCATAGTACATAACGATAACTTCACCATCTTTTACAGTGTAAGCACTTACGCCTACATCAGGTGATACGCCGTCAACCATATATGACCATCCGTCCCACATCATCGCTGTGTAAGAGCCTGCAACAATACCGTTGATGTCAACAAGGTAGGGACCGTAGTCTGAGTCAACGATTGTAGCAGTGAGGCTTTCGTCAGCCTCGTCAGCAGCCTTAATTACATCAAGAGCAGTTGCATCAGCAGCAACTGTTACATCACCGTAAAAAAGGCACTTGTCTATACCCTCGATACGAAGTGAAACAGTTGAGTCTGCAGCAAATGAGCAGACAGCGAATGTTGAGAGGAGCATCATAGCAACAAGAACGATGCTCATTGATTTTTTGAACATTTTCATTTTAGTTCAATCCTTTCGTTTGATTTTTATGTAAGCTTATCCTTATCGTGCACTATAAAGATAAGTCGTTACCAATTAATAAGAGTTACCTATATCTTCACCCATGTTACAGGTAAATGAGAACACGATCACATCACCGGACGAAACTGTGTAGGAGCTTGTACCCACATCGGGGAATACTCCGTTAACGCTGTACATCCAGCCTGACTGTGTACCGCAGTCCTTTTCATAAATCTGATGTATACCTTCTATATAGTAGTTGTTAAATGCAGGCGTGTAAGTGTATTCTATCTGTACTCCATTTGCTTTACAGTATTTGCAGCTGTCGGTACAGACATTTTCTTCGCAAGCCTTTTTTATAACATCAAAGGAAGTCGGGCCAAGCGGTCTTAGGAAGACAAGGGTC
>JAZQUF010000112.1:0-2108 GCA_045631165.1 Acutalibacteraceae bacterium
ACAGATGATGCTCTCAGAGCAAGAGAGCTTATTAAGGTTAAGGTTCTTCTTGAATCTTCACCCATTACACCCAGAGAAACAGCTGATGAATTAGCAAAAGCAACAGGCGCTGAGGTTATTCAGGTTATCGGTGGTGTTATAGTGCTTTACAGAGAAAGCCCCGAGCTTAAGGAAAAAGCACTTCAGAAAGAAAAGAATAAGAAAATGGCAGCTAAAAAGGCTAAGGAAAAGCTCTATGCCGCTAAAAAAGAGGGCAGAAAAGTTTATTTCAGAAGCCAGACAAAGGGTAAGAAATAATGCGAATCGGTATTTACGGCGGTGCTTTCAACCCTGTCCATAAGGGTCATGTGAAGCTCGCTGAAGAGGTAAAGACTAAAGCAGACCTTGACAAGATAATTATTATGCCCTCAGGTGTGTCGCCGCATAAGTCGAGCAGTTCTCTTGTTGACAGTATCCACCGACTTGAGATGTGCAGACTCGCTTTCGAGGGTGAGGATTATATTATCAGCGACCTTGAAATCAAACGCGAGGGTAAGAGCTACACAGTTGACACTGTCACTGAGCTTAAGAAAATTTATCCCGATGATGAGCTTTTTCTCATTATGGGCTCTGATATGCTTCTTTGCTTTCATAAATGGTACAGATATGATGAAATACTCTCTGCGGTGACAATCTGTGCCACTACAAGGCAGGGTGATATCAGTTTGGATGAGCTGAAAAAATACACCTCTGAAGTGCTGAAAAAAGAAACCCTCATCATTGACTTCGAGCCTTTTGAGTGCAGTTCAACCGAAGTGAGAAATGCTCTGCTTTCAGCGGATGATGCATCTTCAATGGTGCCTCAGAACGTGCTTTCCTATATAATAGAAAAGGGTCTTTACACTGATGAATATACAAAGGTGAGAAAACTTCTCAGAAGTAAGCTTGATGACTACCGCTTTATACATTCCCTTGGTGTTGCAGATTCTGCCCGTGAGCTTGCGAAAATCTATGGTGCTGACGAAGAAAAAGCATATCTTGCAGGTCTTCTCCACGATGTTGCCAAGAATGTGCCTAAGGACGAGCAGTTGCAAATGATGGAAAAGGCTGGTATAATATTAAGTCCCGCAGAGAAAAATAACCCTAAGCTGTGGCACGCTATAGCAGGGGAGTGTTATCTCAGATGTGAGATGGGTATTACAGACCCCGAAATCCTCGGCAGTGTACGTTATCACACAACAGGTAAAGCAGGAATGAACCTCTTAGAGAAAATTATATATGTTGCCGATTATATCTCGGCTGAGAGAAATTATCCCGATGTGGATGTGATGAGAGATTTATCTGTTAATCATTCTCTCGAAGAGGCGGCGCTTTATTCACTGCAATATACTTTTATGAAGCTTACCCCCGAAAAAGGTATAATACACACAGATAGTGTTGATTTTTATAATGAACTTATAATAAATGAAAGGAGTGAAGTTAAATGACTGAACTCGAACTTGCAAGAGAAATAGTAAAAGTACTCGACAACAAAAAGGGTATGGATATAAAGCTTATCGAAATAACCGAACATTCAATAGTTGCTGACTATTTTATTATTGTATCGGGTACATCCAACACTCACGTCAAGGCTCTGGCTGATGAGGTTGAATATGAGCTTAAGCAGAAGAATGTTGATCCCGCACACATTGAGGGCAGAGCTACAGGCTGGATTCTTCTTGACTACAGCAGTGTACTCGTTCACGTATTCACAGGTGAAGCCCGTGAGTACTATAACCTTGAAAGACTCTGGCAGGATGCAAGAGCTATTGACATTTCTGACATTGTGGAGTAATATAAACAATTGTAAATAATTAAACGGAGTGATAAATTTGAATTACGATTTTAAAGCCAATGAACAAAAATGGCAGGATAAATGGGAGCAGGCAGGCGTTTTCAACGCTCAGGACAATTCTGAAAAGAAAAAGTTCTATGCTCTCGTAGAGTTTCCTTATCCCAGCGGCAGCGGTATGCACGTAGGTCACATCAAGGCTTATTCAGGTCTTGAAGTTGTATCACGAAAGAGAAGAATGGAAGGCTACAACGTTCTTTTCCCCATCGGTTTCGATGCATACGGTCTTCCCACAGAA
>JAZQUF010000113.1:0-2929 GCA_045631165.1 Acutalibacteraceae bacterium
GATGTGGGGGAGTAGCAGTTTGGTAAGATAAAAAACAACTCAGCAACCTTTCGATTACTGAGTCGTGGTGCGGATGACGGGACTTGAACCCACATGAATGTACATTCACTAGTACCTGAAACTAGCGCGTCTGCCAATTCCGCCACATCCGCATATTAACTTGTTTGTGCTATTTAACAGCTGAGCGCGTGACTCTTGCGGTTCCCAAAATTCTTAGCTCACTGTTCGCTTCGCAGAATTTTGACCGCTGCGCCATCCTCACCTTGCTTCTTCTCCCACCGGGAGCGCTTTGGTGATGATGCTGCCAATTCCGCCACATCCGCATATAACTGTCAACGACAGCTCAACTATATTAACATATAATGTCCGTTTAGACAATACAAAAATATCTTAAATTCAAAAAAGTCATCTTGAATCAGAAAAATACTTGCTTTGAATCAGGAAAAAATTCTATTGTAATCCCGAGATGCAGAAGGAAAAACTTCAGTTATCAGTTATATCCTTCGGTATCTTTAAGTGGGTGAAGCTTTATAAACAATGCTTGACTATCTTGATGTTTGGTTTTAACGGTGCAGAGGTAGTGTTACGGTGAAGCTTGTGCCTATATTCAAAGCGCTTTCTACATCAATTTCACCGCCGACGATATCGATAACCCTCTTGACAATTGTCAGACCAAGACCGTTGCCTTGTGTTGAGCGTGAGGTGTCTCCTTGGTAGAATTTATCGAATATATGCTTACCGGTTTCCTGACTCATACCGCAACCTGTATCGATTACTTTAATAACGGCATTTCCTTTTTCTGTGTGAAGACTAAGAGAAATACTGCCACCATCTTTGTTGAACTTGACTGCGTTGGAAAGAATATTATTCCATACAATTTCAAGAAGCTCGCTGTCACATTCAATCATAACATCGTCCTGTAAATCGGTTTCAATGATAAGATTTTTCTTTTCCCATGCATCTTCAAAAATCAGCATACAGCCACAAAGCTGCTCTGTAAGATTATACTTGCGGTTTACGGGGAATATCTGCTGATTTTCAAGTTTGTTGAGCTTCAGTATGTTTGAGATAAGTCCCTCCATTTTTTTTGCTACATTCTGAAGATTATGAGCATATCTGAGTCTTTCTTCTTCACTCAGACCGGGTTCCTGAAGCAGGGTAGCATAGTTCTGTACGGCTGCCAGAGGTGTTTTGATTTCGTGAGACACATTGGATATGAACTCAGTTTTCAGGGTTTCTGTAGTAGCAAGCTCTTCAATCATTTTATTGAAGTCCTCAATAATGATATCGAATTCGTTTTTCAGTGCATTTGGATGGAGTGGTTTTATTCTCACTGAAAAGTCACCGTTGGTAACCTTGTGGGTAGCATCGAGAATTCGGTTAAGAGGACGTCTGACGGAAATTGATTTTTTAATTGAATTTCCTATAGTAAAAATAATGCAGAAGAGCAGTATGTTAAAAAAGGTATAGGCTGCTCTTGAGCTGATGGATTCACCTAAAATCATGAAGTGTGTTTCATTCTGCTCCGCATGGTTGTAAAACAGCAGAAAGTTAGTGGTTGTTACAAAGCCTATGGTGCTGAAATAGAAAATGAACATTCTGAAGCTGAACATAGAGTTCTTTATTCGGGAGTCCTTAGGTTTAGGGTTGATAGGAGTTAACTGAATTTTATTTTTCATTTATAATCACCTTATAACCGAGTCCGTGTACTGTGGTAATATCGAAGTCCTCACACAGTGAAAGCTTGTCTCTGAGCTTAGCTATGTAAACGTCGACGGTTCTCGGACTTGAAGTGGTATCGCTGTCCCAGAATTCATCCATAAGCTGACTGCGGGTGAAGGTCTTCTTGGGGTAGGAGAGAAATTTATAGAGAATGTTGAACTCTCTTGCTGTAAGTACAATATCCTGCCCCTTAAGCTTAGCGGTTCTTTCATCCATATTCATTTCAAAACATCCGACAGTGAGCTTTTTGCTTGAAGCTATTTTTGCGCGTCTGAGAAGAGCTTCAATTCTGAGCACCAGCTCGCCTAAATCGATAGGCTTGACCATATAGTCATCAACGCCTGCTGAAAAGCCCATTTGTTTTGAGGTGAAGTCATCTCTTGCAGTGATGAATAATATCGGAATTTCTTTATCAGTTGATCTGATGGCTTTGGCAAACTCATAGCCGCTGATATCAGGCAGCATGATATCGGAAATTATAATGTCAAAAATACTTTCTTCCATTGCGTTGTATGCTTCTTCGCCTTTGAAGACGCCGGTACAGTCATATCCGTTTTTTGCAAGATAAGAACACACTGTGCGGTTGAGGTCTTTGTCATCTTCCAGAATAAGAATCTTGAACATCAAAACACATCCTTTTTTCCAATTTCAAGGAAATTATAACACAAGATTATTAAAGAATTGTTGAATTTGAGAAAAAATTATTATATTGACACTAAAAAAACAGAGGTATATAATTAAAAAAAATTACCTTAGAGGTGATACTATGAATACAAAATATCTTTTCTGTTATTTTACGGGAAATGAGCCTGAAAGAGAATCGATTAATTATGCCGTAAGTGAAGACGGTTATCATTTTACTCCGCTTAACGATAATAAGCCCTTCCTTTATAATGAAAAAGGAACAAAGGGAATAAGAGATCCCTTTCTTTTCAGGGCACAGGATGGCTCTTTCTATATTATAGGTACTGATATGAGAAGTGAGCTTGGTTGGGCATCAAATCACGCTATGTGTGTATGGCACAGTGAGGACCTCATTAATTGGGAACAGTATGAAAGCATAGATATGGAAGATTACGGTTTACACGGCAGTGTCCGCACCTGGGCGCCTGAGGTTTTCTATGATAAGGAAAAAGAGATGTATATGATTTATTGGGCTAATGCTCAGTATAACAAAGAAGCTGATGAATGGTCGAACACTGTAATG
>JAZQUF010000114.1:0-13691 GCA_045631165.1 Acutalibacteraceae bacterium
AATTGGCTTTGCCATGAATTAGAGCTTCGCTTAATTGTTGTTAAGGAAGAATCTTGTTAGTAGTAATATACTCCGCACCGAAAAGTACCATTATGTCGGCAAAAATTGTGTTATCAACTGTCCAGGCGATAATGGTGACGCCCTTTTCTCTGGCATATCTGATAGCGCCGAAAGATTTATAAAGAAGCCACATATTATAGTTAATGCCGAAGTCGTTTTCAACACACCAATCAATGTCTTCTTTTGTAGGCTCGTTTGCAAGATAGTGAATTTCGATGTCACTGTCAAGCTTGCGGTATTCTTCGATATATTCCTTGTTGAAAGAAATTATTACAGCTTTATCGGATAAACCATACTCGTCAAGCATTTCTTTAAGTGAGGGAAGGTACTGTATATCGCATTTCTTGAGTTCGATAACAGGAACAATGTCGCTGTCCTCACATATGTCAAGAGTCTGTTCAAGGGTAGGGATTGTTAATTTGAGGCTAGTCATTCCTTGTTCTTCAATATGATTTCCGTTGTCTATATTGAGAGCAAGTATCTCTTCGAGAGTAAAGCTGTCAACCTCACCTGTGCCGTCAGTCATATGATCAACATCGTCGTCATGAATAACTACCCATTTGCCGTCTTTAGTTGTATGTACATCAAATTCATATCCGTCAAAGCCGTATTCCTTAGCACCTTCAAATGCGGGAATTGTGTTTTCGGGATAAAGTGATGAAAGACCTCTGTGAGCTATAAGTTTCGGAGCTGAGTCGGTGTGCATTGAAATCATAAGTGAGCTGTCAATAGTTTCGATATACATAGGCAGAATTACGATGCCTGTAAACAGCAGAACAATGATTATAATTGCAGAAAGAAGCTTTCTTATTCTTTTAAAAAATCTGAACATATTTATTTCTCCTTCATTTTACTGATTACATTATACCTGAATAATAGGGGAATATCAAGGGTAAATATGTGTGTAATCTGCTGATGGTTATCTTGCAATATGAAGAATATTCGTTTTTTAGGAAAATGTATGAAAAACTTATAAGAAACACTAAAAATCATATAGAATATGTATTGACTTTAACGCTTTAACACTGTATAATGGTAACATTCTTTTATTTTTCAGAATATAATATAATTAATCCTATGAGGTGATATTAATGAAAAGAGTATATAATTTTTCAGCAGGTCCTTCAATGCTTCCGATTTCTGTTCTCGAAAAGGCAGCAAGTGAAATGATGTGCTACGAAGACAGCGGTATGAGCGTAATGGAAATGAGTCATCGCAGCCCCGTGTACGATAAAATTATCAAGGATGCAGAGGCTCTTCTTCGTGAGATTATGGAAATCCCCGATAACTATAAGGTGCTTTTCCTTCAGGGTGGTGCTTCAACACAGTTTGCAGCTGTACCCCTCAACCTTATGAATAAGAACGGCAAGGCTGATTACATTCTTTCAGGCCAGTTCTCAACCAAGGCTTATAAAGAAGCTCAGAAGTATGGCGATGTAGTCGCTGCTGCTTCATCAAAGGATGATAATTTCTGCCGTATCCCTGAAACAACAAGAGAGTCATTCAGACCTGATGCGGACTATGTTCACATCTGCTTCAACAACACAATTTACGGCACAAAGTTCGGCTATATTCCCGACACAGGCGATATCCCCCTTGTTGCTGATATGTCATCATGCATTATCTCAGAGCCCGTTGACGTAAGCAAATTTGGTATGATTTATGCAGGTGCACAGAAGAATATGGCTCCCGCAGGTCTTACAATCGTTATCGTACGCGAGGATCTTATCGGCAATGCAAGACCCGAAACACCCGCGATGCTCGACTATAAGCTTATGGCTGACAATGAGTCAATGTATAATACACCTCCTTGCTACTGCATTTATGTTGCTAAGCTCGTTTATGAGTGGATCAAGGAACTCGGTGGTCTTGCTGAGATGAAGAAGCTCAACGAAAAGAAGGCTGCAGTGCTTTACGATTATCTTGATTCTCAGGATTACTATATTGCTCCCACTGAAAAGGGCAGCCGTTCAATGATGAACGTTACTTTTGTAACAGGTGATGCAGATCTTGATAAAAAGTTTGCTTCAGAGGCTGCAAAGGCAGGTCTTCAGAATCTTAAGGGTCACAGAAGTGTCGGCGGTATGAGAGCGTCAATCTACAATGCAATGCCTTATGAGGGTGTTGTAGCTCTTGTTGAGTTTATGAAAGACTTCGCTGAGAAGAATCCGAAATAATTTTAAGGAGTACCCACAAATGAAAAACATTAAAACAATGAACAAGATCGCAAAAATCGGTCTTGACGAGCTTGATAAGAATATCTTTAACATCAGCGACGATGTAGAAAATCCCGAGGGTATTATGGTGCGTTCAGCATCACTTCACGATATGGAATTCAATCCCGAGCTCAAGGCTATTGTACGCTGTGGTGCAGGTGTAAACAACATCCCCACCGACAAGTGTGCAGAGCAGGGTATCGTTGTATTCAACACACCCGGTGCTAATGCAAACGGTGTTAAGGAGCTTACAATTGCTTCTCTTCTTCTTGCTTCAAGAAAAATCACCGACGGCATCAACTGGGCAAATACCCTTGAAAGTGATGTTGCAAAGCAGGTAGAAAAAGGAAAGAGTGCCTTCGGTGGCTGTGAAATTCAGGGCAAGACTCTCGGCGTTATCGGTCTTGGTGCTATCGGTGGTCTTGTTGCTAATGCGGCAAAGAGCCTTGGTATGAAGGTTATCGGCTGTGACCACTTCCTCACTGTTGATGCAGCATGGCATCTTTCACGTTCAATCAATAAGGCTTCAACCTATGATGAGGTTTACAAAGAAGCTGACTATATTACACTTCACATTCCCTCAACACCTGATACAAGAGGCATGATTAATGCCGAAGCTATTGCAAAGATGAAGGATGGCGTTAAGATTATCAACCTTTCACGTGCTGACCTTGTAAATGTTGCTGATATCAAAGATGCACTTGCAAGCGGCAAGGTAAGCTGTTATGTAACAGACTTCCCCACAGAGGACACAATCAATTGTGAGGGTATCATCACTACACCTCACCTTGGTGCTTCTACAGGTGAAAGTGAAGATAACTGTGCTGTTATGGCTGCTCATCAGCTCAGCGATTTCCTTATCAACGGTAATATCAAGCATAGTGTGAACTATCCTGATATTGAAATGCCCAGATCAACAGAGCACAGACTGATCATTCTTCACAGAAATGTGCCTAACGTTATCAGTACTGTTACAGGTAAGATTGCTTCTGAGGGCATCAACATTGATCATATGGCTAACCGCTCAAAGGCTGATTACTCTGTTATGCTTGTTGATACTCCCGATGAGGTAAGTGATGGTGCGCTCAGTGCTATAGCTGATATGGAAGAGGTTATCCGTTTAATCAGAATATAAGCTATAAATTAATAATCAAGATGCAGAGACAGGTTTTTGTCTCTGCATTTTTTCAGTCTGCGGTGGAGGCGGGGGCTCAGGAGCCGAAAGGATTTCGGCTGAGCATCCTGCGGATGCTTCCAAGCTCCCCTTGATGGGGAGCTTGCCTGAGCCACCGCTTGCTGAAACTTCTCTTAAAAAGAAAACTCTCCATTAACAAGGGGAAAAGGTTGAAAAAAGTTTGTAATAAAGAAGAATTTTAGTTTACAAATAAATATCAGAGTGATATAATTATTAAAAATAAGACACAAAATTAATCTTGTGTTGATTAAAGAAAGAAGGAAAAAATATGGACATTACAACAGTAATCACTTACATCAAAGATCTTTTTGCAACATTTATGATTCTTCTGACGATGATGTCACCTGCTTTTGGCAACAGCGGAGAAAAATATGAAGCCCTGAATCCTGATGAGCTTGTTGCAAGCTTTGTAGTGCTTTCAGATGTTCACGTTGAAACCAATCAGCCTAAAGCTTTCGGCTATTTTTACGAAGTACTTGAAGGCGTCAAAGGAAACGATGATATTGATGCTGTAATTTATACAGGTGACAACGTTATGAACGGACAGGTTCTTGAGAATATCTTTTTTTACACTGCCGTCAGAGCAATGCAGCCTGCTGAAAATAACTTTGTACTTGCAGGTAATCACGACTTGGGTAACAGCTCAGGCGATTATGAATCACTTCTTAAAAATTATACCTTCAATAACAAATTTTATTTAGGCGAAGACGTGGGTGAGGGTTATTTCTACAGAGTAGTTAACGGCTGTTATATTATTTCACTTGTTTCAGAAGCTCCCTCTACTTGGGAACTTGTAATAGGTGAAGAGCAGTTCGCTTGGCTTGAAGGTGTGCTTAAGGAAGCTCAGGCAGCAGATGCTCCCATTTTTGTGTTTAACCATTTCCCCATTAATTACACCGGCGGATCAAGTGACAGACTTGCTGAGCTTCTCAATGAATACGATGCAGATCTCTTTGTTCACGGTCACTACCACGATCATCCTATTTATGCAGGTAATTTCTACACATACAGTGGTGTTGATTCTATCAATATGACCCGTCCCACTGAAATGAAATTGTTTGATGCGGGTGAGGGTATTGTTATTGAAGTTTATGAGGATGAGTTTGTTGTAAGAGTCAGAAATTTCATCACAGGTGAATGGGTAGAAGATCTCGTTTATACTTATGAATTCTAAATAAGCTGTTTATCGGTCGGATGTCCTTAAGGATGTCCGACTGTTTTATATGCATATAAACATCTAAGCTCATAAATTAAAAAGCACCTACTTTTCAGTAAGTGCTTAGTTCGATACATTGTGTTCACTCTGCATATTTAGAGTAGTCGATTATAACTTTTTTACAGCTGGCACACCTATAGGCATAAACAGCAGTGCTTTTATCGTCTACACCGTTTGCCAATGATATACTGCCAGGATGCAGGGTAGCAAGAGCTTTTACCGCATACTCTTTATCGGACCAGGTCACACCGTCACGTGACTGGATATAGCCGAGCTGCATTTCTTTACCGCAATAGGGACAATTCATATAATCAACTCCTTTAATTTATTAACATCATTATATCACTATAAAACTAAATTTGCAAGGTCAACTTTTCTCCGAGTGAACCACCGTCAATATATTAGATATCATAGGTATAGTCAGTGCAACGCAACAAATAGTATAGTTGTACGGTACTAAACCAACGAACCCGCCTGTAAGTATGTACGCTTCAGATATAACAGATAATACCAGGGCAATTATTATTTGACGCTTTCTTTTGCCTACGATCAGCCACAGCACCAAAGTTACACAGGCTATAAAGCCACTAGCATAAAGAATAACAATTGCTAAAGCAAAATCATTTCCTACCA
The DNA here is from genome assembly GCA_045631165.1 of Acutalibacteraceae bacterium. Taxonomy (GTDB): domain Bacteria; phylum Bacillota; class Clostridia; order Oscillospirales; family Acutalibacteraceae; genus UBA6857. The sequence continues at coordinate 5,321 of JAZQUF010000114.1, forward strand.
TAACAGGAAAAATTTCTAACAAAATCGCAAGGGCACAACAAAATGCGCTTATCATCGATAAAATCGGCAATGCTTTTTTCATATTTATTCCTCCTTTTATTTGGTAATTTCATTATGAGAGTGCAAGTTTAAAAGAAGTTAAAAAATACGTTTATCTATATGGGCATCCTTGATTGTTCCTTGAAAACGACACCTTGATTGGTTCAAATCAGTTGTTACTTCTTTGCTTCACTAAGAAAAGATATTTTCGGTATTATGGTACAACATAACTTACTTTCATTTGAATTACTGCCATTTTTTCGCACCCCTTGATCGGTAAAAATTCATCAAAAATCAAGGTGTCTGTTAAAAGTCAATAAAAAATAAAAAACGCAGAACCCATAAGGTTTCTGCGTTTGCTGGTGACTCACCGGGGATTCGACTCGCGCGTCTGCGGACGCTTGGTCGCTCGCGGTCACAACAGTCCACCGGACTGTTGCTCTGTACCGCTCGTCCTTCGAATCCCCATACAATTTCATATATAAATTAAAAAGGTACCTATCTTTCGATAAGTACCTTTTTGCTGGTGACTCACCGGGGATTCGAACCCCGGACACCTTGATTAAAAGTCAAGTGCTCTGCCAACTGAGCTAGTGAATCATCTTCGACAGCGTTTTATATTTTACTCGAAAGATGCGTAAAAGTCAATAGTTTTACCGAATTTTTTTCTGATTTTCTCTCATTTGTTATTTTTAACCGAAAAGGACACGTTATACCAATAAAAAATATCATATATGTTGAGTTGAGACCGCATAATTAGTTGTTGCAATCAAAATAAATCTATGATAAAATTAAACGGTAACTATGAAAGGATTGATAATATGAAGTATGTAGTTGTATTATATGACGGTATGGCAGACTATCCCGTACCTGTATTAGACGGAAAAACACCTATGATGTGTGCCAATAAGCCTCTTTTTGACTCCCTCGGTAAGAAATCAGAGGTGGGTATTGTTAAAACTGTACACGATACCCTTAAGCCCGGTAGTGACGTTGCGAATATGAGCGTTATGGGCTTTGACCCTATGAAGTACTATACAGGTCGTTCTCCTCTTGAGGCTGTGAGTATCGGTGTTGACCTTAAGGATGATGATGTTACCCTCAGATGTAATATTGTTACTCTTTCAGATGAGGAAAGATATGAAGATAAGACTATGGTTGACTATTCGGCAGGTGATATTTCTTCTGAGGAGGCTGCTGAGCTTATCAAGAGCGTCGAAGAAGCTTTCGGTAACGATATTTATACGTATTATAGCGGTGTAAGTTACCGCCACTGCCTTGTGGTGCACGGCGGAACAACAGATCTTGGTAATATGACACCTCCCCACGATATCAGCGGTAGGGTAGTAGGCGAGTATCTGAGTGCTCACGAGAATGCAAAAGAGCTCATTGCTATGATGAAAAAGAGCTATGATGTTCTTAAGAATCACCCTGTTAACCTTAAAAGAATTGCTGAGGGTAAGCGTCCCGGCAACTCTATATGGCTCTGGGGTGAGGGAAATAAGCCCATACTGCCTACTTTTGAAAGCCTTTACGGTATCAAGGGTAGTGTTATTTCCGCTGTTGACCTGCTTAAGGGAATCGGCCTTAGCGCTAAGATGAGCGTACCCGAGGTTGAGGGCGCAACAGGCTATATTGATACTAATTTTGAGGGTAAGGCAAGATGTGCTCTTGAAGAGCTTGAGAATGGCTGTGATCTTGTTTATATCCATATTGAAGCACCCGATGAGTGCGGTCACAGAGATGAACCTGAAAATAAGGTCCGTTCCATTGAGCTTATTGATGAAAGAGTTATGTCAATTCTTCTTGAGGGTCTTGAGAAATACGATGACTACAAGATTATGATTCTTCCAGATCATCCCACTCCTATTGTTACAAAGACTCATGCCAGAGATCCTGTACCCTATATGATTTATCATAAGAGCGCACCGAAGATTGGTGTTGAAACTGTAAACGAAGAAACTGCAAAAGCAACGGGCAATTTTATCGAAAACGGCCCAAGTATAATGAAGCACTTTATTGAAGATTAAACTGATAAGAAAGGACCGCTTTATGCGGTCCTTTTATTTTTGTTGGCGGTGGAGGGAAGGGTTAGGGCTCCGTCGCCGAACACAGTTCGGCGTGTGAGAGCCTTTGGCACTCACGGAAAGCGCCTTTCAGGCGCTTTCACGGAGCCCTACCTCACTGTTACCGCAGTCTTGCGGAAAACATCGGAACCTGATAAAAATAAAAGACAGGACTTTATAAATGGTCCTGTCAGGTAAATTATTCCTCTATACTCTTTCCCGCATAAGCGTTTAGCTCAAGGGACGCAATGTTGCCCGAAAGATATTCGTAGTAACCCTGAGAGCCTACCATAACGGCATTGTCGCCACAGAGGGAAAGCTCGGGGAGATAAAGCTTCCAACCGTGCTTTTCACAAAGCTCTATGACATCTGCTCTGAGAACACTGTTAGCAGAAACTCCGCCTGCGAGAACGAGGGTTTTATATCCTGTATCCTCCATAGCCTTTTCTGTATTTTTAATGAGGCAATTTGATACGGCTTTCATGAATGAGGCACCAAGATCAGCCTTATTTATTTCAGCACCTTTCTGCTCTGCGTTGTGTATTGTATTGATCACACTTGTCTTGAGTCCTGAGAAGCTGAAATCATAGGGACAGCCTTCAACCTTTGGTGTAGGGAATTTAAAAGCAGTATTATCACCGTCTTTTGCAAGCTTGTCCATATTGAGACCACCCGGGTAGGGGATGCCCATTGTACGTGCGGCTTTGTCGAGGGCTTCTCCGGCTGCATCATCTCTTGTTCTGCCGATAATTTTAAAGTTGGTGTAATCCTTTACCTCAACCATCATTGTGTTGCCACCACTGACAACCAGACAGAAGAAGGGAGGCTTAAGCTCCTGATGTGTGATGTAGTTCGCAGCAATGTGTGAACGAAGATGATGCACGGGAATAAGAGGTAAGCCTTTTGCATAGGAGAGTCCCTTGGCATAGTTTACACCTACAAGAAGTGCTCCGATGAGACCGGGAGCATAGGTAACTGCAATTGCATCTATACTGTCAAGAGTGCAGCCGGCATCCTCGAGAGCCTTTTCTACTACACCGCTGATTGCTTCGGCGTGGCGTCTTGATGCTATTTCAGGCACAACGCCACCGTAAATTTTATGTTCAGCCACCTGTGAAGCCACAACATTGGATAGTACCTTTCTGCCGTCTTCTACAACACTTGCGGCAGTTTCGTCACAGGATGATTCGATTGCTAAAATTTTCATATATTATTCCTCGCTGAATGTTTTTGTCATAATAAGAGCGTTTTCTATAGGTGCAGAGTAAAAATTTTTTCTTTCACCTATGGAAACATATCCGTGTTTTTCATATAAGCTGATAGCTGGAGTGTTGCTGACCCGCACCTCAAGTGAGATAAAGCAGCAGCCTTTTTCACGTGCTGTCTTTTCGGCGTTATCAAGAAGAGCATCTGCAATACCCTGACGTCTGAAATCGGGGCTTACAGCAACATTGGCAATGTAGCACTCATCTAAAACAATGTGCATACCCATATATCCTGCGATTTTGCTATCTTTTTTTGCTGTGAAAAAGTGAGCACCTTCATTAGCGAGCTCACTGCGAAGTCCCTCTTCGCTCCACGGTGAGTTGAAGCACTCTTTTTCAATTCCGGCAATGTCGGCAATATCTTCATCGCTCATAGGTGTGATTTCTGTTTCTTTGTATCTTGACATAAGAGTGTCAATAGCTTTTTCAATATCTTCGGCACATTTTTTATACGCTTCTGTACCCAATCCGTAGGGGTCTGGTATGCCGTTTCCAAGAATGACGAGCTTTTTTGGGGGTATTACTTCCGAAAGTGCCTCATAATGCTGAGATGTCATAACGGCAAAGATGTCATATTCATCTATCATATATCGGCTGAAGGAACGGGCTCTGTGAGCGCTAAGGTCGATACCGTATGATTTCATTGCATCAATACTCTCCAAAGTGGCGCTGTCACCTGAAAAGGCACAAAGACCGCAGCTTGAAACCTCTGCCATAGGGTATTTTTTCTTTGTGAGAGCTTCTGCCATAGGGCTTCGGCAAGTGTTGCCCGTACAGATAAAAAGAATTTTCATTATTCTGTCACCTATCGTAAAAGTGTGTGCTTAATATATAGTAATATTTTTCGGCATAAAAGTAAATATATTTTTGATTTTTATTTTTAATTTCTAAACTGTTAATTGTTTGTGTAATGGCATATTTTTACAAAATAATTCTTAATTATAATTATCAGGTGATTTCTTTGCTGTATAATATATACACTTGTAATAACAGGAGGTTAAAATTATGAAAAAAATATTAGCGGTTTTACTGTGCCTCATTTGTCTTTTTTCTTCAGTAAGTATGACAGCATCCGCAGGCTTATTTGAAGATGTAGTATCAGCTATTACTGTAAATATGGGCATGGAGCCTGATGAACCTATTATCTACGGTATCACATATGATTCAAACAGTATTTTGTCGGGCGTTTCAATTATGTATATGCCGAGTACAACATTTAAATTTACAAACCCGGGCACTTATACAGTTACAGATGACATTCCTCTTTCAATCGATTACGAATTTGTTTGCTGGGAGGATGAAGATACCGGTAAGCTTTACTATGCAGGCGATAAAATCTATATTGACGGACAGAAAACCTTCTATGCTGTGTGGAAACCCAAAACAGACGGAAAAAACCGTGTAATCAGAACTATCACAACAGCTATTGAAGCACTTAGAAGAACTCTTCAGGCTTTCTTTGGTTTCTATAAGATCGAGTATGTTGAAGATCCCGTAAACAAGATTCCCGAGAAAGATCTCTTTGATCTTCAGGGCCTTTTAAAAGAAAATCACGATTATAAACAAAACTGCAGATATTTTGAAATAGCAGTAGAGCCTTGTGAGGAAGGCGTTGTGTATGATTCTTTCAGTCAGAATACAAAGATATATTTCGGCGGAATGCCCCAAAAAGTTGAGGTTCAGGTTGAGAAGATAGATGAAAACGGTAAGCCCTATTATGTTAAGGTGGTTCGTGAAGAGCTTCGCGGTGCAACTGAATACTCTGCATTCTATGAAATGACAAATGAAATTGACGAGAGAACCAACACTCAGATTATCAAGGTAACACTTACAGATGGTGTGCCTGATCCTAAAATCGCTGAATATGTGACATTTGTTATACCAAAAGGCATGCTCAGATATAAGGATGCAGACGGAAATCTGCAGTCAAACAAAGAATATGCATTTTCAGTTCTTACAACAAAGGAAATGAAAAACTGACACGTTGCGGCGGAAAGAGAGATCTTTCCGCTGTTTTTTATAGCTGTGAGGTGGCGGCAAGGCGGGGCTCCGTAAATCGCCTGCAGGCGATTGTGTGAGCGCCCAAAGGGCGCTCACGCGCCGTAAACGGCGACGGAGCCCCGGATGTTCCCTTTAGCGCCTCATCTGAAAGAAAAGTAACCCGTTGTAACACACTTCCCACTTCTGCGTATAATGATGATGAAAGCAGAAAGGAGGTAAGCAAATGGCTTGTAACAATGGTTTATTCGGTGGCAACAGCTGCTGCACATGGATTATCATCCTTCTTATTTTATCAATGTGCTGTGGCGGTGAAGGCGGTCTTTTCGGTGGTAACTCCGGTGGCTGCAACAATTGTGGCTGCAATCACTGTGGTTGTGATAACAACTGCGGCTGCTAAGTGAAAAGTAAAGAAGAGGTCTCTGCATAAAAGCAGAGGCTTCTTTTTGTATAATGTTTTGAATTGGGTCAAAAATATGAATAGTAATATCAAGGAGACGATTATGGAAAAACTTCATTTTATAGCAGGGTACCTTGCCCAAAATTTTGACCTTCATAATATTCCAGATCCGTTGGATATGCCTTCAAGGTCAAAGTCAAAGGAACATATCGGAAGATTAACAGCTATTAAAAATACTCAGAAAATAACGAAAAACGAAGAAAATGAGAGCTAATATGATAAATCGAAGCGAATCTTTTGGCTTTTGACCTTTTTTGACCTTTGAAAAAGCATAAAATACGGATATAATAAAAATAAAGAAAGTCAAAGTTAGTCAAAGTCAAAGGAAGTGGTTTTATCAATATTTCAAATTCAATAGCGCAGATGATAATTCAGATGCTTGAGGATAAAGACGAAATCGAATTTCAGAGAAATATACTTGCACAGAATGTAGGCTGTGTGCCGAGTCAGATTAATTATGTGCTTTCTTCGCGTTTTACTCCTGAAAGGGGATATATAGTCGAAAGCAGACGAGGAGGCGGAGGCTGTGTGAGAATAACAAGAGTCAGCTACGATAAGAATACGCTTCTTATGAATGTGATAAACAGTATCGGCCCCTTTATCTCAGAAAACACTGCAGGCGACCATATAATAAATCTTATGCATCATCAGCTGATTACACGTCGTGATGCGGCAATAATATCAGCTGCATTAAGTGACAGTAATTTCAAAGGTCTGCCTATGGAAATAAGAGATGCTGTCAGAGCATGCATATTCAAACAGACGCTACTATCTATTATAAAACAAGAGTATTAAACTTAAGGAGGTAATTTTTATGTTATGTCAGAATTGTAAAGTAAACGAAGCTAATACCCATATCAAGCGTGTTATCAATGGAGAAGCAACGCAGAAGCATCTTTGCTCATCCTGTGCACAGAGTCTCGGATACGATAACTTTTTCAGTGATTTCACATTTAATCTGCCCTCACTCTTTTCGAGCTTTTTCGATGATCGAAATCTTCTTCTTGGTGAGACAAAGGCTGACCGCTGTGAAATCTGCGGTTGCAGCTTTGAAGATATCATCAAGTCAGGAAATGTAGGCTGCAGTAACTGCTATAAAAAGTTTTACAGTAAGCTTCAGCCCTCGATTCAGAGAATCCACGGTAAGGTGAAGCACTCAGGCAAGGTGCCGCCTAAAACAGCAGAGCCTATTCAGATTAAGGAAAAGACAACAGAAGAAAAAATAAGTGATCTCAATAAAGAAATGGCAAAAGCGATTGAAACTCAGAATTTTGAAAGAGCAGCCGCCATAAGAGACGAAATAAAAGAACTGAAAGGAGAAAACTGAGATGAACTGGTATAAAAACAAAGGGGCAGAAGGGGATATCGTTTTAAGTACACGAGTACGCCTTGCCCGTAATATCACTGAATATCCTTTCCCGGCAAGACTCGACGAAGGTCAGAAAAGAGACATCGGTAATATTGTAAAAGATATTTTAGACGCCGATAAAACCTTTGAGCTGAGCTTTATTGATATGACATCACTTTCATCTGCTGAGACTGTTTCCCTTGCTGAAAAGCACCTTATCAGCCCTGAATTTGCCTGTGATACTCTCGGCAGAAGCTTGCTTCTTTCAGAGGATGAGGATATCAGCATAATGATATGTGAGGAGGATCACATCAGAATACAGACAGTTTATCCCGGTCTCTCTCTTGAAGAGGCTTTTGAAACTGCACTTAAAATTGACAGAATACTCGAAGAAAAGCTCTCATATGCCTTTGACGAGAGCCTTGGCTATCTGACTCAGTGCCCTACAAATATCGGCACCGCACTTCGTGCAAGTGTTATGCTTCATTTGCCTGCACTTTCTAAAAAGGGTGCAATGCAGAGACTGTCCACCACTGTTGCAAAGTTAGGTCTTACACTTCGCGGCTCTTACGGTGAGGGAAGTGATGTGTCAGGTGACATCTATCAGCTGAGCAATCAGGTGACACTCGGTATCAGTGAAGAGGCAGCTATCAAGAATCTCAACTCAATCGCAATGCAGATAATCGCACAGGAAAAGCAGGCCCGTGCTCTTCTTGTGAAAGATGAAGACTATCTTGACCGTATATACCGCGCTTACGGTATACTCAAAAGTGCCTACAAGCTTACATCCAAAGAACTGATGAATCTCATTTCTTATGTGCGTGTAGGTGTGTCAGAGGGTATACTGGATATTCCTTCGGAGAAGCTCCGTGAGATGACTGTAATTTTACAGCCTGCAACGCTTAATGCAAAAGAGGGCAGAGTGCTCACACAGACAGAGCGTGATGTATTGAGATCGCAGAAAGTAAGAGAAGGACTTTCATAAAAAACGGGTCAAATGACCCGTTTTTTTAATGCATTCTGCATTCAATAAAAGGAGGTAACTACTATGTATAAATTCACAGGCTTTACAGAAAAAGCAAACCGTTCCCTTAACAGAGCAATTGAAATTGCCGAGGATATGGGACACACATATATAGGCTCAGAGCATCTTCTTGCTGCCCTGCTTTACGAAGAAACGGGCTTTATTCAGACC
>JAZQUF010000115.1:0-5767 GCA_045631165.1 Acutalibacteraceae bacterium
GTTCTGTTTGAACGTCTGTGTGAGTGGGATACTTTGATGCCGAAGGATACATCCTTGCCGCAGAAATCACATTTTGCCATGTGTCGCACCTCCTTAAAAATATTAAACTACATAATGCTGAAATATAATAGCAGAAAACAATTTAAAATGCAAGGGTTTTTGCAAAAAAAATTCAATATTTTATTTTTATGTTACAATATGCAGAATTATAGGGTGATTTTTGCCCTATATATATGGAAAAATATGGTTCAGTCCGTTTATTTGTACCTAAAACTTTCAGATATTCAAAAAAACTGTTGATTTTTATTTTTAATTGTAGTATAATGCTATCAAACGAACATTTGTACGATACGGAGGAACAACAATGGCAGATAAAAGCAGCGCCCTCAATGCGGCATTGGCGCAGATAGAAAAGCAGTACGGTAAAGGAGCAGTTATGCGCCTTGGTCAGAATACGGAAATGAATGTTGAAGCTATTTCAACAGGTTCTCTTTCTGTTGACCTTGCCACAGGCATAGGTGGACTTCCCAAGGGCAGAATAGTTGAAATCTACGGACCTGAATCATCGGGTAAGACAACACTTGCTCTTCATTGTATAGCTGAAGCTCAGAAAGCAGGCGGTGAGGCTGCATTTATTGACGCTGAGCATGCACTTGATCCTGTTTATGCTAAGGGTATCGGTGTAGACGTTGATGCTCTTCTCGTGTCACAGCCCGATAATGGTGAAGATGCCCTTTCTATTACAGAGGCTCTTGCACGTTCAGGCGCTCTTGATATTATTGTTGTTGACTCTGTTGCAGCGCTCGTACCAAGAGCCGAAATTGAGGGAGAGATGGGCGACAGCCACGTGGGTCTGCATGCAAGACTTATGTCTCAGGCTCTCAGAAAGCTCACAGCAGTTATTGCAAAGTCAAACACACTTGTAATTTTTATCAATCAGCTTCGTGAAAAGGTTGGCGTAATCTACGGCAACCCAGAGGTTACTACAGGTGGTAGAGCGCTTAAGTTCTATTCCTCAATGCGAATTGACGTAAGAAAGACAGAACAGCTCAAGGCTCCCGGTAATGAATTTATCGGTGCAAGAACAAGAGCAAAGATTGTCAAGAATAAGGTTGCACCACCCTTCAAAGAGGGCGAATTTGATATTATGTATGGTACAGGTATTTCACGAGAAGGTGAAATAGTTGACCTTGCTGTTAAGTTTGATATTATCAATAAGAGCGGTGCTTGGTTCTCTTATGGTGAAACAAGACTCGGTCAGGGTAGAGATAACGTAAAACTTCTGCTTGCAAGAGAGAAGAATCTTGCTGACGAAATCGATAAAAAAGTCAGAGAAAGATTTATGCAGGAGAGCAAACGTGAGCAGATAAAGGCTAAGGATGAAGAAAAGCCTGTTATCGCAGCAGCTGAGCCTCCGAAGGCTCCCGCAAGAAGAGCAGGTTCAGTCAGAGCAAAAATTGACATCCTTGTTGACGATGATGACGAATAATAATGAAGCTGACTTATAAAAAAGGAAAACAGGATAAGATTCATATTTCAGTCGACGGTGAGTATAGCTTTACCGTCGACGAAGCTTATTTTCTGTCTATGGGTATATGGAACGGAAAAGAAGTTGACAGTGATGAATTAGATGAAATAAAGCAGACCATCAGTGTCAGACGTGCCTATAATTATGCTGTATCCCTGCTTTCGCGACGTGATCACAGTGAGAGAGAGCTTATGACAAAGCTTGCTCAGAAGGGATATACAGACGGTGCTGAAGAGGCTATAGCTAAGCTCAGAGACGGCGGATATGTCAGCGATGAGCGTTTTACAAGGCTTTATGTCAGAGAACTGCACAATCTTAAACACTACGGAAAAAGACGCATAGAGCAGGAACTTTTCCGTAAAGGTATAGAAAGAGATATAATCAGAGAAGTTTTAGATGAAACTGACTTCGACGAAAGTGAGCTGGTTTCTCTTATTGAACGTAAATACGGCAGATATCTCAGTGATGAAAAGGGTGTCGCCAAAACCGTAAACGGACTTCTCAGAATGGGCTACAGCTACGGTGAAATCCGTGATGCTCTGAAAGTGATAAATGAAAATCTTCAAGCAGAAGACGAGGTATATTATGAGTAAAGTTGGAATGATATCTTTAGGTTGCCCTAAAAATCAGGTTGACGCTGAGATGCTCCTTTCACGACTTAGTGAAGCGGGCTTTGAAATTGTGGGCGATGTGGAGGCTGACATTGTTATTATCAACACCTGCGGTTTTATAGGTGATGCAAAAAAAGAAGCCATTGATACAATTTTAGAGGTCTGTCAGCTTAAAGAAGAGGGCATTGTGGGTGCAGTTGTAGTCACAGGCTGTCTCGCTCAGCGCTATAAGGATGAGATAATGAATGAGATACCTGAGGTGGATGCCGTTGTGGGCATCGGCGCTAACGGGGACATTGCCAAGGTCTGCAGTGATGTGCTTGAAAGTAAAAAGGTGAATATATTCCCCTCAAAGCTCTGTCTGCCTTTAGAGGGCGACAGAATTCTCACCACACCGCCACATTATGCATATCTTAAAATTGCTGAGGGTTGCAGTAACTGTTGTACCTATTGCGCTATACCCAAAATCAGAGGTAAATTCCGTAGCCGAGAGATGGAAAATATCATTGCTGAGGCTAAGAGTCTTGCTGAAAACGGCGTAAAAGAGCTGATTGTTGTGGCTCAGGATACTACGAAATACGGAATTGATCTTTATAGCGAGCTCAAGCTTGCCGAGCTTCTTCGTGAGCTTTGCAAAATCGACGGCATCGAGTGGATAAGAACACTTTATTGCTATCCCGAGTCAATCACAGATGAGCTTATTGACACTATGGCAAGCGAAGATAAAATCTGCAAATACATTGATATTCCTCTTCAGCACTGCGACGGTGATGTGCTGAAGAAAATGAACAGACGAGGCGACAGAGAAAGTCTTACTACACTTATAAATAAGCTCAGAGCAAGAATTCCCGGCATCACAATCAGAACAACTTTCATTGTTGGTTTCCCCGGTGAAACTGATGCAAACTTCGAGAGTCTGAGTGAATTTGCAGATGAGATGAAGTTTGACAGATACGGCTGTTTCGCGTACTCTGCCGAGGAGGACACACCTGCAGCAATAATGGAAAATCAGGTTGATGAAGATGTCAAAATTGAGCGCGCAAGCATTATGAACGCTCAGCAGCAGCGCATTTTTGAAGATAAGCTTGAAGCACTTGTGGGCAAAGAACTTACAGTTATCGTTGACGGTTTCGACGAAGAAGAGATGCTTTATTTCGGCAGAAGCTATATGGATGCTCCTGAGATTGATACTGTGGTAATTATTTCAAGTGAAGAGGAGCTGACAGCAGGTCAGTTTGTAAAAGGTATAGTAAAGGGTAATCTTAACGGTGAGCTTATAGTAGAAGCGGAGTTAACTCCAATAGATGAGCTGTAAAATCAGCGCGTTTTGGTCACTTTTGGGCGCTAGCAAAAGTGACGCCTGCCCGGCGAGGGCATAATAAAATAAAGCAACCGGGGGAGTAAGTTAAATTTATTCCCCTTTAATTTTTAAGGTGGTGTATCTATGATATATCTCAGCTCATTCCGATTACCTACACAATCTCAGGAAGAAGACTTCTTTTTCAGTCATAACCCCAAAAACTTTCGCACCTGTTATACAACAAAATATCCATTCGGAATGTTTCGTGACAGAGGTCTGCCGAGGGATTTTATATTTGATGATATCACCATAATCTGTGGTAATAACGGAAGCGGTAAGAGTACCATACTTAATGTTATAGCTGAAAAGCTCGGACTTAAGCGAAGTTCACCTTTTAACCGAAGCGATTTTTTTGACGAGTATGTTGATATCTGCGACTATGAAACAGAGCAGATGCTCTCACTTAACAGCTGTGTTATCACAAGTGATGATGTATTTGAAAGAGTACTTGATATCCGAAGAGTAAATAACGGTATTGATGATAAAAGAGAAGACCTGCTTCGTGAGTGGCTCGACAGCAACAGTGATAGCGCAGATACAACACTTCACGGACTCGACGATTACGAACGATGGAAAAGAATATCTGACGCTCGCAACAGAAGAAAATCACAATCACAGTTTATTCGTTCACGATTAGTCAGAAATATTCAGGAGCGTTCCAATGGCGAAAGTTCGCTTGCTCTTTTTGTTGACAGTATAGCTGATGGTGGATTGTATCTTCTCGACGAGCCCGAAAACAGCCTTTCACCCTCAAATCAGCTAGAACTCAAATATTTTATTGAGGATTGTGTCAGAAATCACGATTGTCAGTTTATCATTTCAACTCATTCACCTTTTCTTCTTTCGCTTAAAGGCGCAAAGATATACGATATCGATTCTTGTCCCGTTGAAACAAAAAAGTGGACTGAACTTGAATGCGTACGTGTTTATCGGGAGTTTTTCAAGGAGAATGATTATAAATTTTAGTTGGCGGTGAGGCGGCTCCATAGGCGAAGCCAAAGGCTTCGCCTCAAGGAAGACCTGCGGTCTTCCTTGCAAAATCGCTTTGCGATTTTAATGGAGCCGCGACCCAACTCATACACTCACTTTCCTGCGTATAAAAAAAGAACTAAAAGTGTTGACAATCCTCCCGAAACTGTATATAATATACTATAATATCGAAATGCGATAAAAGGGAGAAGTAATCACATACTCTTCTTCTCAGAGAGGGACAGCAAGGTGAAAGTGTCCTGTGGAAGACGTGACGAAATGCACCCATCAGCACCCGTGGGGAAAGTGCAGTATCCTCGGGCGTAAACCGGCGTTAACGGTAAGGCAATAGTAGTTGCCCGTAAGTTATAAATCAGAGTGGAACCGCGTTATACGCCTCTGGTGCTTTATAGCACTGGGGGCTTTTTTTAATTCGGAATGCGGAATTCGGAATTATGAATCGCTGGTAAGCTTAGTCGAGGCGGTGAGATTTTTCCCGCCGAGTGGGTTGGGTTAAATAGAGGTGATGACTATATGCCGAAGGAATATGTGTTTGAATTTCAAGGAACAAAAGAAATGTTTTTGGATGTTCTCAATCAATTCTCAAATAACGATGATAATTATTTTTATTTTGATGATTACATTGTAAAGTTAAGCGGTGATAAGATACACTTTGGTGTAGAACGTTGTGGACACTCAGGCGGATATTGGTTCATACCCACAATTGCTGAATTTGATAACAGAATTGTTTTTAGCGGGACAGTTCAATATATCGATCCATATACAAATGAAAATCAAAGTGCAATTAAGAAAACTATCGATAAATCATGGGAAATTCTGTTATTTATTCTGACATTACCGTTAGTTTTGCTTTATAAACTTTACACTATTATTGAATTTTGCATAAGAAAAGTATTTAAACGAACCAAACCCAAAGTAAAGACTACAGAAGATAAATTATATGACTTAATGGAACAACATTTGAATTGTATAAGAATGTAAATTACTTTCAATTTTTATAACAACACATTCAACTGGCGGGTAATACTTCCCGTCAGCAGGGTGTCGGACACTTCCTTGCCGTCCCTGAAAGGGAAGGTGGCTTTACCGAAGGTAAAGACGGAAGGGTAAAACTCCTCACTCCTAACTCCTAACTTAACAAAGGTGATTTTATGTTTGAACGATTAAAAGAAGACCTGCAGTGTGTCAAAGACCGCGATCCTGCAGCAAGAAGCAATATCGAAATTATGCTTCTTTACCCGGGTTATAAGGCTGTCAGAGCTTACAGACGTGCGCACT
>JAZQUF010000116.1:0-12928 GCA_045631165.1 Acutalibacteraceae bacterium
AGAACATAATAGATGCTCCCCCTGACTTTTTATGGGTCAGGGGGAGTGCGTTATATATTTTATCTGAAGCTTTTCCTCAGGAGCGTTATGAGTGTTTCTATCAGTGCTGTGGCAAATTTATATACGCTTTCAATAAATGACGGCTCAGTGATCATTTCGGGAACGGAGGTGTCCTCAACGAGAGTGTAGGTCTCGTTATCTCGGTAAGTGAATCTGCCGATTTCAGCAGTGTCGCAGGTGAGTTCTTCTTTCGCGAAAAGGAACATATCGTAGTATTCTTCTGTAACTCCGCCTGTTTCGAAGTGGCCTGAGTTTTTAATGAACCAGGTTTTGTCAGGAAAAAGACAGGTCGAAGCATCAACGGTTTTATCGGGTGAGATATATTCCGGGTTTTTACCCTTGAGATATTCATCGTTCAGACACTCGCCGAGAGACGCTGTGGTAGCACCAAAGGAAGATGCAGAAGTCTCAATCAATTGGTCTCCCATAAGGTGTGAATAGCCGGCAAGAGGGATTGTCATATCTGTGTAACGTGAGAGTATGGCGAAATTGCCTGCAGCGTCAAAAGTTTTAAGGGTTTTAGTGCGGTTAGCACGTACGGTAGTACCATAATAATCAATTTTGCCTTTTAATTCCGAGTAATTATTCTCTGTAAGTATTTCTTCAAACATATATTTTTTTGCTTCTTCTACCTTGGAATCGGGGAGCATTGACCACATAGTTAGCCATCCACCAAGAAGAGGAACGATTGTTTCGCGGTATACGGCAGGTACAAGTGCATCTATAATCAAATCGGAAAAGCGTGTGAAGAGTCCGAGTACGCCGGTGGTATCAAGTACATCCATAACAGCACAGACGAGAGCGTTGTATTCGGATTCGCCTACAAGAGCCTTTACAAAGCTGCTGATACCTTCGGAATCAAGATTTACTTTGCCTGTAAAAATATTGCCTATAAGTGAAACACCATTGCAGGCAGGACTGTCGAAAACCATAGCTGCTACTCTGCTGTTACCATATTTTGTAAGATAGGTAAGGGCAATTGTGCTGCCGAGAGAATGACAAGCAAGAGTGATTTTTTCACAACCGCTGAGTTTACATACGTTTTCGATATATGCGTCGAGCTCGTCAGCTATCTTAACGGGATCAGCACGCCAATCATATGCGAATGTCAGCTCGGAAGTGGGAGTCACATCTGTCGGTGTTTTGGGAATTATGCCTGAGCCCTCTTTGGCTTCGCCCGTAGGCTCGTTGAACCAATAGGCAAAAGCTTCATTTATTTTGTCGGTAACTTTTTTTACAAGCTTGTCAGTATCTCTGTCTACAGCAAAAACAAGCAGAGCAGGAATAAACGCTTCAGTAACAATAGAGAGAATGTCGTCGGTGGAGGGGTAGCACAGAAGAGTATCAGTGTTATTTACATCGGCATAAACAGCACTGGATGTAAAGCCGGGTATATATATCAGAGGCTTATCCTGAACATTTTCATCTGAAGCCAAGGCAGAACCGAATATATTAAATATTATAAGTGCTATAAGACAAAGAGTAAGTGCTTTTCTGAAAAGTTTCATAGGGAATCTCCTCTCCGCAAAAAAAGTAAAGGTGTAGTGTAAAGGTCACTGCAATAATACGTAATGTGTATATTCTGTAGGTTAATTCTACCATTTATAAATTGCACTGTCAATGATTTTTGGTATGTACTTTGGATATTGATTATTACTGTACAGATATGCTATAATAAAACTCATAAAATAGCTGTAAGGAGAAAGGAAAATGAACAGAAAAATTGACGGTACGTTCTTTGAATTCAGACATCATAATACACCTGAAGGGAAATACTGGAATCCGGCTTTAGAAAAATTTCAGGGTACGGATTGGCGTCAGAAGGTCAGAGAAATCTCAGAGCTTGGTATGGAATATATAGTTGTTATGGCTACAGCGCTTTATGATAATTGCTATTTCAAATCTGCGGTTTTTCCTTTTGCTGATACAGTTTGCTCTGATCCTATTGAAGAGGTTCTCGACGAAGCTGATAAGTGTGGTGTGAAGGTTTTTCTCGGTAACGGCTTTTATGGTGACTGGCGCAAAGCAGGTAACAATATAAAGGATAAAGAGGTTATTGGCCGATCGTTCAGAGCTATGGAAGAGCTTGTTATACTTTACGCTCATCACGAGAGCTTTTACGGCTGGTATTTCCCTGATGAGACCTGCATAATTCTAAAATTTTCCGGTGACTTTATGAAATATGTCAATCTCTGCTCCGCACATTGTCACGAGCTGACACCTGAGAAAAAGACTCTTATTGCTCCTTACGGTACTAATCTTGCCTTGGCAAATAACCGATATGTCCGTTGTCTTGCTGAGCTTGATGTTGATTTCATTGCATATCAGGATGAAGTCGGTGTAAAGAAAACCAAGGTTGACAGAACGAAGCGTATTTTTGAAAAGCTTCGCAAGGCTCATGATAAAGCGGGACGTTCACAACTCTGGGCTGATATTGAGCTTTTCGATTTTGAGGGTATGGTTTATAAAAGTGCTCTTGTGCCTGCTGATTTTGAAAGGGTCAGAAAGCAGATAGAAAACGTTGCACCTTACGCCGATAAGATACTTTCATATCAGTACCTCGGTATTATGAATCCTGCTGATTCGCCCTCTTTTGCCGGGCACACGGAGTCGGCTAAGTTATATGAGGACTATAAAAGGTATATAGGCAGATAATTGCTTTGCACCGACTCTGATGAGTCGGTGCTGTTTTTTAGTTTGTGCAGGAGGTAGGTGCGGCGGCTCCATGGGCGAACTGCGTTCGCCCTGGCGACGGAGTCGCCGCAAATCGCCTTAAAGGCGATTTGATGGAGCCGCCTTCCACCTCTACTGCATACTTGCACATAAAATAATGCTCATTTATAATCTTTTTGTCAACTTTACCAAAAGCACAATATATCGGAATATTTATGGCTGTTTTATTGACAAGACCACTATATATATGTTAGAATTAATTTGAACTGCTATAAAAATTTAATTGAAAGGACGATGAATAAATGAACGTAATCAAACGTGACGGTTCTGTTGTACAGTATGACAGAACAAAAATAGTTATTGCCCTTACCAAGGCAAATGATGCCGTTGAAGAAAACGAAAAAGCTACCCACAGCCAGATAGATGATATTGCTGATTACATAACAAATAAGCAGAAAAGCCGTATCCTCGTTGAGGATATTCAGGATATGGTAGAGTATAAGCTTATGGAAATTGGTAAGTTTGCCCTTGCCAAGGCCTATATAATTTACCGCTATAACAGAGCAATGGTAAGAAAGGCAAACACCACAGACGATTCAATCCTCAGCCTTATCAAAAACTCAAATAAAGATGTAATGGAAGAAAACTCCAATAAGGATGCTGTTATGGCAGCTACTCAGAGAGACCTTATTGCAGGTGAAGTATCAAAAGACCTTACCCGTCGACTTCTTCTTCCCGAATATATTTCAAAGGCTCACGACGAGGGAACAATCCACTTCCACGATGCCGACTATTTCCTTCAGCCTATTTTCAACTGTTGTCTTATCAATATCGGTGATATGCTCGACAACGGCACTGTTATGAATGCAAAGCTTATTGAAAGCCCCAAGAGCTTCCAGGTTGCCTGTAACGTTATGACTCAGATTATTGCTTCTGTTGCTTCAAGCCAGTACGGTGGACAGAGTGTTGATATCAGTCACCTCGGTAAGTATCTTCGCAAGAGCAGAAACAAGTTCTACAAGCATATAAGCGAAGAGTTCGGCAAGGAATTCAGTGAAGAGCAGATTAATAAGATTGTTGATGACCGATTAGCAGATGAGCTTCGTTCAGGCGTACAGACTATCCAGTATCAGATCAATACTCTTATGACTACCAACGGTCAGTCACCCTTTGTTACAATTTTCCTCAACCTTAAGAAGGATGACGAATATATTAAGGAAAACGCTATGATTATCGAAGAAATTCTTCGTCAGCGCTATCAGGGCATCAAGAACGAAAAGGGCGTTTATGTAACTCCCGCTTTCCCGAAGCTTGTTTATGTGCTCGATGAACATAACTGCCTCAAGGGTGGCGAGTACGACTATATCACTAAGCTTGCAGTAAAATGCTCAGCAAAGAGACTTTATCCTGACTATATTTCAGCTAAAAAGATGCGTGAAAATTATGAGGGTAATGTATTCTCACCTATGGGCTGTCGCTCATTCCTTTCACCCTGGAAAGACGAAAATGGTGAATACAAGTTTGAGGGCAGATTCAATCAGGGCGTAGTTTCACTTAATCTTCCTCAGATTGGTATTGTTGCAAGAGGCGACGAAGATAAATTCTGGAATCTCCTTGAAGAAAGACTTCAGCTTTGCTTTGAAGCTCTTATGTGCAGACATCATGCACTTCATAATGTTATTTCAGACACAAGTCCTGTTCATTGGCAATATGGTGCTATCGCAAGACTCAAGAAGGGCGAGACTATCGAGAAGTACCTTCACGATGGCTACTCAACAATTTCACTCGGCTATATCGGTCTTTATGAAGTGACAAAGCTTATGAAGGGCGTAAGTCACACTGACCCTGTTGGCACAGAATTTGCTCTTAAGATTATGAAGACTCTCCGTGAGCACTGCGAAAAGTGGAAGAAGGATACAGGTCTCGGTTTCGGTCTTTATGGTACACCTGCTGAGTCGCTTTGCTATCGTTTTGCAAGAATTGACAAGGCACGCTTCGGAACTATAGAGGATGTAACAGATAAGGGCTATTATACTAACTCATACCATGTAGATGTAAGAGAAGATATAGATGCTTTCCAGAAGTTCACATTTGAAAGCCAGTTCCAGGTTATCTCATCAGGTGGTGCTATTTCATATGTTGAGATTCCTAATATGAGACATAATCTTGAGGCTCTCGAAGAACTTGTAAAGTTTATCTATGACAATATACAGTACGCTGAGTTCAACACCAAGAGCGACTACTGTCATGAGTGTGGATTTGATGGTGAGATTATTGTCAATGAAAATCTTGAATGGGAATGCCCCAACTGTGGAAATAAGGATCAGCGCAAGATGAATGTTACAAGAAGAACTTGTGGTTACTTAGGCGAAAACTTCTGGAATGTCGGTAAGACAAAGGAAATCAAGGCGAGAGTATTGCACTTGTAATAGCGCGTTTTGGTCACTTTTGGGCATCGTCACCGAAGCGCCACCTGCGGTGGTTGAAGCGAGGTGAGGATGGCGCAGCGGTCAAAATTGCTCGGCACTCCAAGCCGATAAGCAATTTTGGGAACCGCAAGAGGGAAAGGCAAAAGTGACGCTCCGCGGCGAGCGACATATAATTATTAATTATGAATTGCCTTATGGCATCTGAAATGAGGTGAAGAAGTGAACTATGCAACAATAAAGCCCTTTGATGTGGCTAACGGCCCCGGTGTAAGAGTATCACTGTTTGTCAGTGGCTGTACCCATAGATGTAAAGGCTGTTTCAATAAAGAGGCCTGGGATTTTTCTTACGGCGAGGAGTTCACTTCCGAAACTCTGGATAGAATACTCGATGCTATGAAGCCTGACTATATCAAAGGCTTTTCACTTCTTGGCGGCGAACCCTTTGAACCCAGAAATCAGGTAGTGCTTGCTGATGTGCTCAGTAAAATCAAAGAGGTATACCCTGATAAAAGCATCTGGTGTTATACGGGTTATAACTATGAAAAAGACCTGCTTACAGGTAGGCTTTGTGATAAGAGTATCACTGAAAAAATGCTCAGAAATATAGATATCCTCGTTGACGGTAAGTTCATTGAGGAAAAGAAAAACCTGAAGCTCCGCTTCAAGGGCTCGGAAAATCAGAGGATAATTGAGCTCAGAAAAACAGAAGAATCAGGTGTAGTTACACTTTGGGAGGGTGACATAAATGAAATTTGATTTAAGAATTAAAAAGCTCCGTGACAACGCTCAGATGCCTACATACGGCAGTGAGTGGGCTGCAGGTGCTGATATGTATGCTGCTATTGATGAGGCTGTGACAATCGAGCCGAATGATACTAAATTTATTCCTACGGGTCTTGCATTTGAGATTCCTGAGGGTTATGCAGGCTTTATTTATGCAAGAAGCGGTCTTGCTTGTAAAAAAGGTCTTGCACCTGCTAACAAGGTCGGTGTAGTTGATGCTGACTACAGAGGCGAGGTTATGGTTGCTCTTCACAATCACGGCAAGGAGGCTCAGACTGTTGAAGCAGGGGAGCGTATTGCTCAGATGATTATTGCACCTTTTATTACTGCTAATTTTATTTTCAGTGACGAGCTTGATGATACTGTCAGAGGTGCAGGCGGATTCGGCTCAACAGGACGTAAATAAATTTTCTTATTACAACATTAAGAGGGCGACCAACGGTCGCCCTCTTATCTTATGAAAAAATTGTTTTTGTATATTCGGCGGGTAGATTGTTGTTTTAACTACCAATTTATCCCGCATTCATAGTTCGGAATTTACTCAGCGCTTGCTCTTCTTATATAATTTTTGAAGAACACAAGAGCATTTTCCATAAGGTTGATAGGAAGTCTTTCGTTGGTGCCGTGAGTGCAGCGAAGAAGCTCAGTTGTGAGCTCAAATGGAGCATAGCGATAAATGTTGTCGCAGATAGGCTCATAGTTGTAAGCGTCGGTGCCGCCCATTACAAGATACGGAGCAACGATAGCGCCGGGCTGAATTGCTTTTGAAACATCACGGATAATATTGTAGGCTCTTGAATCGGTTGAGGAGAATTTAGATGCCTCTTTTGAGTTAAGGACGTTAATTTCTATATCCTTGTTCTTGCAGACACTGCGAATGTGGTCTACGAGATTCTGCTTGGTGGTACCGGGCATAGCTCTGAAATTGACAGTTATAGCTGCACGCTGGGGGAGTACGTTAGCTGCAGGGCTGCCCTGAGCCATAGTTACAGCTGTAGTTGTACGTGTAAGACAGGCGAGGAACGGTATGTGCTTTGAAAGCTCAGTGATAGCCGGATAAAGTAATGGCATATTGCAGGTGATGAGTCTTACAGGGAAGCTGCATTCTCTGCCTATGGCATCAAAGAGGCTTTTCATATTTTCATTGAGAGCTGCCTTGAACTGATTCTTTTCGAGAGCCTTGATAACATCTGCAATCTCACCTAAAGCGTTATGCGTTGGTGGCTGAGAAGAGTGTCCTCCCTTTGCATTGACAACAATTTCGATATCTGAATATCCCTTTTCGGCAACACCGACACCGGCAAGATATTTGTTTTCAAGCACTCCGGGTACGCTTATAGGAATCATAGCACCGCCCTCGTCAATTACGCTGTCGAGAGTGATGCCTCTGTTTTTGAGGGTGAGCATAAGGTCTTTGGCACCGTTATCTGAATTGGCAACAACCTCTTCATTGTCTCCGAAAAGAAGATATACGTCTCTTTCAGGGGTAAAGCCGTCCTCGAGAAGAGCTTCAACGGATTCCATAACAGCGATAAGGTGGTTTTTCATATCGACTGAACCGCGACCCCAGATAAATTCGCCGTCATCGTGACCGCTGAAAGCATCGTGTACCCAGTCATCCTCAGTGCCTGATGAAACAGGAACAACATCCTGATGGGCGAGGAGCGCAATAGGCTGAAGGTCGCTTCTTGTACCCTTCCAACGATAGAGAAGATTTGCAGGGGGAACGATTTCTTTTTCAAGATTCTTTGCAATAAGAGGATAAGCCTCATCAAGGAACTTATGGAACTTTTCGAATTCAGCCCAGTCAACTAATTTGCTATCTCTGTTGGAGATGGTTCTGAACTGAATAGCTTTTGAAAGATTATCACGATATCTCTGTACGTTGATATCTTCCTTGGGGAGGGGTTCACTGGCAGATTTTTTCGGGCGATAAACTGCAGCGTGAACAGCGTTGGCAGTTGCGGCTGCTGCAATAGTAGCACCGATGATAGTACGTTTCTTCATAATGATTCAACCTCTTTTTTGTTGTAGTATTATAACTATTACATTATATACCTGATTTAAGATAAATTCAATACGAAAAGTACAATTAACCCCTCAATATTATTCTTATGATAAAAACAAAAAGGTTGACATAAGGCTACATAAAGTGATAAAATAGAAAAAGATAAATCTTCGGAGGTAAAATATTATGATGCCAAAAGGTATGATTAAAGCTATATGTATTGTTATGGCGGCACTTATGATACTCAGCGTTGTTGCTGTAGTGCTTCAGGTAATAGCCATAGATGAGAGTCTTGTTCCTCTTGCAATGCCTGCAACAGGTGATAATGACAGTGACTATCTTGTTCCTGCAGGCCTTGGTGTAGCGGCGTTGTTGGCTATCGGTCTTTGTCTGGTATTGCCAAAGCTCAAGAAAAAATAAAATATTCTTACAGGTCAGGACAAAATATTCTGACTTGTATTTTTTTATACATAAAATAATTTTATTGTGGCAATTGTCATATTACTATTGTAATTGATAGGTGAGTATGATAAAATACCCATATTGGAAAATTATAGTGCAGGAGATGATACATTATGAAAAAAATAATAGCAGTGATGTTGGGAATACTGATAGTGTTCAGCTGTGTTTCAGTTTCCTTTGCTGCCGCTGAAAAATCATCAGATAAGATTACTGATTACCCAATTATATTTGTACCCGGCTATGCGACATCAAATATTTACTGCATTGATGAAAACGGCAATGAGAAGCCTGTCTGGGGTACAGATCCTCTTGGTCAGATAATGGATAATTCCAACAGTGACAGAGCAAAAATTTTAGCAAAGGCAGCTGCAGAATTTCTTGCAACGGGTGAAGCCGATACACTGGCAAAAGAGCTTGGAGTTGGCTTCAGAACAGTGTTCGCTGAGTTTGCATGCAATGCTGACGGACAACCCATAGTTCCCGCATATAACTATGTGAACACACCTGACGAGACAAACTTTAAATATCTCAGGGAAACCTATCCCGAGGGCGAGTACCAGACAGAGCCTGAGATAGTGGATGCTCTTGCGGCTGAGGTTGGTCTTGAAAATATCTTCATTTTCACTCTTGACTTCCGTCTCGGAGCTGTAGAGCTTGCCGGTCAGCTCAGAGAATATATCGATGAGGTTATTGATTACTGCAATGAGGGCAGAAGTGAAAAGGATAAAATAGACAAAGTAAACCTTTACGGACTTTCACACGGCGGTCAGATTTCAGGTACATACCTCACTCTTTACGGTCACGAGGGCAAGGTTTATAACGCGACACTTCTTATGCCTGCACTTGCAGGTGCGGCTCTTGCTTATGACGTATTCGGCGGCGGTCAGGACTTTGCTGACAGAGTGCTTATAGATTTCCTTGAGCACGGTCTTGTGGTTGAAGAAGAGCTTGATATTATTCTTGAGGCTGTAAAGCTCGGCTTTATTGATGAGCTTTTCAGAGAGCTTATAAAGGAAAATCTCGGTCATATACGTTACTGGAGTAGCTTCTGGGACTTTATGCCTCTTAGCTGTTATGAGGAATATAAAGCAATGCACCTTGATCCGGTAGTAAATAAGAAGCTTATTGAGCAGAGCGACTATTATCACTATAATATTATGTCTCCTGAGGGTGAGTATTATTACGCCAAGGGCTTCAAAAAGGCTGAAGAAGCAGGGGTAAGAATATACATTATCACAGGTTATGATATTCAGGGTGTAACAGGTATGATGGAAAGCACAGACGGTATTGTACCGGTGGCATCAGCAACAGGTGCAACTGTTGCTCCGTTTGGCAAGCGTTTTGCAGACGGCTATACACAGAAGGTCGATACGGGCTTCTATCAGGTGTCACCGGATATGACAGTTGACGCCTCAACATCATATCTTCCTGAAAGAACATGGTTCATCGAAAAAGGCTACCACGGAATGACTATACACGATGAATATACTTTTTCGCTTATGCGTAAGCTTATTCTCAACGGTGGTGAGGCTTATGATGTTCACAGCCTCGAAAAAGAAGGATATACCCAGTTCCATACCACAACAAACCCTGCTCACGTTATTTTTGCTGAGTTCGATAAGAGCAAGGAAGGCTATCTTTCCTCAGAAGACAAGGAGCTTATAATCACCAACATTTCCTATGACAGTATCGTTACAGTGAGTGCTATTGATGTAAAGGGTGCTGATTTCGACTTTGAATTCTTCCCCTTTATCCTTAAGCCCGGTCAGAGCAAGAGCGTGAAAATTGACGGTGAGGTACCTGAGGTAAGTGTAAAGAATATGGAGATTGATGTTACATATCTTTCCAATAAGGTTACACCTGTCAGCGAGAGAAAGTTCAACTTCACAATTATGAACGGTGAAAAGGCAGAATTTGACAGCAGTAATCCTCTTTGTGATGCTGATTATCCCGATGCAATCTCAGAAAAAATTGAAACTACTGTATTTGAAAAGCTCGGTACCCGAAAGGTTGCCTCATATATCTATAACATTATAGCTGAGATGATGAGTTTTTTCACAAAGCTTCCTGACAAATTCAGAATAACATTATAAATTAAGAATAAAGCCTCACTTTTTGAGTCAAACTATCAGTACGTGATGAGTTTGCTCATCATAAAAAGTGAGGTGAATTTTATGCATAACGAAGGCGTTAAATGTTCAGTAAACGAATGTCAGTACCACGTTGAATGTGACAAGTGCAGCCTTGATAAAATTGAGGTGTCACACGAAAAGACAAGTGCTGATGCTATTGCAATTCCCCATTTCTGCAAGAGCTATCAGAAGAAAACACAGTAAGAACAATAAAAAAAGACACCAAGGGTGTCTTTTTTTATTTGGATATTAATCGTTAACCTCATAAATGAACATAACAAACTCCGTTGTAATGTCCATTCCCTCAATGCCCTGAAGCTTCAGCTTGTCCTCAGGTCTGGTATGGTAGTAATAAGGCGTCATTTTAAACAGTGCCATAATGTCCTCGTTTCTTTCAAGATGCACCTTAGCTGTCAGCTTGCGCTTTTCTTTAAAGATGAGTTTTTCAGTTTTCGGGGGAGCCTCATCATTTTTATATGGCTTGTCATATAAGAGAGACTTCAGCTCGATAAGGTGATTTTCACCTGCAACAACACTTATAATATATCCGTTCTTTTTTGTGATACGGCTGAATTCATTTTCGTGAAAGGGTGCGAAAAGATGCATTGCAATGTCAACACTGCCGTCTCTCAGAGGTATTCGTGAAAGGTTGGCTACGAAATAGGTTATGCCGTTTTTACGTCTGGAGGCAAGGCGTACCATTTCTTTTGAAATATCGAAGCCGAGCATATCACAGTCTGTCTCTTCCTTGATTCTATGGCCGTAATAGCCCTCTCCACAGCATATATCTGCTATTGTGGGCTTTGTGAAAGCTAACTCCTTTATAAGCTCTCTGATGCCGTTTACCAGAGTGTCAAAATAACCCTTTGAGAGAAACTCACGTCGGTTTATTGCCATATCCTTGTTGTCACCGATATCACTGCCGGATTTATGCTTGCCCGTCAGAAGATTGACGTAACCCTCTTTTGCTTTATCGAAGCAGTGATTGTTGACGCATACATAGCTTCTGTCCGTTTCGGTGAGATTCTCGGAGCATACGGGGCAGATTAAGTCTGTCATTTGTCACACCTCTTTGTTGAAAAATCTTTTATCCTGTGATATTATATATTAAGTTAAGATTTAAGTCAATTGTGAGGTTAATATGGCTAAGGATAAATCATTAAAGACTAACGCTATGCGTATACTCGATAAAAAGAAAATACCCTATAAGGTCAATTATTATGAATGTGACGAGTTTATAGACGGTATACATATTGCCGATATGCTCTCTCAGAGTTACGATATGACCTTTAAAACTCTTGTCGCAGTAGGTAAAAGCGGTGAAAACTATGTTTTTGCACTGCCTATAGATAAAGAGGTCGATCTCAAAAAGGCAGCCAGGGCTGTGGGAGAGAAAAGCGTAGAGCTTCTTCATGTCAAAGATATAAAGAATGTGACAGGCTACATACGAGGTGGCTGTACACCTATAGGTATGAAAAAGCAGTTCAGAACCGTTATCCATAACAGCATCCTTAATTTCGACGAAATCATTATCAGCGGCGGTGCACTCGGTGTTCAGCTCTTTATTTCACCGAAAGGACTGATTGACTGCGCAGGAGCGGAAACGGCGGATATAATTTTTAAGGAAAATTCTTGAATTTTTATAAACAATGTTATATAATAAAGGCAACCTGATAAGGAGGTAGAAATTATGAAAGAAATTTTTGAGGTTTTCGAAGAGTACTTCTGGAAGATGTGGAATGAACTTTATAAGTATATCTGCGAAATCTTCGGCGAAGAACCCAACGAAGAGTGGTTTGCTCCTCTCGAGGACTAATTAAACAACACTAACGGCTGTCTTAAGGCAGCCTTTAGTTTATATAGGAGATTATTATGATTAAAGAATATCTTGAAATAGGTAAAATTACCTCCACTCACGGCATCAAGGGAGAAATGCGTGTTCAGCCCTGGTGTGACAGCCCTGAGTTTATGAAAAAGTTCAGGACACTGTATCTTGATAAAAAGGGAGAAAAGCCTCTTGAGGTATCCTGTCGTCCTAACGGTAATATGGTTATAATGAAGGTTAAGGGTATAGAGACAGTTGAAGAGGCATCAAGGTACAGAGAAAAGGTCCTCTATATGAAGAGAAGCGATGCCAGACTTCCCGAGGGTAGCTGGTTTATTCAGGAACTTATCGATTGTACTGTAATTGATGCTGACGATGAAGGTAAAACATACGGTATACTCAGCAACGTATCAGAAACGGGTGCAAACGATGTGTGGCACATCAGACAGGGTGAAAAGGAATATCTTATTCCTGCAATACCAAGTGTGGTTATCAGTACCGATGTAGTAGAGGGTATAATAAAAATACGCCCTCTGAAAGGAATTTTTGAAGATGA
>JAZQUF010000117.1:0-9178 GCA_045631165.1 Acutalibacteraceae bacterium
CTTGCTCCAACGAAGATTATCCATACTGAAGGTTGACATATTTTTCATACCCTTAGCGTGTACTTCAACACCACAGCCGAGTACCTTTAAAAGGTCAGTAATAATTTCACTCTTAAATATCTTTTCATATTCAGACTTAAGACAGTTGTGAATCTTACCTCTTACAGGTATAACAGCCTGGAATTCAGAGTCACGAGCCTGCTTACAAGCACCCAATGCTGAATCACCCTCCACGATGAAAAGCTCTCTGCGGTCGATATCCTTGCTTCTGCAGTCAACGAACTTCTGTACGCGATTTGCCATATCGTTAGATGATGCGAGGGTCTTTTTGATGTTAACCCTTGCAGCCTCGGCTTTGACACGAGAACGCATATTGATAAGTACCTGATCAGCTATCTTATCAGCTTCCATCTTGTTTTCGATGAAATATACTTCAAGCTGATGACGGATAAACTCTGTCATAGCTTCCTGAATGAACTTATTGGTAATAGCTTTCTTAGTCTGATTAAGATATGAAGTTTCAGTTGAGAATGATGATGAAACGAGAATCAGACAGTCAGCAACGTCCTGGAATTTAATCTTAGCATCACTCTTTGTGTACTTACCAGTCTGCTTAAGGTACGCGTCAATCTGAGCAACAGTTGCGCTCTTAACGGCGTTATCAGGCGAGCCGCCAAACTCAAGGAAACTGGAGTTATGGTAGTACTCAATAAGCTGTTTTTTATTTGAGAAAGCAAGAGCTACATTAAGTCTTACTTTGTATTCGGGTAAATCTTCTCTGTCTTTACCGCTTCTTTCAGCCTGCCAATACTGCACAGACGAAATTGCATCGTCACCTGCGAGCTCTTTTACATAGTCGCTGATGCCGTTTTCGTAGTAATATACGAAAGTTTCAAATCCGCCCTTGATCTGATTTTTAAGCTCGAAGCGCACTTTCGGATTGACAATAGCCTGGCGCATAAGAGTCTCTTGATAATACTCAAGAGAAACATCAATGTCAGTGAAAACCTCGAGGTCAGGCTTCCACTTAATGCGGGTACCTGTGTCTTTTTTAGCGTAGGGCTCGCTCTGAAGTCCACCGATGTTGACACCCTTTTCAAAGTGAAGTGTGTGTCTTTCGCCACCGGTTTTAATTTCAGCATCCATATATTCACTTGCAAACTGAGTAGCACAAAGACCAAGACCGTTAAGACCAAGTGAGTACTCATAGCTACCGCCTGAGTTGGTGTTGTACTTACCGCCTGCATACATTTCGCAGAAAATAAGCTCCCAATTATAGCGGTCGTACTTTTCGTTGTAACCGACAGGGATACCGCGGCCACAGTCCTGAATTTCAACTGAGCCGTCGATAAAACGGGTAACAGTAATCTTATCACCGTGACCCTCTCTCGCTTCGTCTATTGAGTTAGAAAGAATTTCAAAAATCGAGTGCTCACATCCCGAAATGCCGTTTGAGCCAAAGATAACGGCAGGTCTTTTTCTGACTCGGTCAGCACCCTCAAGCATTTGAATATCATCGTTGGAATATCCTGATTTCTTAGCCATAAATTTACGATTCCTTTCAAATTTATAATAAATTAGAAAAATTAAATTACACAAAATATGGTATAAACACCCATAGTTTTCCACAATAAATATACTTTACACTATTTTGTGGAAAAAATCAAGTATTAAAGGTTCATCGCAGTGACAAATATTGGACTTTATTTGAATTTTTGCCTTGAAATGTGAAAAAATATATGATATTATTTAACAAAGATTAAAGGAGGTAATTAAAAATGTCATATATCGAACTTACAAGTGAAAACTTCCACAGTGAAGTTAACGAAGAAAAAAATATGCCTGTGCTCGTTGATTTCTGGGCTCCCTGGTGCGGACCTTGTCAGATGCTCGGCCCTGTTATCGAAGAGCTTGCTGACGAGCTTGACGGTCAGGTTAAAATCTGCAAGCTCAATTGCGACGAAGCTGCAGACTATGCAATGCTTATGGGTGTTGTATCAATCCCCTGCATGATTCTTTTTGTAGACGGCAAAGAGAAAAACAGACTTGTGGGTCTTCAGAGCAAGGATGAAATCATCGCATTTATTGATGAGAATAAATAAGTTAACACACATCAAAACAGCCCGACAGTTAAATGTCGAGCTGTTGTTTTTTTGTACGCGATATAAAAAATGCTAAAACAAAATAGCACCCCGCCGAGAAAGCGAGGTGCTATGATATTATCTCTTATCAAGGCTTTGACTGAACATCCATTCAGGCCAGTTTTCTTTACTTAAAAATTTATTAGCCATACCGTGTCCATATTCATCATAACGAGTATATCTGAAATTACCTGAACATTTCTCTAACTCTTTTGCAATAATATCATTCTGTTTGATATCTACAATTTTATCATCCGAAGAATGGCCTATCCAAAGCGGCAAATTTTTGAGCCTTGAATAATCAACTTCGTCAAAGAAACATTCTTCAAACTGACCCATAAGAGGCATTGCACAAGCATAATAATCAGGAAAGTAATAAGCTGAAAGCCATGTACAGAAACCTCCGAAAGATGAACCATAGATATAAATTCTGTTTTTGTCAGCTTTTAATTCATTAATTAAAATTTCAGTCAGTTGTTTTACAGAGTGAAGGTAATCAATAGAATTTACCTTGCCGAAGGGTCTGTTAATCGGCGTCTGCGGTACAATTATAGTGCAGTCATACTTTTCAAGTTTTTTACGAGCAGGCGAAGCGGAATATTCATAAAACTGTTTAAAGTTGTCTGTTCCGCAAGCACCGCCACCGTGAAAGTATATAACTATAGGCTGACTATCTTTTTTAGCCTTTTTCATCCGATATGCAAAAGCTATGTTGTTTTCTTTGCTTACAAATGTATACTTTTTGTATTTTGATAATGAGACATTGGAAATCGAAGTTGTTGTGTCGTTTTCAGAAAGAAGTTTTTCAGAATAAGCTTCAACCTTTCTGCAAAGATAATAAGTTTTAGTTTTTATCTTTTTAAGTTTTTTAAGTGAAAAGTCATTTGTGATATTCTGCTTCTCGACACCATCTGAAGATATGAAATAAATGTGATTATCCTCACCTACACAATCAATCGTCTCAAATGTTTTTAACTTTTCTGCCCTTAAATCGAATGCAGATTTAAAATCTTCGAAAAACTCTAAGGCTTCATTATCATTAAATTCAACTACTGCATATTCATTTGTCTCTTCTACAGTGTACTTTTCCATTGTAGATGTATCAATTAATGCATCTTTCAGAAATATAGTACGAAACTTCATAATATTTCACCAACTTACGATCATTACCCCAACTCTGGCACATCCACAAACTCGATTATAGCATCACCCTTGAGTCCGTCTGACTCGAAGACTATAATTTCATTCTCGCCTTTCTTAAGAAGTGAAGCAGGAATATAAAGTGTCTTCTGGGGGCCGATTTCCCAGTATCTGCCGATGTTGTAGCCGTTGACAGTTACGAAGCCCTTTGTGAAGTTATCGAGCTTGAGGAATGTATCGTATGCTTCATCAATGGTGAATGTTCCCTTGCAGAACACGCTCTTCTCTTTCGGCAGTGTACCGCTGAAAGCAATCTTATCAAGATTATCCATAGGTAAGGTGTAAACATCCCAACCGAAGTGAATCTTCTTATCGAGAAGACATCTGCCTGCGATACCCTTCTTACGCATCATCTTGCTGCCGAAGTTAGCTCTGCCCATATTTTCGCAAAGTACTGTGAGAATGTCGCCCTCTTTAGCAGTGAAGTTGATTTCGAGCGAATCGTTTATATATACGATGCCGATAAGCTCGCTGTTAATATAAATCTGAGCTCTGTCGCCAAGGCTCTCAAAGATAAGCTTGGTGTCTTCATAATCTCTGTTGAGACGAGTCTTGTATGCAATAAAGCCGTAACCCTGATTGTATTTTTCCATGCAAAGAGGCACATCTGAGTGTACGGGGGTCGAAAGCACATCAAGATTTTCAAATATACCTGAAAATTCAGTGAGCTGTACCTTGCCATAAGCTTTTTTGATTCTGTTTGCAGGAATCTCGGGAAGCTCAGCCTTAGTATGCTTCTGTATAACTTCTCTTACAGCCATATACTTCGGTGTAACGTCACCGCACTCTGTAAGCATAGCGTCATAGTCGTAGCTTGTAACATCGGGAGCAAATCTCTCATAGTGGTTAGCACCACTCATAAAGCCGAAGTTAGTACCACCGATAAACATATACATATTAAGGCTACCCTTAGTGAGCATATCGTCAACTACTTTTGCATAGTCTTCAGCGCTTGTTGTGTGGTGGTACTCATCACCCCAGGCGTCAAACCAACCATTCCACATTTCCATACACATCTTAGGCTGGTCAGGGAAAAGCTCATCGTGAGCACGGAAATTTTCTTCAACACGGCTACCGAAGTTGAGAGTCGCCATACAGCCATCAATAGCACCGTCAAGGAGATTATCCTTGCTTGTACCATCAGAAGTAAAGAGAGGTACGTCGATACCCATATCTCTGTAGCTCTTGTAAAGATGCTTGAGGTACTCTTTATCATCGCCATAATAGCCGTATTCGTTTTCACACTGAAGCATTATGATATTACCACCGTTTGTGCAAAGAAGAGGTCTAATCTGCTCAAACATCTTTGCAAGGTATCTGTCAAAATATTTAATGTAAGCCTTATTACTGCAACGGATTTCCATGTCATCCTCGGCCTGAATCCACCAGGGAAGTCCGCCGAATTCCCATTCAGCGCAGATATATGGACCGGGGCGTACGATGGCCATAAGACCTTCTTCAGCAGCTATTGTGATAAACTTGGCTATATCAAGGTTACCGCTGAAATCAAATTCGCCTTTCTTTTTCTCGTGCATATTCCAAGCGCAGTAAGTTTCAACACAATTAAGACCCATTGCGCGCATTTTCTTGAATATATCTCTCCAGGTATCGGGCATATTTCTGAAATAATGCACCGCACCTGAAATAAGTTTTACAGGTTCACCGTCTTTCATAAACTGATTACCTTTAATTTCAAATGTCATATTTTCTACCGCCTTATTAGTGTTGG
This sequence comes from Acutalibacteraceae bacterium, assembly GCA_045631165.1. Classification (GTDB taxonomy): domain Bacteria; phylum Bacillota; class Clostridia; order Oscillospirales; family Acutalibacteraceae; genus UBA6857. The sequence continues at coordinate 5,071 of JAZQUF010000117.1, forward strand.
GATGATTATATCATTTATCAGTTTTTAATTCAATAGCATTTATCAGTAATTATCAATTGCATTTTTCACACAATTACACCAAAACTTAAAAATTCATTAATATTATCAGAAAAAAATATGCTATAATAGAGTTAATATTCTTCATAGATATTTAGAGAAAAGGGAGATAACATTATGGATTTCAAACAGTTTATGGCAGGTGCTCTTGAGCTTCCGGAAGACGGCGACAGAATTGAATACTTCAAACTCAAGCAGAGAGTATCAGGCAACGTACTTACAAACGCCCAGAGAGAAACTGTAGGTGCTTCATATTTCTATGAGGCTGATATTACAAAATTCTGGGAAGAATTCAAAAAACTTCAGAGTGAGGTTGACTACAAGCTTTCATTCAACACAGTGATGATGAGAGTTATGGTTGAAGGTCTCAAGGCAGCTCCCAGACTCAACGCTCATATGAAATACAATCACACATCTTCAAGCGGTAAACTTGTTGTTAAAAAGCATATTGACCCCGCTATGCCATATATATTCGAAACAGGCGAAACTTTCCCCATAAAGGTATTACATGCTGAGGAAAAGACTCTTAAAGAGCTTCAGATGAGCATTAATGATGTTATTGAAAGAGCTGAAAAATCCGACATCAACAGAGTTCTTTTCGACCTTATAGCACAGAGAATGGTCGGCTTCATTCTTAAGGGTAAGATAGTTTCATCAATTGCACAGATTGGCTCAGGTTATATCGGCAAGGGCAAGGTGGCTAAATTTCAGGATATGATGCAGAAGTCCAAGCAGGACGGCACAGAGCTTCTTTTGCAGGAGCTCAATGAGGGTAGTGTCTGCTTCACTAACTGGGGTAGCGTTCACAGAGAGCTTAACGGCAATATCGGTTACACTCCCCTTCTTTATCCTCAGGTATTCCTTTTTGGTTTTGGTGCCGCAAAAGACAAAAACTTTGCTTTTAAGAATGAAAAAGGAAAGGTTGACATCGAAACAAAGAAGATGCTTCCCATCAACCTTGTTTTCGACCACAGAATCGGTGCTTTTAACGATACAATGCCCTTTGTAAGAAAGCTCGAAGAAATCTTTGCAAATCCTGAAGTTATAAGAGAATGGTAACAAATTGAATTTACTCCTCACAGTTGTGGGGAGTTTTATTTTTCCAATTATATTTCTAACGGTACTGCCAATAATTATCTCAGTAACACTATCGGGGGTAATTATTTTGCATTACAACAAGGTTGAGATATGCGGCATAGATACATCAAAATTAAAGGTACTCAGTGAAAAAGAAAAAACTGCTCTGCTGATAAAAATAAAAGACGGTAATACGCAGGCAAGAGAAACTCTTATCAATGGTAATCTCAGGCTTGTACTCAGTGTAATACAGCGTTTTTCATCCAGGGGAGAAAACCTAGACGATTTATTCCAGGTCGGTTGTATCGGACTTATAAAAGCCATCGACAACTTTGATGTAACTCTCGGACTTCGCTTTAGCACCTATGCAGTTCCTATGATTATAGGCGAAATCAGACGGTATCTTCGTGACTACAATCCAATTCGCGTAAGTCGTTCTATGAGAGATACAGCCTATCACGCAATGAAAATCAAAGAGCGTATAATCAACGAAACTCAACGTGAACCGACAATTGAAGAAATTTCCAAGGAAATGGGATTAAAGAAAGAAACTGTTGTTATAGCCTTGGAGGCTATTGTAGAGCCGGTATCCTTATATGAGCCCGTTTACTTTGATGCAGGTGATACTATTTATGTAATGGATCAGATAGGTGACAGCAATTCAGATATAGATTGGATAGATGAGATACTCCTGAAAAAAGCCATAAACAATTTAGGTGAACGTGAAAAAAATATACTATCCTTACGATTTATGAATGGTTTGACCCAAACTGAGGTCGCGAAGGAAATCGGCATTTCTCAGGCACAGGTGTCGAGACTTGAAAAAGGTGCACTAGATAAAATTAAAAGTCATAGAAAGGTAATTATTTAAATAAATTAAACTTGACACACTTGTTGCATAGATTTGAAAAATAAGTATAAATTTTTAGCCTCACTTGACTATAAAATCAAATTATGATATTATTAATTGAAATTGTTAAGAAACCTTAACAAAAATCACATTAATAATTTTGGAGGCAAAAGAAATGGCAAAAATTATGAAAAAAGCTCTCGCTGTACTTCTTACTCTTGTAATCATTTCAGGTACATTTGTAAGCTTTGCAGCAGAACTCAATCAGGATGCAGTAAAGGCACACAACGGTCAGTATAAGAACTATCTCCTTCTCGGTGACAGTGCTGCCAGCGGTTATCGTGATCAGATCACATCAGACGACAGAGAATTCAACAGAGATAACTACGAGACAGTTTACTATGTAGTACCCGGCTCATACGCTGATGTTATCGGCAAGTCAATTATCGGTGAAGGCGGCAAAACAAGCTCATTTGCAGCACCCGGATTCAGAACAATCGAGGTTCGTTATATGCTTAACGACGAATATGCTGAAGAAGTAAAGGATGAGCCTTATCTCTTCCACCCATCTCAGCTTTATGTTTATGAGAGTTCAAAGGTTTATCCCGGTGACGGCAACAACCATCTCCCCGGCGATGAATATTTCAGAGCTGAATATAAGAAGGCTGTATCAGAGGCTGATCTTATCACTCTCGGTGTTGGCGGTAACGACTGGGGTGCATACCTCACATGGGTTTTCGCTGATATACTTGAAGAAGAAAATGTAGCTGACGAATATATTCAGATGGCTAAGGAAGTGCTCGAAAAGAGCACAATGGATATGGGCACACTTGAGCAGATCGTTGAAATCGCACATCTTGCAGGTGCTCTTGAAGCAATCCTTAAGAGAGTTCCTTCAGCACTTGAATACGGTCTCAGAACATTCTATACAAACTGGAATGCTATGATCGAGGATATCTACTCATATAACAGCGACGTAACACTTATGGTTGTTGGTATGAGTGATAACAGCGTTAAGGGCAACTATTACTCATACAACGGCGTTGAAGGCGGACCTGTTAACGAAGAAGAGGTAGCAGAAGACGATGCCAAGGCAAAGGCAATGAAAACAATTGTCGGCGGAATTATGGCAATCGCAAACAATCCTATGATTGAAGGTGCAAAGAAGTACGGTTATACATATGTTGATACAGACGGTACAACATATGTTGACAGCCATCCCGACGCTGCAGGTCACGTATTTATTGCTAACAAGATTATCGAGGCTCTTCCCAACAAGGAAATCAGCCAGAAATATACTGATATTACAGGTAATAAATACTACAATGCTATTGAATATGTTCTTCTTAACGGTATTATGGCTCCCGAATCAGAGACAACATTCAATCCTGATGCTCCCATCAAGAGCTATGAGCTTGTAAACGCTTTAAATGTTATCAAGGGTACCGAAACAGCTTCAGATAATACAAAGTCTGTTACAGTTATCAGATTTGCTTTTGATGTTCTCGGTTGCAGTGCAACAAAGGGCTTTGTAGGCTTCTTCAAGGGTATTGCACTCGGTCTGAGCGTAATTTCTGACAACAACTTCAATATCACAGGTACAGTTTCAAGAGGTGCAGCTGCAAACTACCTTATGACTCTTAATGAAATCTGATTTAAAGTTTGATATCTGAGAAGTATACCGACGGTATACTTCTCTTTTTTATCGGCATAGTTAACAAAAATCAATGTTATGTATTGCTCTATACAACTTGATGTGTTAAAATTATAGTGTGTATTTATACATATTCACTATGAATATTAAAATATAAGGAGAATTTAAGATGACAGCAAAAACAGATCCAAAGTATGACGCACTGTTCACCCCCTGGAAAATCGGTAATGTTGAAATCAAAAACAGAATTGTTATGTGCCCTATGGGTGGTACATCTCTTTTCGGTTGGTTTGAGCTTACAGGCTGTGGCTTCGACAAAGAAGCTGCTAAGCTTTTCCTTGAACGTGCAAACAACAACGTAGGCCTCATTATCCCCGGTATTGCTCCCCTCCGTGATACCTTCTGGGGCAAGTGGCTGTGGCAGAACCCCAAGATGTTTGAGGATCTCAAGGAGTTCATGGATGAGATCC
>JAZQUF010000118.1:0-2215 GCA_045631165.1 Acutalibacteraceae bacterium
AAATTAAACAATAAAAATGTTAAAATTTAGAGGTAGTAAAAAGGAGGAAATGAATATGAAAGAAAATAAGAACATTTTCAGCTTTCTTTTGTCAAAGCTCGGAGAAATAAAAACCTATTGGAATAAAGCCCCCGAAGGTAAATATGTACCTTATAAAGAAATAGCAGCTTATTCAGTGGGCGGCGCAGGTGTATATTTCATTTTCTCACTTGCAGGTATGATTGCACTTAATGCAGGCAGTATGATTGTAGGCGCATCTATCGGCATTGATGCCATTGACCTTCAGACAATGAATGCATTATCAATTATATTAAGCTTTGTTATCGCACCCACAAGAGCTATGATGTTCGATAATACCCGAAGCAAAATGGGCAAGTTCCGACCTTACATATTGTATATGGGTCTGCCAACATCTATTCTCGCTTGTGCATTTGTATATATGCCCTATGAAACTATGGCTTATAATCAGAAATGTATAACCGTTTTCGTACTCTATACTCTTCTGCAATTCTTTTCCCCCTTTTATCAGTCTGCTTATTCAAGTCTTGTGCAGGTACTCTCCCCTAACTCTGCAGAGAGAGGCTGGATTATTGAGATCAGTTCAATTGTTTATTCCTTTGCTCCAACAGTTATCAATCCCGTACTTCCCCTTATCGGCAACCTTGAAGATATCAGTACTTACAGAAAAGGCTTTCCTATATTCTGTGTAATAGGCGTAATTGTAAGCATGTACTGTGTTTTCGGTACACAGGAAAGAATTATTGTACCGAAAAACTATGTGCAGAAAATGAGCTTTTTTGAGGGCTTTAAGAAGGTATCAGGCAACAAATACTTCTGGCTTATCAACTCTTCAACATGGCTCAGCTTCCTTGCAAACGGCTCATCTTATATCTTCCAATGGATATTCTACTACGGTATGAACAACCCCTCTCTCTATGCTCTTATGGTTGTAATCAAGGGTGAGGCTTCAACTCCCGGTATGGCTCTTGCAGCCCCCATTATGAATAAAATAGGCAAGAAAAAAATCAGCCTTTTCTCAATTCTTGCACAGGCATTCTGTCTTGTGATGATGCTTGCCTGCTATAAAAACTACATTCTTGTATTTGTCTTCATTTTCCTTAAGGATATGGTCGGTGCCCTTTCAATTATTTATCTGCCTGCAATGACAGCAGATATGATGGATTATCAGCAATACAAAACAGGTGACAGACTTGAAGGTTTCATCGGTCAGACAGGTACACTTCTCACTTCGGCTATATCACTTGTTACAGGCTATGCTGTCCCCTTCATACTTAAGGGACTCGGTCTTACCAACAACTATAATGACCTTTATGATGCCGACTTCAGAAATCCCATCGTCAAAGCTATAATCGTATACAGCATCATCGGTACCGTTTTATCAGCAATTCCCTATTTCTTCTACGACCTTGACGAAAAGAAGAGAGGCAGTATGATTAAGGCGCTCAAGGTACGCGCTCTCTTTGAAGATCATATAAATGGTGTACTTTCAGACGACACTCTCACAGAAGCAATGCCTGATATCATCAAAGCGGAAGAAATACTCGCAAATGAACAAGGTCATAACAAATCTGACATAGCTTCAGCTAAGATGGTTATGGATGAGGTTTATAAATTCACAAAGCCTGACTATAGAGAAGACTCAGACGAAAAGGCAATAGCATATGTAAATCTTGATGCTCTTAAAGAAGAGTATTCAGTCAAGGTTACCGCTGAAGCTTAAATTCCTATTCTGACCAGGATTATTCTTCGTCCGCACCTCATAGGCTTTTTTGTAAAAGCTTGACTAAAACTTCCCTTACCAAGGAGATAACTATGAAAAATTATAAAAAAGGTATGCTAAAAAAGCACTTCTTACCATACTTCAAAAAACACAAGGCCGTACTTGCTCTGGACCTTTTCTGTGCAGCTCTGACAACAGGCTGTGAAATAGTCCTGCCGATGATCGTCCGCGAAATCACAAGCATCGCAACTACCGATATATCAAAGCTTACCCTTGAGCTTATTCTTTCTCTTACGGCAGTGTACGCTGTACTCAAAATTATCGATATGGCAGCAGGCTATTATATGATATATATCGGACACGGTATGGGCGTAAAAATCGAAAAGGATATGCGAGAGGATATGTTTGCACACCTGCTTACAGTACCCTTCAGTTATTTCGATAAAACCAAGGTCGGACAGCTTATGTCGAGAA
>JAZQUF010000119.1:0-7445 GCA_045631165.1 Acutalibacteraceae bacterium
GTGCCCATATTTTTTTATCGATATTTTTGTTGTCGCCTATTATGTCAGATACAAATAACAAAGATAATTATCTTGTCTTGGATAATGATATGGCTTTGTGTTATGAGGATATAGTTGGAGTTATCCCTGAAACTATTCCTAAAAATGCAACAAATGTAGTATACAAATATCATTATGAGCCTTGGGCAGACGGATGGATATATGTTTATTGGGAATTGCCCGAGGTTGAATATGAAGTGTTTAAAAATGAAACGCTGAAAAAAGACGGAATAATTGAAAAAGACAGCCGAGGTATAATATTCTATCCGTCTTGGAATGCTGACGGATTTCTTAGTGTTAGGATGGAATTGATTTTAAATGATGATAACAACAGTGTAATATGTAATTTCGAGCGTAGTTTTGCTTGCTGACTAAAAAACTAAGACCTGCCCATTACGGACAGGTCTTTAACTTTTACTGTTTTGTTTTTGTGGTGGGACTCTGTCCCACACCCTGCAAGCTTTTGTAAAAGCTTGACCAAAACTTTACTTATTATATCTTAGGGTAAATCCTCTTCATTTGCAAGGTTGTGCCATACATTCTGTACGTCATCATTATCCTCAAGCATCTCAAGAAGCTTGCCCATACACTTAAGATCATCCTCGCTTGTGAGAGCTGTCTCTGTGGTGGGAATGTATTCTACCTCTGCGGATACAAACTTGTAACCCTTTGACTCAAGATCGTCGCGTACTGCACCTAAATCGTTGGGCTCTGTGCGAACTACAAATACATCTTCGTCGTCTGTGAGGAAGTCAACTGCACCTGCTTCAAGTGCATCTTCCATAAGCTTTTCTTCGTCTGTGTCTTCCTGCTCGATAACGATTACACCGTAACGCTCAAACATAAAGGATACACAGCCCTGCTGACCCATGTTGCCCTTGTTTTTGTCAAAATAGTGGCGCATTTCGCCTGCTGTACGGTTGCGGTTGTCTGTAAGAGTTTCAACGATAACTGCGATTCCTGAGGGGCCGTAGCCTTCGTACATAATCTCCTCGTAGTTGTTGCCGCCTGTTTCACCGCTTGCTTTTTTGATGATTCTTTCGATGTTGTCGTTGGGCACGTTGTTAGCCTTGGCCTTAGCGATAACGTCCTTAAGCTTTGAGTTTGATGCAGGGTCGGGACCACCGTCACGAACTGCAACAGAGATTTCTCTGCCTATTTTAGTGAAGACCTTAGCTCTTGCGCCGTCAGTCTTTTCTTTTTTTCTTTTAATGGTACTCCATTTTGAATGGCCTGACATTTATTTTCACCAATCTTTCTGAATATTTTTACAGTTATATAATTTATCACTTTTTTGTGGTTTTGTCAAGACAGACGATCATCGTCTTTTTGGTTGCTTTTTGGGCATCGTCACCGAAGCACTGCCGGTGGCAGATAAAGCGAGGTGAGGATGGCGCAGCGGTCAAAATTCATAGGCCGTGGGGCCGTAATGAATTTTGGGAACCGCAGGAGGGAATAGCAAAAAGTAACGCCCGGCGACGAGCGTATAAATAATAGCGGATAGGTTGATCCTACCCGCTGTATAAAACTTTTATGTATTGTGGGTCTCTGTCCCACACCCTGCAAGCTTTTGTAAAAGCTTGACCAAAACTTTCCTTATTTGTTTCTTACAGTGTAATCTTAAATGTTATACCCGTTGTACCTGAAGTAAACACCTTGATCTTACCCTTGTGCCTGTGGACAATAGCCTGAGCAATTGAAAGACCGATGCCGTATCCTCCCGTTTTTGTGTCTCTCGTTCTTGAAGAGTCAGCTCTGTAGAATCTGTCAAAGAGATGGGAAACGGATTTCGGATCTATATATTCACAGGTGTTGTAGCTTTCCAGAATGATATTCTTACCTGATTTGTAAAGATTCATTTTGATATATCCACACTCGTCAGTGTACTTGATGGCATTATCGCAAAGTATAGTGATAAGCTGTCTTATTTCTATTTCATTGCCGTAATAAAACAAGTCGTCAGTGGCAGAGTAAGAAAAATTTTTATTTGAGACAGCAGCACTTGTTTCAAAATTAGAAGCGGTTTCCATAAATGCGAGACTTATATTAAAGCTGCTTCGGCTTTTATCGTCGTGCATTTCATTGAGCTTTGAAAGCTCAACGAGATTTTTTACGAGATGACTCATTCGGGTAGTCTGATTTTTTATGCTGGTTGTCCATTCATTTTCACCCTCGCACATTTCAAGAACCTCTGTATTTGCGGCGATAATTGTTAGAGGGGTTTTCAGTTCGTGGCTGGCATCGGTAATGAACTGCTTTTGCTTTTCGATGCTGTCAGCAACAGGCTTCATTGCTTTTTTTGACAGCCAATATACCATTACGGCAAGTACGGTTAATGTCATAAAGCTGACGAACAGAGAAATAAAGGCAAGGGCCAGACATTTGGCAAGGTCCCGTTGCCAGTCAAGGAAAATTATCATAGATTTATGACCGTCGGTGGTATAGTAGTATCTGTAAACGTCAATGGTTCCGAAGCCGGGTTTGTTTTCTTTGTATATAGCATTGGCATATTCCAACGCCTTGGTATTATCAACGGCAGCTATGTGTTCAGTTGAAATTTTTGTTACAATATTGTCGTCTAATTCAACAACAAAATATCTTGTTGAATAAGGAGTTTCGATATACAGATGCATTTCTCCGAAAGGATTGAAGAAGTTGCTGTTTTTTTCAATATATGAGTTGGGCAGAACACCGCCGTTGTTTGCTATGGTTTTAAGTATTGCCCTGATATCGAAGTCCATCTGATATACATTTATGGCATTCACTGCAAGGGATTGTACCATCACAAGAGATGCAAGAGCAAACATTGCAATTGCCATAAAACGTCTTTGCAGTTTTTTCAGCATAGGATTTTTTCAGTGGTCAGAGCCACCTTTCCCCTTCCTTGGATTTTAAGTGGTTTCTTCAAGAGTGTAGCCTACTCCTCTTACTGCCTTGATTTCAAGCTTAGCTCCGAGGTTGGAGAGCTTCTTGCGAAGATAGGATATATATACCCACACGACATTGATCTCAGCTTCGGTTTCATAGCCCCATATTCTTTCCATAAACTGCTCTGTGGAAATGAGTCTGCCCGGATTAGACATAAGCATCTCCATCATCTGGAACTCCTTATTACCGAGCCTTACAGAACTGTTTTCGGTGCTGAGCTCAAAGGTTTCTCTGTTAAGTGAAAGGTTGCCTGAGGTGAGAAGATTGGGTGAAAACTCAGATTTTCTTCTGGTGACTGCTCTGATTCTTGCAAGGAGCTCGCCCATTGAAAAGGGCTTTGTCAGATAGTCATCAGCGCCTGAGTCGAGACCGAGTATCCTGTCTTCTACCTCTGCTTTTGCAGTAAGCATAAGCACGGGGGTGGAAATACCTTGGGAACGGAGCTCGCGGAGTACCTCAAGTCCGTTTTTCTTAGGCATCATTATATCAAGGATAATACCGTCATAATTTTCGCAAAGACCGTAGTCGAGAGCGTCCTGACCGTTGAAAACCGCATCGACGGAATAATTATTATGCTTTAAAATTGCGCAAAGTGCTTTTGACAATTCTTTCTCATCTTCTGCTAATAAAAGTCTCATAACTTACCTCCTGAATAAAGGGTTATTTTTATTATAACTCAAAATCTGAATAAATTCAATTTGCTTGATAAGATAATATTATTTCAACTTTAAATAAACTAAAAAAAGAACAGCAGTATTTCCGAAAAATACTGCTGAAGCTCTTAATGGTATTAATCTGCTGTTTCCTGTGCCACTTCTTCTGACGGTGCTTCCTGCTGAGAATCCTTTTCGGGAGGCGGAGTAGTATCCTCTTTCAGCTCGGAATATTCTGTGAGATAGGAGCAAAGGAGCCAGCCGTAAAGGTCAAGAGAGGGTACGTAGACATATCCCCATAGGTTGCTGTTCAGGCTTTTGCCTATTATCTGCAAGCGAGTATCGTAAGGAACAGTATCTATCAAGGCATAGCTGCTATCAGGTCCTTTGCGAAGCTGCAGCCCTTTTTCACTCATAACGGTACACAGAGTGCTTTTTAAACTGATATCGGGCGGTATAACCCCTAAGAAATTATCATACTCCTCTGAAGCTGATGCTTCAAGTGAGACAGGTTGAGTCGTTGAGAGATCTGTCTGAAGTAAATCGGAAAATGCAGGCGTAAGCTGTAAATACTCTCCGAGGGTCAGTGTGCCGATGATCAGCAGAGTGACAATGAACAGAGAGACAAAAGCTATGGCTGCTTTGTTTTTCTTTGCTTCCTTTTCCTTCGGAGGCTCAGGATAAATATAGACGGGTTCGCTTTGAAAAATAGAATTATCCTGTTTGTTTACATTGTTCGGTTCGGATTTTGATTCCTGAAGCTTATCAGGGACCGTGACGGAAACATCCGTAACCTTTTGTGGTATTCCGCAGTGAGGACAAAAGTCCTCTTTGCCACTTAAGTTGTGATTGCAGTTTCGGCAAAGCATAATAAAACTCCTTTACTTTGTTGTAAGAGAAGTCTATCATTTGTGATGGGAAAATATTGTCGCAAAACAGTGCAGTAGAACAATATATTTAAAGACGGTAAGAAGCCGAGTATCCTGACTAATACTCGGCTTCTTCATACATATTTGAAAGGAGAGGGGAGTGCGGTGGGAAGGAGGGATGATGAATGAAAAATCGGAAAAAAACACACATCAATTCCCATCGCACAATCACAGTATACGTGGATTACTTTAAAAGTAATTTAAAGTCACATTAACGGTGTTTGCCTATTGTGTAAACAATTTTTGATTATTACTTCATATTTCTATCACATTACCAATGCTTTGTTCCGCAAGCACATATTTTTTTGCCCGGGCTGAAGATCATATAGAAAAAGCGTGAGATTGCCCAGGAGAACTTCGCCCAACCTTTACTTGCGTGGCATTTACAGTGACAGACATCATTTTCTTTGGCTTCTCCGAGCTTCTGAGATGAAAGCCAGGTGATTATTGATTCGCTTTCACTTGTGGTGATTTTCTGACCCTTTGCATTTTCGGTTTTCATACCGCAATCTGAGGGCTGATTGAGTAAGTCTTCTGCCACAGCCATATTGGTATAGTGATGACCTGAGTCATAATAATTATATTTGCTGAAGGTTGTGATTCTGCAATATGAGGGGATTTCAGTGAAGTCCTTGATGCTGTTCCAGAAGGGTTTGGCAAAAGTCACATATGACGCTGTTGTGTCTTTGGTGCAGGTAACAAGCCAGATGGGAGTATATCTGAGAGCCTCTGCCTGAGCCTTGCTGACGCTGTCAAAAGGAGCAATTATAACGGCTGCCGCAAAAAAGTTTTTATTGTTTGCTGCTACAGTTATTGCGCCTGCTCCACCCATACTCCAACCTACAAGATAGATTCTTGATGTGTCAATGTTATCGGCGTGAGTTGCAATATAGTCCCTGATAAGAGCCATAAGATCGGAATGGAAGCTTGTATTAGCCCACGTGTTGCCGTCACCACCGGGAGTTCTCGGCATAAGAATAAAGGCGCCCTCTGTGTTTTTGAAGCGAGCCTGGAATTCGCTGCTTGACCAGTTATAAAACTTTGTTCCGATGAGCTGTTCGCCTTCACTTGTTCCGCTGTATTTGCCGTGAAGCATAACAACAAGAGGATATTTTGTTGCATCCTCCTGATCCTTTACGGGAGAGTACGCTCTGTAGTCGAAGCCGCGACCGTTACCCTTTTCCCACTGTGCAATGAGAGCGTCCTTACCTTGAGATAAGCTTACGTCAACAGCAGAAGCGCTTAATGAAACGGAAACTGCAGATATAAGCAAAAGTATGCAAAGTAAAGCTGATATTAATTTTTTCATAGAGAAACCTTCTTTCAGTAATATATATTAAGTTTACTACATAAGCTTTAAAAAGTCAATTAAGGAGTATAAAGAAAGGGCGTGGGGCTGACGTCACCGTATACGGTGCGAGAGTGCCTGAGGGCACTCTCGGAAATCGCTTTCAGCGATTTCACGTCAGCCCCCATCCTTGCCGTTACATCAGATCTTTAAGTAGTCGTCAGTAACGGGCGTAAAAAGGAATTCTTTATCTCAAAATCACCCTGTAGCGGCGACGAATGTCGAAGTAGGATTTTCCTGAAAAGCACGGACGAAAAGGAGACAAAATACCTGTTGCTGAAGTGCAATCTGTAGCGGCTCGGTAACAACAAGTCGGCGGAAATCTGAGCTGTCGGGCAAACGAGCAGCTGTAAAGCAGACGGTAGCAATGTAAAAATTACCGATAAGCAGAAGCTTTGTTATAACTACAGCAAGCAGAAAGGGAACAAACAGAAAAGTAAAGATACAACCTGAAGCGGTAATTTTTTCTTCTTGCGGATTAATTAAGAAAAGCGTGTTTTTGCATACTTTTGTCACAACCGACAAAAGTATGAGCCCCCGCGGCTCGAGCGGTGCAGAAGCTAATTATGAATTAGGAGTTGTGTGTCCGCACAGAGGACAGTTCTAAGTGAAAAGCACACAGAACCATCCCCCGTTCTGCTTTGAATGTAACTGACCTTTTCCGTCAGTAGCAGACTGAAAGTCTCATACAAACAAAAAAGCGGCGGGAAACGAGTTGTTTTCACAAACAGCCTTTCCCGCGCTTCAATAATATTAATATTCTTATTAAACTAATCTTAAATGCAAATTCTGAAAATCAAGGTCACATCAAAAAGTTTTACATTTGTGGGACTCTGTACCACACCCTGCAAACTGTTGTAAAAGTTTGACAAAACTTTGCTTATTTCATCTGAGCCTTGTAGTAGTTCATAAGACAACCCTCAAGAATGATTGTCTTTTCTTCTTCAGTAAGACCCTTGACATAAAGTGTAATATCCTCAACTGAGTCCTTGGTAATAACCTTACCGGGAATCTCTTCTACACCATTCTTGATAGCCTCTCTGATGCCGGGCACAAATACATAGTCGCCGTCAGCATAACCGAACTCTCTGTCCTTATCAAGAGTGAAAGGAAGAATACCCCAGTTGATGCAGTTACTGCGATAACGCTTTGTAGCGAATTCATAGCAGATGTTTGCAAAACCGCCAAGTACCTTCTGGCAGGATGCAGCCTGCTCTCTCGCTGAGCCGTCACCGGGACGTCTTGCGAATACACATGAGCCGAACTGAGTTGCCTTTGCTGTTTCTTCGGGATTTGCACATACCTTTGAAAGGATGTTAATAACCTCTTCTGATGAGTTGCTTTCTCTTCTCTTAGCTTCTTCAGCTGCTACTGCCTTTGCACGGGGTACATACTGAGGTTCGCGACGTGAAAGAGCAAATTCTGAAAGACGAAGGGGATTTGAACGGTATGATGAGGTTTCACCTGAGGGAATAAGCTCGTCAGTTGTTGTAACATCGTCGTGGATAACACACGCAAGCTTAACAAGAAGATTATCTTCGAGTGCAT
>JAZQUF010000120.1:0-13714 GCA_045631165.1 Acutalibacteraceae bacterium
CAAGAGGTAATGAGGCATTGCTTAATCCTTTTGTTGACTCTAAGGGTAACTTCGGTAAGGCATATTCAAGAGATATGCACTACGCTGCTGCCCGTTATACAGAGGCAAAACTTGACAGCATCTGTAACGAGCTTTTCAGAGATATTGATAAGAACACAACAGACTTCGTAGACAACTACGACAGCACTATGAAAGAGCCTTCGCTTCTTCCCGTTACTTTCCCGTCAATTCTCGCTAATGTCAACCTCGGTATCGCTGTTGGTATGGCAAGCAGTATCTGCTCATTTAACCTTAAAGAGCTCTGCGAAACAACAATTGAGCTTATAAAAAATCAGGAGCACGACTGCCTTACAACTATGCCTGCTCCCGACTTTATCGGTGGTGGTCAGATACTCTATGACAGAGATGCTATGGCTGAGGTTTATCGTACAGGTCGTGGTAACATCAAAGTTCGTGCAAAGTACGAGTACGACAAGGAGTTCAACTGCATTGACATCAAGCAGATTCCTCCCACAACAACCGCAGAAGCCATTATCGATAAGATTATCGAAAAGGTAAAAGCAGGTTCAATCAAGGAAATTACCGACATCCGTGACGAAACAGACAAGTCAGGTCTTAAGATTACTATTGACCTCAAGCGTGGTGCCGATGCTGATAAGCTTATGCAGAAGCTTTATAAAATGACACCTCTCGAGGATTCATTCTCCTGCAACTTCAACGTGCTTATTGACGGCTATCCCAGAGTACTCGGTGTACGCGATCTTCTTATTGAGTGGATTCGTTTCAGAGGCAAGTGTGTATTCAGAAGAGTATCATTTGAGCTTAAAAAAGCTCAGGATAAACTTCATCTTCTTAAGGGTCTTGAAAAGATTCTTCTCGATATTGACAAGGCTATTAAGATTATCCGTGAAACCGACGAGGAAAGCGAAGTTATTCCCAACCTTATGATCGGCTTCGGAATAGATGAAATTCAGGCTGAATATGTGGCTGAAATCAAGCTTCGTCACCTTAACAGAGAATATATTGTTAAGCGTCTTAAAGATATTGAAAATCTTGAAGCAACTATCAAGGATATGCAGGATATTCTTTCTTCAAAGACAAGAGTGAGAAAGATTATTATCGGAGAGCTTCAGGATGTAATCAAAAAGTACGGTAAAGACAGAGTCAGCGAAATCGTTGATGTAACAGGTGTCGAAGTTGAAGATATTACAGAAGAAATCCCTGATTATGCTGTTAATCTCTTCTTTACAAAAGAGGGATACTTCAAGAAAATCACTCCGCTTTCACTTCGTATGGGCGGTGATCATAAGCTTAAAGACGGTGATGAAATCGTGCAAAGCTTTGAAACTACAAATAATAACGATCTGCTGTTCTTCACGGATAAATGTCAGGTTTATAAGGCAAAAGCAAATGACTTTGCAGATTCGAAAGCAAGTGTACTCGGTGAGTATATACCTTCTAAGCTTGAGATGGAAGAGGGCGAAAATGCTATATTTATGGTGGTTACCAATGATTATAGCGGATATATGTTCTTTCTTTTTGATAACGGTAAGGCTGCAAAGGTTAATCTTAACTCCTATGCTACAAAGACCAACCGTAAGAAGCTCATCAAAGCTTATAACGACAAGTCACCGCTCAAAGGTATTATGTATCTGAAGGAAGATAAGCAGATTGTAATTGAAACAACAGGCGGAAGATATCTTCTTCTTGATACTGCTCTTGTGTCTCCGAAGGCTATGAAGGATACTCAGGGCGTTGCTTGTGTTACTGTAAAGAAGAATCAGAAAATTTCAGTTCTTCGTGATTATAATGAGGGCGAATTTGCGAAGTCTTCACGTTATAAGGCAAAGAATCTTCCGTCAGCAGGCGCTGCACTTTCAAACGAAGATATAATGAATAAGAACAATATGACCTTTGAGGGCTTCTAAGGTCTTGTACTCTACCGGACTAAATATGCCCCTCGGTTATATTTAGTCCGGTATTTTCATAAAATCCAATGGGTGATTTTATGAAAAAAGGTATATATCTGTCTTTTAATCTCAACAGCTTCCTTACACTTTCTATGGTGTTTATACTTGTATTTTCCATTGTACTTGCAGTAAATTATGCGAGTATTAATACAGTATCAACAATTATTGATTATAGTAAAATTGTTATAGTTGATGCAGGACACGGTGGCGAGGACGGTGGCACGCAATCATCAACGGGTCTGCTTGAAAAAGATATAAATCTTGACGTATCAATGAAAATCGGCAATATACTGAAGCTTATGGGGTACACGGTTGTGTATACGAGGACTGACGATGCGCTTCACTATGACAGCAGTGCAGTAAAACAAAGACAGAAAAAAGTCAGCGACATACATCATAGAATGAATGTTATGAAAAATTACCCTGAGGCTGTTTTTCTGAGCATACATCAGAATTATTTTACCGAGAGTAAATACTATGGCGCCCAGGTCTTCTATTCAAAAAACAATGAGAAAAGCAAGAATATAGCGGAGATAATTCAGACTAAAATACGTGAGCTTATACAGACTGATAATGACAGACAAATAAAGCCGTCAGGCACGGATATATATCTGCTGTATCACGCTGAGGCACCTGCGGTGATGGTAGAGTGCGGTTTTCTTTCAAATCCCGGTGAAGCACTTCTGCTCAGTGATTGTGAATATCAGAAAAAAATATCTCTTGCCATTGCGGCAGGGTTCGAAGAATATTCAGAAAGATAAGTTAACCTAAAGAAAAGAGGAATTCTAATGGCTAAATCCAAAACAGTATATGTTTGCAGTAATTGCGCCTACGAAGCACCCAAATGGCTTGGTAAATGCCCTGAATGCGGCGAATGGGCAACTCTCGAGGAAGAGGTGAGGGTCAGCGAAAGCATATCTAAAAACAGACTTGCGCCTAGTAAATCTGCAAAGAGCGTTAAAGCTATGCCTTTAAAAGAAATCTTGCCTGATAATGAGCTGAGATATAAAACAGGCATGGGTGAGCTTGACAGAGTACTCGGTGGTGGTATCGTAAAGGGCTCACTTGTGCTTTTGAGCGGTGATCCGGGTATAGGTAAATCAACAATATTACTGCAGATTTGTCAGTGCCTTGGTAGAAAACTGAAAATTCTCTATGTTTCCGGTGAAGAGTCCTACAGTCAGATTAAGCTCCGTGCTGACAGACTGAAGGTTAAAACTGAAAACCTCTTTATTCTTTGTGAAACCGACGCTCAGGCAGTGTGTGAACATATTCAGGCCACCACTCCTGATTTAGTTATAATCGACTCTATTCAGACTATGAACTTCACAGAACTCAATTCATCTCCCGGATGTGTTACTCAGGTAAGAGAATGCTCCAATCTTCTTATGCGCACGGCTAAAAGTCTTTCTATTCCTATAATTATGGTCGGTCATGTAAACAAAGACGGTAATATTGCAGGCCCCAAGGTTCTGGAGCACATTGTTGATGCTGTTCTTTATTTTGAAGGTGAAAGAAATCTTTCCTTCAGAATTCTCCGTGCTGTGAAAAACCGTTTCGGCTCAACTAATGAAATAGGTGTATTTGAAATGTTTGATACGGGACTCCGCGAGGTTGAAAACCCCTCTGAAATGCTTATATCCGGTAGGCCTAAAAATACACCCGGATCCTGTGTTGCCTGCGTAATGGAGGGCTCAAGGCCTCTTCTTGCTGAAATTCAGGGTCTTGTTACTTCGACAGGCTTTGGTAATCCAAGACGAATCAGTAATGGCTTTGATTTTAACAGACTTGCAATGCTCATAGCTGTATTAGAAAAAAGGGGAGGATACTTTTTCGGTGGAATGGATGCCTATATCAATATTGTCGGTGGTATGAAGCTTGAAGAGCCTGCTCTTGATCTCACTATTGTTATGGCACTCGTATCTTCACTTAAGGATTACGCTCTTCGCGATGATGTTCTTGCCTTCGGCGAAATAGGTCTTGCAGGTGAAATCAGGGGTGTTTCACACTGCGAGCAGAGAATTAAAGAAGCTGCTCGTCTCGGCTTTTCGAGATGCATTATTCCTAAAAGTAACCTGAAGAATCTCTCGGCTTCTATTAAAAAGGATATTGAAATTATCGGTGTAAAAACCATAAGAGAAGCCTTTGAGGCGATAATATTATGATTAAATTTATCGAAAAGCCTAACTTGCCCGAGGGAAATGTCAGAACAGTTATATGTGGTGAATTGTGTGATGAACTGAATGATTTTCTTGATAAAAAAGGAATCGCTCGAATTATTATAAATCCGAACGATTCAATTGATTCAGCAGTTAAATTTCACGTTGATATGGCGGTTACACATCTTGGGCATAATAGTATTCTTATTGATAAAAATCAGAGGAACGTTGGTTCTGTTCTTGCTAAAAAAGGGTTCATGGTTTATTGTACAGACGAGCCGGTAAGAGGGGAGTACCCTCGGGATATAAAGCTCAACTTTACTATTTTCGGTGAGCATATTATGGGAAAGCTTTCCTGTGCTGACGCTAATCTTTTATCTATGTCTGAAGAGAAGGTTAAAATTGACGTAAAACAAGGATACTGCAAATGTTCGTGCCTTGTTATTGATGAAAATGCTTTTATCACTGATGATGAATCAATATATAAAGTTGCGATAAAAAAGGATGTTGATTGCCTTCTTGTATCTAAAGGTGATGTTGCATTGCCTGGGCACGGATATGGATTTATCGGTGGTGCATCAGGAAAAATATCAAAGAAAGAAGTTCTTTTTTTCGGTGATATTACAAAACACCGTGATTATAATAAAATATCCGAGTTCATTAATAAGTATAGCTGTGAAATAATAGCTCTTGATTTTCCACTCACAGATTTTGGCGGTATAGTTCCTTTGATTGAAGATTAAGTTTAATGCAAAAACGACGGCTTTAATTATAAATATCCTTATAGAAAAAATGCCCACCGGAATTTCGGTGGGCTTATAATTTTATTTAAGGTTGTACTTTTCAATATAGTCGTTGATTTTCTGAATAGGATTCAGGAAGGGACTTACTGAACGATCATGATTGAGTGTGTCAATAATAAGTGCAACATACTTTGACATATCAACTGAATAGTACCAATCTCTTGTAAGAAGCTCAGGTGTCTGATAGACAACGTTTGTTGTAAAGATCTTATCGAAGAGGCCTTCTTCGTAAGCCTTATCAAATCTTTCAAGACCTGAAGTGAAGAGACCGAATGATGAGAATACAAAAATTCTCTTAGCCTTGAGAGCTTTAAGTTGCTTGCAAACGTCGATCATTGAGTCACCGCTTGAAATCATATCGACAACAACGATAACATCCTTGCCTTCTACATTATCACCGAGGAATTCATGTGAAACGATAGGGTTTCTACCATCGATAACAGTAGCGTAATCTCTTCTCTTATAGAACATACCTAGTTCAACACCAAGAACCTGAGCATAGTATACACATCTGCCCATAGCACCTTCGTCGGGTGCAATCATCATTGTGTTTTCAGGGGAGAATTTAATGTTATTGTTAAGGCTCTTAGCAATAGCCTTGATCATCTGATATGTGGGAGCAACACTTTCGAAGCCGATTCTTATAGAGTTCTGAACTCTGGGATCGTGAGCGTCGATTGTGATGATGTTACTTACGCCCATATTTTCAAGTTCCTGAAGTGCAAGTGCGCAGTCAAGTGATTCTCTTGCTGTTCTTCTGTGCTGTCTGCCTTCATAAAGCATAGGCATTACTACAGTGATACGCTTTGCTTTGCCTGCGCAAGCTGAGATAACTCTTTTAAGATCAGCAAAATGATCATCGGGACTCATAGGTACCTGGAGAGGTTCACCGTTAGCATCCTTAAGATTATACATCTTATAAGTAACATTGTAATTGAAACAGTCTGAGATTATGAAAAGATCGTAGCCTCTGATTGATTCTGTAATTACTGCTTTACCTTCGCCTGTTGCGAAACGAGGGAAGTTAGCCTTAATGATGTATGAGTCTCTGTGATATCCCTTAAGATGAAGGTTAGTGTCAGAAGCATTCTGAAACTGTGAACGACATTCAAGAATCTGATCGCTTACTCTTTTAGCGAGATCCTCGCAACCCTTCATGGCAATAATGCCGAGACGGCCCTGAGGAATTGTGTCAAGATACTCTGTTAATGAAACGGACATAAATAATGTACCCCCTGATTTTTTACTTCTTGGTATAACGATTTCATTATACATATATTTTACAGTATTCTACAAAGTTTTCAAGTCATTTAGTATAAATATTGCCATAGAATTATAGGAAACATTTTGAGCATATTTTGTGCATTATTACAAAAAGTGTTCTAAATATAGCAGTTGTCTATGGTGATTACAGGGCAGTAACATTCGTTTATTGCTTTAATTCGTGCTGAGATTTCTTCTTTAAGCTCTTTTTCTGTAAATCTGTATCGGTGAGGTATGACTACATCAAAAATAAAGTTTGTATGTGTAGGTCCTTCAACCGCTCGGAAATCGTGTATGCTCAGAATATCATCAATGCTTTTTACAGTTTTATGCACCAACTGATAATATGCTTCAACCTTTTTATCATTTGTAATAATGGGGTCCATATGTATAACAAGCTCAATGCCGAACTTTTCCATTACACTTTTTTCTATGATATCTAAGGTGTCATGTGCCTGAATTATATCTCCGTCTGCCGATATTTCTGCATGAACGCTTGCGAAAATTCTTGTTTCACCATAAGAATGGATTACAAGGTCATGTATTCCGAGTATATCGTCATGTGATATAATAAACTCCACAAGCTCATCAACCAGCTCCTTTGAGGGCGGACGTCCGAGAATAATGCCAACTGACTCTTTGAGAATTCCGAAGCCTGCATATATAATAAACAGAGATACGACTATTCCCATATATCCGTCGATAGGAAGATCTGTAAAAATTGAAAGAATAAGTGCGAAAAGTGTAACTGATGTTGCAGTTATGTCACCGATACAATCAGTAAAAACTGCGGACATCGCAGCTGAATCTATCTGCTTTCCGAGGTATCTGTTAAAAACCGCGAGCCAAAGCTTACCACCGATTGAAAGTGCAAGAACAAATGTAGCAGGTACAGAAAATACAACAGCTTCAGGATTTTTTATCTTCTCAATTGATGATTTTATAAGCTCATATCCCATAAGCTCAACGATAAAACCGACGATTAACGCTGCAACGTATTCTATTCTGCCGTGGCCGAAGGGGTGCTCTTTATCAGGCTTCATATTAGCCAGCTTGAAGCTGATAAGTGTGATTACACAGGAAACACTGTCGCTGAAATTATTTATTGCATCAGCAGTTATAGCGATACTGTTTGTAAGCGTGCCTATGAGATATTTTGACATTGCAAGGATAATATTAACTATTATTCCAGTAACGCTGCCAAGGTATCCGTATTTCTCACGAACATAAGCGTTTTTGGTGTTATGGTAGTCTTTTATAAAAAGTCTGACTAGAAGCTTAGACAATGTGGTTCATCTCCGATTATTTATTGATAATATGTACATCGAGCTGATTGAAGGGAATGTTGATTCCGTTTTTATCAAGAGCAATTTTAACGTTTTCCTGCATTGCAAAATAAACATCCCAATACTTATCAACCTTGCACCATACTCTTGCTGTAAGGTCGATTGAGCTGGCTTCGTGAGATTTAACATATACTTCAGGAAGAGGATCCTTTATGACATTTTCATTTGCAAGAGCAACTTCTTTGATTACAGATTTTGCTTTTTCAATGTTGTCGCTGTAGCTGATTGAGAATAAGAAGTCTACGCGTCGAATGCTTTCAGCTGAATAGTTGATGATATGGTTTGTTGTGATGTGTGAGTTAGGGATAACGATTCTCTTGTTATCGGGTGTGAGGATTACAGTATTCATAAAACGAATATCTGCTACAGAACCTGATACACCGTTGAGCTCAACGAAGTCACCTGTTTTGAACGGATGGTTCATAAGAATCTGAATACCGCTTGCAAACTGAGCAACTGTAGACTGAAGGCCAAGACCTGCTGTTACACCTGCTGCACCTACAGCAGCAACGAGTGAGCCGACGTTGATGAACATTGAAGCTGCGAGCATTATGAATGCGAAGTTAATTGAAACTGAAACCATTCTTTTGATGAAGTTATAAACTGAAGGGTCAACTTTTCTTGCTGAAAGTGCTTTTACAACTAACTTTCTGCAAAGCCTTGAGAGAAGATATCCGATAATTACAAGTAATGCAGCAATTATTATAGTGGGAAGCTTTTCCATGAACTTTTCGAAAAGCTGAAGGCTGTCTAAATATTCAACAATGTTGCTGAAGGATGTCGACACATCATTGAACTGACCGTTTTCATCAAGCAAGGGATTGCTGGTGGTTATGTCATTGATTATCGGGGTTTGTTCTTCTGCTGTTAGTAAATAGAATTTGAGTTTGTTAAACATCTCTTTCTCCTCCTGGAAAATATTTCTCCTATATAATATCATATTACGATATATTATGCAATGATATAATATAAATATCTTGACTTTAAATGCTATTTGACGTATAATCTGAAATTGATAATCAGTTTCAGATTGAGGTGCGTTATGGCAAGATCAACATATAACACAAAGCAAAAGCAGATAATTTATGATTTCCTTTTGGATAACAGAGATAATCTTTTGACCTGCGACGATATTTCTTACTCTCTCAGAGAGTCCGGTACCCCTGTCGGTAAGGCGACACTGTATCGTTTTCTGGATTCACTTATCTCTTCCGGTAGGGTCAGAAGAGTTATGGATGAGAGTAAGAAATGCGCTGTTTATCAGCTTGTAGATGAGAAAATGAACTGTGAAGGTCATATGCACCTTAAGTGTACCGATTGCGGAAGTTTCGTGCACCTGGGATGCGATTTTATGAACTCAGTTGGGGACCATATATTGAAGCATCATCAGTTCAGGATTGATAATTCAAAGACACTTATTTACGGATTATGCAGTAAGTGCAGCGAGAAAGGCGGAAAATAAATGTCTTATATCAGTTGCAAAAATGTATATTTGAAATATGAAAACACAAGCGTTGTTGAGAATCTCAGCTTCAATGTTGAAGCAGGGGACTATCTTTGTATTGTTGGCGAAAACGGCAGCGGAAAAAGTACACTTATCAAATCAATTCTCGGGTTGAAAGAAACAGCAAGCGGTCATCTCCATTTCGGTGATGGTGTGACAAGTAAAAACATCGGCTATCTTCCTCAGCAGACAACTGCGCAGATGGATTTTCCCGCAAGCGTTTATGAGGTTGTTCTGTCTGGTTGTATCGGCAGAAAAGGCGGAAGTATTTTCTTTTCTAAAGAACAAAAGGCACTTGCTGTTGAGAATATGAAAAAGCTTGATATCCTTCCGCTGAAAAAGAAATGTTATCGTGAGCTTTCAGGGGGTCAGCAACAGCGCGTTCTTCTTGCAAGAGCTCTCTGCTCGGCTGATAAAATGCTACTTCTTGATGAGCCTGTGACAGGTCTCGACCCTGTAGTTACAGCTGACTTCTATTCACTTCTCAGAAAAATAAATAAGCAGTACGGAATTACTGTTATAATGGTTTCCCACGATCTTTTTGCTGCAGTTAAAAACGCTGATAATATTCTGCACCTTAAAAAGACAGGTAGCTTTTTCGGTACTACGGCAGAGTACCTGCAAAGTGACACATATAAAAGATTCTCAGGAGGTGACAGCCGTGACTGATGTTATCAATCTTCTGTTTTCTCAGGAGTTTCTTATAAGAGCTCTTGTCGTCGGTGTGTTGATTTCTCTTTGCTGCGCACTCTTAGGAGTCAGTCTTGTGCTCAAACGCTTCTCGATGATCGGTGATGGGCTTTCGCACGTAGGATTCGGCGCTATGGCAATTGGTGCTGCCACGGGCTTTGCTCCGCTGTATTTTGCTTTGCCTGTTGTTATTTTTGCTGCATTTCTGCTTCTTCGTATGAGTGAAAAAGGCAAGATCAAGGGCGACGCAGCTATTGCGCTTATATCTACCGGTGCGCTTGCTGTAGGTGTAATGGTTACATCTATGACAACAGGAATGAATGTTGATATCTATAACTATATGTTCGGCAGTATTCTGACAATGAGCGGTAACGATGTTGTTATAAGCTCTGTACTCAGCGTTATTGTAATTGTACTGTTCGCCGTTTTTTATCACGAAATTTTTGCTGTTACATTCGATGAAAACTTTGCAAAAGCCACAGGAACAAAGGTAACTGCTTATAATATGCTTATTTCTGCTCTCACCGCTGTTACTGTTGTAATCGGTATGAAAATGATGGGCGCGCTTCTGATTTCATCACTTATCATTTTCCCGACTGTTTCATCAATGAGATTATGTAAAAGCTTCAGAAATGTTGTTTGTTGTTCCTTGATATTTTCTGCTTTCTGTTTTCTGACCGGTCTGATTTTTTCGGTTAAATATGAGGCTCCTACAGGTGCGAGTGTAGTTTGTGCAAACATATTACTTTTAGGTATTCTTTCGATCATAAGGAAAGTGCGTCAGTCTGATTTGAAGAATTCTCTCAGATACCTTGTCATAGCAATTACCATTCTACTCTCATTGATAATGTTCATATTTACTATGACTCAGGATGAAACATATAAATATGAAAAAGATAAAACATCTGTTGTTACTATCTCATTTGCATCATATGATTTTGCAAGACAGATTTCAGGCAATAACGCTGAGGTGACAATGCTTCTGTCACCTGGTGAGGAAAGTCATACCTACGAGCCTACACCGGGCGACATTATGAAAATCCGTCAGTGTGATTTGTTTATCTATGGTGGTGGCGAATCTGAAAAATGGGTTGACAGAATACTTGAATCATTGGATGATAATATAAGAATAGTTAAAATGATGGATATAGTTGCGCTTTGCGAAGAAGAACACGATCACAGTGACCACGATGAACAGCATCACCATGAAGAATATGATGAGCACGTGTGGACGTCTCCTCTTAATGCTATCGAAATTGTGAAAGTAATTTCAGAAGAATTACAGTCAGCTGATAAAGAAAATGCAGCAGAATATGCTGAGAATACGGAAAAATATATTTCAGAGCTCAGATATCTTGACGAAAAATTTATAAATATGTTTGAGGAAGCTGAAAGAAATACCATAGTTATTGGTGATCGTTTTCCGTTTATGTACTTTACTGAACGATACTGTATGTCCTATGACTCAGCTTTTCCGGGGTGTTCTGCACAAGCTGAGGCTAATCCTGCAGTTATGGCAAGACTTATTGAGAAGGTGAAATCTGAAAACATACCGGTAGTATTTAAGGTCGATTTGTCTAAGGGTTCAGTTGCTCAGATAATAAGCGAAACTACAGGTTCAGATGTTTATACACTCTACTCTTGTCATGTAATTTCAGCGGAGGATTATAATAACGGTGAAACTTATATATCTCTTATGATGAGAAATCTGAATGCTCTTGAAGCAGCTTTGAATTAACAGTTAAAAATTGATGCTTAGAGTTGAATTTAAGCAGTAGTTGTAGTATAATAGCGTGAATTAACTAATACAAAGGATGAAATAATACAAATGTCAGCAAATTTAATATATAAAGCTATTCCGACTCTTGCGCTTCGTGGTATTACGGTGTTTCCGTTGCTGCGTTTTCATTTTGAGGTTGCAAGACCGAAGTCAGTAAAAGCCGTTGATATGGCAATGCTTGATGATCAGAGACTTTTTCTTGTGACTCAGCGTGATGTAAATGTACAGGATCCGGAAATATCCGATCTTTATAAAACAGGTGTTGTTGCGACAATAAAACAGATTACTAAAGACAAGGAGAACGGAATCTATAAGGTTATAGTCGAGGCAGAACACAGAGCCGTAATAACTAAGGTTATTGAAACAAGTGAATGCTTCATCTGTGACGTTAAAGAGGTAAAGCCTTACTACGGTAATGTTGATTCCAATCTTTTAGATGCCGGAACCAGAAGAATCAAGGATCGCTTTGCAGAATATTTAGGTATGACAGAGGCTGAGCCAACTGAGTATACCGGCAGAATATTCAGTACAGATAACCCTGATGAGCTTTGCAACGAGGTTGCAAATATAATGCTCACAAAATATGAGGACAGACAGCTTATTCTTGATGAACTTAATGTTTTAAGACGTCTGGAGACTCTGAATCTTTTACTGAGCAAGGAGCTGGATGTTCTTCAGTATGAAATAGAAATCGAAAAACGTACCGAAGCCCAGATGGATAAAAATCAGAAGGAATATTATCTTCGTGAGAAAATGAGAGCGATCTCACTTGAGCTCGGTGAGGATGAAGAGCCTCTTGAAGAGATTGCGAGATATAAAGATAAAATCAGCAAGCTCGCTTGTGGTGAAGAGGTAAAGGAAAAGCTGCTTTATGAAGTCGCAAAGCTTTCAAAATTGCAGTCGGGAAGTGCTGATGCAAGTGTAGTCAGAGTTTACCTCGATACCGCCTTAGGTATTCCTTTCGGTGAATATACAGAAGATAACTATGATCTGATAAAAGCACAGAAAAAGCTTGACGAAGATCATTTTGGTATGAAGACTGTAAAAGAAAGATTTATTGAGATGCTTGCTGTCAAGGCAAGAACTCAGAACATCAAAGGTCAGATTATATGTCTTGTTGGTCCTCCGGGTGTTGGTAAAACATCAATAGTGCGTTCTGTCGCTGATACAATGGGCAGAAAATATACACGTCTTGCTCTGGGTGGTGTAAGTGATGAAGCCGAAATCAGAGGTCACAGAAAAACATATATCGGTTCAATGCCGGGCAGAATCATTTCAGCTCTCAGTCAGGCGAAGACAATGAATCCTATTGTTCTGCTCGATGAGATTGATAAGCTTGGGTCAAGCTACAAGGGTGATCCTTCATCGGCGCTTCTTGAGGTTCTTGATCCTGAACAGAACAACACCTTCAGAGATAATTATCTTGAGTTTCCTGTTGACTTAAGCAAGGTGCTCTTTATAACAACTGCAAACGACGCTTCGACTATTCCGGCACCGCTTTATGACAGAATGGAAATTATTGAGCTTCCCGGCTACACCGCCGAGGAAAAGCTTATGATTGCTAAAAATCACTTGGTTAAAAAACAAATGAAAATGCACGAGCTTACAGGCTCTAACGTGCGATTCAGTGATAAATCCATTAAATTTCTTATCGACGGTTATACACGCGAGGCGGGTGTACGCCGCCTTGAACAGGTAATCGCATCGATCCTCCGTAAATGTGTTGTTAAGATTGAAGGTGGAGAAGCAAAACGCATCAGTTTAACTCCTGATTTTATTAAGGAGTTGCTGGGTCCTGAAAAATATCTTCCCGAAACCATTGAAAACGAGGATCTTGTCGGAGTGGTCAACGGACTTGCTTATTCGGCGGCGGGTGGCTGTATAACACAGATTGAAGTTGCGGTTATGCCTGGTACGGGTAAACTTGAACTTACAGGCTCACTTGGCGATGTTATGAAGGAATCTGCCAAAACAGCAATCAGTTATGTCAGAAGCATAGGTGAAAAATACGGAATTGACGGTAAAGTCTGGTACGAAAAAGATATACACATTCATGCTCCTGAGGGAGCTGTGCCTAAGGACGGGCCTTCTGCAGGCATAACGATGGCAACAGCGGTGTTATCGGCTCTCGGTGAATTTAAGGTTGACAGATATGTTACGATGACAGGTGAAATCAGTCTCACCGGTAGGGTTATGAGA
>JAZQUF010000121.1:0-1763 GCA_045631165.1 Acutalibacteraceae bacterium
TGAGGGCTTTATGCTCGCCTGTGGTCACGATATCCACACTGCATCACTTTTGGGTGCAGCTAAGATTATAGGTGAAAACAAGGCTGAGCTTTCGGGTGCTGTCAGGCTTTTATTCCAGAGTGACGAGGAGGGCGACGGGGGAGCAGAGCGACTTATCGAAAAAGGTGCTATGGAGGGCGTGGACAGAGTTTTCGGCCTTCATGTAAGACCTGAAATGAAAGCAGGCACTCTCGCTGTGAGATACGGCAAATTCTATGCTGCCTCAGATATATTTGAAATTGATGTCATCGGTAAAGCGGGTCACTGTGCAGAGCCACACAAAAATGTTGATGCCATTGTCATCGGTGCGCAGATTATAACTGCACTTCAGACTCTCATAAGCAGAAACGTCTCACCTCTTGACTCTGCAGTACTGACTGTCGGCACTGCCAATGGCGGTACTTTCAGAAATACAGTTGCAGGTAAATTTTCAATAACAGGTGTCACACGCTCTCTGGGACATAAGATGAGAATGTATCTTCGCAACCGTATAAAGGACACTGCCGAGGGTATAGCAAAGGCTATGGGCGGCGAAGCCGTTGTGAGAATAATCGAAAGCTATCCCGGTATCGTCAATGAAGACTCATCGGCAGGGTACATCGAAAAAACTGCAAGAGATATCCTCGGTGATAAAAATGTCAGCGTACTGACCGAACCCTTTATGACTACTGAGGATTTCGGATATTATCTCGACAGGGCAAAGGGCTGTTTTTACCACATCGGCTGTGAATGTGAATACCCTCTTCACAGCGACAGATTCTGCCCTGATGAAAAAGCAATTCTCACGGCTATGATAATGCACACAGCGAGTGCATTTGTGTAAATTACATAATAATATGAGCGAAAGTTTAGCACGAATTTTGTTGACCTTTCGCTCTTTTTCTGTTAAAATATTAAGGAATATATTTGAAGGAGGAAATATCCTATGAGTAACAATTCAGGTGGGTCACTTATGGGTAAGGTCAAAGGTCTTGCCACTGAGATAAAGACCCATTGGAACACCCCTGCTGAGGGCAAATATGTTCCTTATAAAGAGTATAAGGATATCTTCGTTGCTGTCGGCAGTAACTATGCAGGCTCAAAGATTCTCGAATACATCGGCTTCTGGTCAGCTTGTTATCTTATTATGCACCACTATAAGCTGCCTTACCTTACCTTCTCGGTAATCGGTATCCTTAATATGCCTCTCGGCTATGTTACAGCTCTTATCTGGTGGTTTGTTTGTGATAATCTGGGCTTTATGCCGAAAAAGACTGAGCGAAAGCTATACGGGGTCTATATGGCGATGATACTGTTCGGTATATCGACCATTGTTTTCGACTATGCTTCACTCTTCAACCCCACAAGCACATTTATTACATATCTCAACGGTCTTGAGGGCATGAATGCTACGGCCTGCTTCAAAACCTTCGGTACCCACTTCCTGTATTCAGGCTGGGTAGGCGCGCGTAACATTTTCTGGCGTAAAAAGCTTATTCCGAAATTCGGCCGTTATAAGTATTCACTTTACAGTGACGTTATCCCCAAGTGCATTATGGTTATACTTGTCGGTTGGCTTCCTGTTTACAACATTGCAGACGTTCCCACAAGAGTATGGGTTGCAAACCTTCTCTTTGCTACATATAACGTATTCGGCTTCGGTAATGTGCTTGAAACCTGCACACAGAAGATCAGCCCAAACCTCAAGGAAAGAATTTTGGTAAGAAGCTATCCCATCAAGCTTT
>JAZQUF010000122.1:0-8496 GCA_045631165.1 Acutalibacteraceae bacterium
GGGATCGTTTTCGAAGATCTTAGCATCGTAGTAAGCATCGAGGAACTTACCGGCGTCATCACGGCTGAAGCCGAATGCCATCTGTGTAAGGTCGTTTGTACCGAAGCAGAAGAAGTCAGCTTCTGTAGCGATTTCGTCAGCTGTAAGAGCAGCTCTGGGGATTTCGATCATTGTACCAACTTCGTACTTGAGATCTGAACCGGCAGCAGCGATTTCAGCGTCAGCTGTTTCTACAACGAACTTCTTAACGTACTTAAGTTCCTTAACATCACCTGCAAGAGGAATCATGATTTCGGGAACGATTGTCCAATCGGGATGAGCCTTGCTTACGTTGATTGCAGCACGGATAACAGCTGATGTCTGCATCTTAGCGATTTCAGGATATGTTACTGCAAGACGGCAACCTCTGTGACCCATCATGGGGTTGAACTCGTGGAGTGAAGCGATGATTGTCTTGATAGCCTCAATGCTCTTACCCTGAGCTGCTGCAAGAGCTGCGATGTCAGCTTCTTCTGTGGGTACGAACTCGTGGAGAGGAGGATCAAGGAAACGGATTGTAACAGGGTTACCTTCAAGTGCTTCGTAAAGAGCTTCGAAGTCTGCCTGCTGCATGGGAAGAATCTTAGCAAGAGCTGCTTCTCTTTCTTCTACTGTATCTGAGCAGATCATTTCACGGAATGCTGCGATTCTGTCAGCTTCGAAGAACATGTGCTCTGTACGGCAAAGACCGATACCTTCTGCACCGAGTTCAACAGCCTTCTTAGCGTCAGCGGGTGTATCTGCGTTTGTTCTAACCTTGAGTGTTCTGAATTCATCAGCCCAGCCCATGATGATACCGAAGTTACCTGAAATTTCAGCGTCTACTGTGGGGATGATACCCTCATAGATCTTACCTGTTGAACCGTCGATTGAAATTTCTGAACCTTCAACAAATGTCTTGCCATCGAGAACGAACTTCTTGTTTTCTTCGACCATAGCGATTTCCTGGCAACCTGATACACAGCAAGTACCCATACCACGAGCAACAACAGCTGCGTGTGATGTCATACCACCACGTACTGTAAGGATACCCTGAGCAGCCTTCATACCTGTGATATCTTCGGGTGATGTTTCAAGACGAACAAGGATAACCTTTTCGCCCTTTTCGTTCCATACTACAGCGTCTTCAGCTGTGAATACTACCTTACCGCAAGCAGCACCGGGTGATGCACCGAGACCCTTGCCGATGGGTGTAGCAGCCTTAAGAGCCTTAGCATCGAACTGGGGATGAAGAAGAGTATCGAGGTTTCTGGGATCGATCATAGCTACAGCTTCTTCCTTTGTCTTGTGGCCTTCGTTAACAAGGTCAACAGCGATCTGAAGAGCAGCCTGAGCAGTTCTCTTACCGTTACGTGTCTGAAGCATATAGAGCTTTTCGTTTTCTACTGTGAATTCCATATCCTGCATATCGTGGTAGTGGTTTTCAAGAAGTGCGCAAACTTCTGTGAACTGCTTGTATGCAGCGGGGAATTTCTGTTCCATCTCAGCGATGGGCATGGGAGTTCTTACACCGGCAACAACGTCTTCACCCTGTGCATTTGTAAGGAATTCACCCATAAGCTTCTTTTCACCTGTAGCGGGGTCACGTGTGAAAGCAACACCTGTACCACAGTCTTCACCCATGTTACCGAAAGCCATAGCCTGTACGTTAACTGCTGTACCCCATGAGTAAGGGATATCGTTGTCACGACGGTAAACGTTTGCACGGGGGTTGTCCCATGAACGGAATACTGCCTGTACAGCACCCATAAGCTGCTCTTTGGGATCTGTGGGGAAGTCTGAACCGATCTTTGCTTTATATTCAGCCTTGAACTGTTCTGCAAGTTCCTTAAGGTCATCTGCTGTAAGCTCTGTATCCTGAGTTACGCCTCTTTCTTCCTTCATCTTGTCGATGAGTTCTTCGAAGTACTTCTTACCAACTTCCATAACTACGTCTGAATACATCTGGATGAATCTTCTGTAGCAGTCGTAAGCCCATCTGGGGTTGCCTGACTTCTTAGCCATAACTTCAACAACTTCTTCGTTAAGACCAAGGTTGAGGATT
Source organism: Acutalibacteraceae bacterium (assembly GCA_045631165.1). Lineage (GTDB taxonomy): Bacteria > Bacillota > Clostridia > Oscillospirales > Acutalibacteraceae > UBA6857. The sequence continues at coordinate 2,084 of JAZQUF010000122.1, forward strand.
GTGTCCATCATACCAGGCATTGATGCACGAGCACCTGAACGTACTGATACAAGGAGAGGTCTTTCGAGGTCGCCGAACTTCTTACCTGTGATCTCTTCCATCTTTTCGATGTTAGCCATGATCTCAGCAACGATTTCATCGTTGATCTTGCGACCGTCTTCATAATACTGTGTACAAGCTTCTGTTGTGATTGTGAAGCCCTGAGGAACGGGAAGGCCGAGATTTGTCATTTCAGCGAGGTTTGCACCCTTACCGCCGAGAAGCTCTCTCATGCTGCCGTTGCCTTCTTTGAAAAGGTATACCCATTTCTTAGCCATTGGAATTCCTCCTAAAATAAAAATAATTAATGAATTGATGCAGGGACTATCCTGTAAAAAAACTTACAGTTGTCCCATTCCTTAAGATTTTACCAAATAATTCTCAAAAAATCAACTGTTTTTTTAAATATAGATAAAATAAAATTATTGTCATTCCTGTCGATATTATACATTGTTATTTCTACTTTTTTCCTTCGCTTTAAAAATGTGTTAAATTTTCTTTTTTCAGTGGAAATTAAAGCCCTTATGTGCTACAATGTTATAATGTAATATTATGGTGTATAATATCATCCATTTTGCGGAGGTTTTACTATGAAAAAGATTATTGCCACAGCTTTGATTGTTCTCACTGTTCTTTGCTGTTTCACTGCCTGTAAAAACAACGAAGAAGACAGCACCTCTGACGATATAAAGGTGATAGACTTTTCAACAACAAGAACACCCGTAGAAACTACACTCCCGAAGTCTGACAAGACTGTAAAAATAAATGTTCCGTCAATTCTTGTTGAAGGCAACGCCAAGGGTGATCTTGAGCAATATGCTGCAACCTATGACTACAAAATCAAAGAAGAGTCCGACGGAACCGTTACAATGAAAATGGACGGTATGACATATTCCCTCCTGCTTTCAAATATAGGGATGGATGTTATGATGTCTCTCGGTGAAATCGTTGACTCCGGTGAATATCCGTACGTTGTAAAGCTTCACGATTACAGTAAGGATTTCAGCTATATACTTATGCAGGTTGACACTGAAAAATATAAAAAGAACAACGGTGGAATGTCTTATGAAGACCTGGCCTTCTTTATCGGTCAGTTCGGACTTTACTATCAGTATTTCACCGTAGAGGACGACGACAAATGTGAGGTTGTTCTTGCAAGCAGTAAAACCGGAAAAGTAGTTTTCAGAGAAGTTTATACAAATGAATCCAATTCATAAGGAAGTAAGGTGACATATAATGAGTTTTATTGAATTTGATAAAGTATACAGAAGATACCAGACAGGTGAGGTTTCTATCCCCGCCGTTGACGGTGTTTCTTTTCAGATAGAAAAAGGAGAATTCTGTCTTATAGTCGGTACCAGTGGTGCAGGTAAGTCCACGGTACTCAATATTCTGGGCGGTATGGATATATGCGACGACGGCAAGGTAAGAGTTGCCGGCAGACCTATCAATGACCTTTCAAAGGCGGAGCTTGTTGATTACAGAAGATACGATGTAGGCTTCATCTTCCAATTCTACAACCTTGTTCCCAACCTGACTGCCCTTGAAAATGTTGAGCTTGCAACCCAGATGTGTAAAAAACCCATCAAGGCAGAAAAAATTCTTGCCAGAGTCGGACTCAAAGACAGAATGGATAACTTCCCGACACAGCTTCCAGGCGGTGAGCAGCAGAGAGTTTCAATTGCAAGAGCTCTTGCAAAGAATCCTAAAATTCTTCTTTGTGACGAGCCTACAGGTGCTCTTGACTACCGTACAAGTAAGCAGATACTCAGCCTTCTTCACAAAACCTGCCGTGAGACCGGTACAACCGTAGTAGTCATCACTCATAACGGAGCATTAGCCGCTATGGCAGACAGAATCATCACAATGCGCTCAGGCAAAGTAGTTCAGATTGCAGTAAACGACCATCCCGTACCCGTTGAAAGGCTCGAATGGTGATAAAAATATGAAGATAAACAAAGTTCTGATAACCGATGCTCTCAGAACCGTACAGAAAACCCAGTCGCGTTTCTTCTCGATTATAGCTATTGTAGCCCTGGGTGTAAGCTTCTTCACGGGTATGAATGCAACGGCTCCGGATATGTATGACACAATGAGAGACTATGCTCTGAAAACCAATATGGCGGATATTCAGATTATCTCCACAGCAGGTCTTACAGACAACGATGTCGCTGTTATACAGTCCATCAACGGCATAGAAAGCGTCGTCGGAGAAAAATTTGTTGACGGTGTTGTAAAAGTCAACGGAGAACCCATAAGTGATACCGACGGCTCCGAGCTCACAATAAGAGCTCTTCCTCTTGATCTGACAAAGCTCGCCAATGCCAATGCAGGCTATGATGACAGAAGCTTTATGAACCGCCCTCAGCTGATAAAGGGTTCATGGCCCTCATCACCCAACCAGTGTCTTATTGACGAAAGCGCCCTTTCCACTCCCGATGAATTTGAAATAGGTGCAACCCTCTCCATAGAAGGTGAAAACAAGGATCTGACAAAATCCCTTAAAAATCAGCAGTTCACCGTTGTCGGAATCATCCGCACACCCCTTTATATATCCTACGAAAGAGGTTACACCACTATCGGCACCGGTAAGCTCGGTACCTTTATGTACATTCCCTCTGAAAATTTCCTTGACGATTACTATTCGGTTATGTACATCAAGATTGCAGGCAGTGATAAGCTTGACCCCTATTCAAAGGCTTATGACAACCATATAGGTCAGTATATTGACTATATCAACTCAATCTCTCCGGAGATGCTCACAAACAGAGTCCGTTCACTTAAGGCTCAGTACGCTTCGGAGGTATCAGCCGCAGAGATCGAATACGCTCAAGCAAAAACCGATGTTACGGCCAAGCTTGCCGCCGCTGAAGAGCAGATGAACGAAATTCTCGATATGGCTGAAAACGGTGACCAGAAGCTCCTCGAATTCAAGCAGAAGTATAACGATAAGGCTTCAGAGGCAGCAAATGCAATTGACTCCGGCAAGCTCGAGCATTCCACACAGTATGCACAGTGGGAAGCTAAAATGAAGGAGTACAACGAAACAAAAGCATTGCTCAAGCAGTACGAAAATGCTGAGCAGGAATACAATAGCGCTAAAACAGAGCTCAACGTCGCAAAGCTTCAGGTAAGCTCTATGAGTTCAACCGTTGACTATCTTTCCGACCTTATAGTTACCACCCGTTCAGCTCTCGATAATTTCGAAGAGACCCAGTCCGGCGGCGTTGACGGTATGATTGACCGCTTCCAGCAGTCGGGTCTTGCAGGTGAAGAGGTTGACCAGATTATCAGCACCATCAGAACAATGACAGCCGTAGGCACCGCAAAGGAAATGGCGGCTTATATGGAGCCTCAGCTTCAGGATCTTGAAATAAAACTCGCTTCAGCAAAAAAAGACCTGGCAGATGCAAAGACAACTCTCGCAGAAAAAGAAGCAGAGCTTAAACAGGCAGAGCAGATGATTGCCAAGCTCAAGCAGGCAGAGTCACAGATGGAAGCCGCAGAGCAGCAGCTGGCAGATGCAGAAAAACAGCTTACAAACGCAGGCTACGATATTCAGTTCGGCGAGCTTGAAGTGCTGACTCAGCTCAGCGATATGAAAAATCAGATTAACCTTTATGAGTCAAGTGTTGCTATGGCAAAAGAAAAAGCAGCCACCATAAAGGAAGAGTTTGAAGCAGGCAAGCAGAAGGCCGAAGCAGAGCTCGAAAGCGCAAGGCTTCAGCTGGAGGACGCCAAGCAGTTCCTTCTGAATCTCGATTCAGCTAAATGGACTGTTGCAGACAGAGACGAGGCTCTCCTCGGCTTTGAGGGCTACGGACAAGCCGCAGACAGAGCAGCTGCACTTTCAGCAGTATTCCCCTGGTTCTTCTTCCTTGTTGCGGCACTCGTATGCTTCAACACTATGACAAGAATGATTGAAGAAGACAGAACACGTCTCGGCACCTTCAAGGCTTTAGGTATGACCGACATCGAAATAATGTCCAAGTACCTTATTTATTCACTGCTGGCATCCTTCATCGGCAGTGTTGCAGGCTCCGTTGTCGGCTTTATTATCATCCCCTATGCCGGCACCACAGGCTTCCAGATAATCTTCGATATGCCTACGGTGCTTATGTCCTACCGTTTCTCATACGCTATTCCGGGCATACTTATTTCAGTTGCAATAACTGTCTTTGCCGCTTATCAGACCTGCCACAAGAGTCTTACTGTTGTACCCTCAACGCTTATGCGCTCCAAGGCACCCGTCAGCGGTAAGAAAATCATTCTTGAAAACATTCCCTTTATCTGGAAACGCCTTAGCTTCACCTGGAAGGTTACACTCCGTAATGTTTTCAGAAATATGAAGCGTTTTGTTATGGCAACCCTCGGTGTTGCCGGATGTACCGCACTTCTTGTTGCAGGCTTCGGTCTCAACGACTCTCTCAATGCGACTCTTGATAACCAGTTCATAAGTGACGACAGAATATGGAGCTACGATATGCAGATTGTTCTCAACGGCTCATTCGATATCACTATGGAAGAATGCGAAGGCTATAATGCAGTCAAGAATAATTCTATGATACAGTCTGCAACCCTCAGCTATATGAAGGTTTATAACGCCGTCAGCGACGACGGGGATAAAACCCTCGAGACCTATCTTCTCGTCCCCGAGGACACATCAGCTCTCGGTAACTATATCAACCTCAGAGAAAGAGGCAAAGATGTCCATCATCTGCTTTCAGACAGTGGCGCAATCATCACAGAAAAGCTGGCACGCGACCTGGACCTTGGCCCCGGCGACTATGTAAACCTTAAAATCAGCGATGATCAGACAGTGAAAATACCCGTTGCCGCTATTACAGAGAACTATGCATTCCACTATGTATATATATCAAAAGGACTTTACTCAAGCCTTTTCGGCACAAATCCGAAATATAATTACGTAACAGCTAACCTTGCAATTGATAACATTTCAAATGAGCAGAAGGTAAATCTTACCAAAACTCTTCTCGATGAATATGAAATCAGTGCAGTTGCTTTCACCGATCAGATTCAGGATTCTTTCTCAAATATACTTGACTCTATCAGTTATATTGTTATAATTCTAATTGTATCGGCAGGTCTGCTTGCTTTCATAGTGCTCTATAACCTGTCAATCATCAATATCACCGAGCGTATCAAGGAAATCGCTACTCTCAAGGTCCTCGGCTTCGACGATATGGAGGTTTCAGCATACATCTTCCGAGAAAACGTTATTCTTTCCATTATCGGTATGATAGAAGGTCTGCTGGCAGGTATACTCCTTCATAAGCTGGTAATCGCTCTTGCCGAGGTTGACATTATTATGTTCGGCAGAGATATCACCTTCGTAAGCTTCATCTACTCATTGGCACTTGCCTTCGGCTTCTCAATGTTCGTTAACGTTGTTCTTCACAAGAAGCTTCAGAAGGTAAATATGGTAGAATCACTTAAATCAGTAGAATAAGAACCCGACCCGACGAGCAATCAAAGATTGCGGTCGGGTGCCCCGGAACCTTGTTGTTTCACAATAATAAAACAGTGGTGGGAGTCCACGGATTCCCACCGACAAAAAGGAAAGTGAATATATGCCACTTGTAAATATGAAAGACCTGCTTCGTGATGCACAAAAGGGCGGCTACGCAGTAGGCTCATTTTCAATAGCTAATATGGAAATGATCTTAGGTGTTGTCAAAGCAGCAGAGGAAACAAAATCACCCATTATCCTGCAGATAGCAGAAGTAAGACTCAATCACTCACCTCTTGCCATTATAGGCCCTGCAATGATAGCGGCAGCTAAAAATGCAAAGGTACCCGTTGCCGTACACCTTGACCACGGCACAACCTTAGAGTGTATCAGGGAAGCTCTTGAGCTGGGCTTCACCTCAGTAATGTTTGACGGCTCACACCTTGATGTCGAAGAAAATATTGCTATGACAAAGAAGGTTATAGAAATGGCTAAGCCTTACGGTGCAGCAGTTGAAGCTGAAATCGGATGCGTAGGCGGTAGTGAGGACGGCAGTGTTGACATTGCTATGAGATGCACCTCCCCCGAGCAGGCAAAGCACTTCTATGATGAAACAGGTGTCGATGCTCTCGCAATTGCTATCGGTAACGCCCACGGCTTCTATAAGGAGGCTCCCGAGCTGAGATTCGACATTCTCGAAAAGGTGAGAGACACTGTCGGGGTACCTCTTGTACTTCACGGCGGTACAGGCATCGAGCCTGAGGATTTCATCCGTTGTCATCAGAGCGGCATAAAGAAAATCAACATTGCAACAGCTACTTTCGCTTCAGTTGAAAAACAGGTAAAAAGTGACTATGCTGAGGGTAAAAGCGGCGGGTACTATGACCTACATCAGAGTGAAGGG
>JAZQUF010000123.1:0-2246 GCA_045631165.1 Acutalibacteraceae bacterium
GCTCGATTTACCGGAAGTTTCACTTGTTATGATTCTTGATGCGGATAAGGAAGGATTTCTTCGCTCCGAAACTTCACTTATTCAGACAATCGGCAGAGCTGCAAGAAATGCAGACGGTGAAGTTATAATGTACGCGGATAAGATTACACCTTCTATGGAGGTTGCGATCAGCGAAACCGAACGCCGACGTAAAATTCAGAGTGAATACAATGCAAAGCATGGCATTACACCGAAAACTATTGTTAAAGGTGTACGCGATATTATTGAAATTTCAGATAACAAGAAGAAAAATATCGACTCAGAAAAAGAATTCAGACGTCTTTCACGTGATGAGCGAAGCCGTATAATACGTGATCTTACAAATGAAATGAAAGAAGCTGCAAAAATTCTTGAGTTTGAGCATGCAGCGTATCTCAGAGATAAAATTGAAAAACTTAAAAGTATTATGTAGGTGAATTATGTCACAAAAAAATCTTATTATTAAGGGTGCAAGAGAACACAATCTCAAAAATGTTGACCTGACTGTGCCTAGAGATAAACTCGTTGTTTTTACGGGTATTTCAGGCTCTGGTAAGTCATCTCTCGCATTTGATACAATATATGCCGAAGGTCAAAGACGATATGTAGAATCACTTTCTTCATATGCACGTCAGTTCCTCGGTCAGATGGAGAAGCCTGATGTTGATTACATTGAAGGTCTTTCTCCTGCAATTTCAATTGATCAGAAGACCACATCTAAAAATCCGCGATCAACTGTCGGAACTATTACGGAAATTTACGACTATTTCCGTTTGCTTTATGCAAGAATCGGTGTGCCTCACTGTACAGTCTGTGGTAAGGAAATCAAGCAGCAGACTGTTGATCAGGTAGTTGATCAGGTTTTATCCCTCGAAGAGGGGAGTAAGATTCAGCTTCTTGCGCCTATTGTAAGAGGAAGAAAGGGCGAGTATGTAAAAGAGCTTGAGGGTATCAGAAAATCAGGCTTCGTCAGAGTAAGAATTGACGGCTCTGTGTATGATTTGTCCGAAAATATCAAACTCGATAAAAACAAAAAGCATAATATCGAGGTTATTGTTGACCGACTTGTTATCAAGGAAGGCATCAAATCAAGACTTGCAGATTCAATAGAAACTGCGACTAAGCTTTCCGAAGGTCTTCTTGTAGTTGATATTGTCGGCGAAGAGGAGCTTACCTTCTCACTGAATTATGCCTGTCCTGACCACGGTGTAAGCTTCGGAGAAATTACACCCAGAATGTTCTCCTTCAACAGTCCCTTCGGCTCCTGTAAGAAATGTTCAGGACTTGGTGTGTTTATGGAGATTTCACCGTCAATGATTATTCCTGACAGAAAGCTTAGCATACGCGAAGGTGCGATCAAGGCGTCAGGATGGTCAGCTAAAGACGGTGGCAGTATTGCCGGAATGTATTATGAGGCTCTTGGTAAAAAATACGGCTTTACTCTCGATACACCCATCGAAGATTTTTCTGATGAAGCAATTGATGCTTTGCTTTATGGCACCAAGGGCGAGAAGCTTAAGGTTGAAAGAACAACCGAGCACTTTGGTTTCAGCTCATACAGCACTGCTTTTGAGGGTGTTTTGAATAATCTGCAACGACGTTATAATGAATCGCAGTCAGATGCTATGCGTCGTGAAATTGAAACAATGATGACTACTATTGAATGCAAGGATTGTGGTGGTGCGAGACTTTCTAAGGAAGCGCTCAGCGTAACCGTCTGCGGTAAAAATATACACGAGGTTTGCTCTCTTTCTATCAGTGATGCTCTTAAGTTTGCTAAAGAATTACCCGATAAGCTCAGTGAAAAGGACAATATGATTGCAGCGGTAATACTTAAGGAAATCATTGAAAGGCTGACATTCCTTGAAAGTGTAGGTCTTAATTATCTTACCCTCGGCCGTCAGTCGGGCTCTCTTTCAGGTGGTGAAAGTCAGCGTATCCGCCTTGCAACTCAGATAGGCTCATCTCTTGTAGGTGTGCTTTATATACTTGATGAGCCGAGTATCGGCTTACATCAGCGTGATAATGAGAAGCTAATAAACACTCTTAAGCATCTTCGCGATATAGGTAATACACTTATAGTTGTTGAACACGACGAAGATACAATGCTTGAAGCCGACTATATTGTTGATGTCGGTCCGGGAGCAGGTATTCACGGTGGTGAAATTGTGTGCTGTGGAAGTATTGATGATATTAAAAATTGCGAGGACTCTGTAACAGGGCAGTAT
>JAZQUF010000124.1:0-4888 GCA_045631165.1 Acutalibacteraceae bacterium
CAGAGAAATGAGAAAGTCATTCCTTGACTATTCAATGTCTGTTATCACTTCACGTGCTCTTCCCGATGTAAGAGACGGTCTTAAGCCTGTTCACAGACGTATTCTCTATACTATGCACGAAAACGGACTTTATCCCGAAAACGCATACCGTAAATGTGCCGACAGAGTAGGTTCAGTACTCGGCCGTTATCATCCTCACGGTGACGCATCAGTTTATGATGCGATGGTTCGTCTTGCACAGACCTTCTCAACAAGATATCTTCTTGTTGACGGTCACGGTAACTTCGGTTCAATTGACGGTGACCCACCTGCTGCTTACCGTTACACAGAAAGTAAGATGAGTAAAATCTCAATGGAGATGCTCACTGATATTGATAAGGAAACTGTAGATTTTGCTCCTAACTATGACGATCGTCTTAAGGAACCCTCAGTTCTTCCTGCAAGATTTCCTAACCTGCTTGTAAACGGCTCAACAGGTATCGCCGTAGGTATGGCTACAAACATTCCGCCTCACAATCTCGGTGAGGTTATTGATGGTATGTGTTACTATATCGATAACCCCGAAGCATCTCTTGATGAGCTTATGCAGCACATCAAAGGTCCTGACTTTCCCACAGCGGGTATTGTTATGGGTCGTTCAGGTATCAGAGCTGCTTACGGTACAGGTAGAGGTAAGATTGTAGTTCGTGCAAGAACTGAAATTGTTGAAGGTAAAAACGGCAGATTCCAGATTGTTGTGTCTGAGCTTCCTTATCAGGTTAATAAGCGCAGACTTATTGAATCAATTGCTGATTTAGTTAAAGATAAGAAAATCGAAGGTATTGCTGATATCAATGACTACTCCAACAGAGAGGGTATGCGTATGGTTGTTGACCTTAAGCGTGATGCAAATCCTCAGGTTGTACTCAATCAGCTCTTTTCATATACTCAGCTTCAAATTTCTTACGGTATAATTCTTCTTGCTCTTGTTGGTGGTGAACCCAAGATTCTTACTCTTACACAGATTCTTGACCACTACATAGCTCATCAGAAGGATGTTATTGTAAGAAGAACAAGATATGACCTTAAGAAGGCTCAGGAAAGAGCTCACATCTTAGAAGGTCTTATGACTGCTCTTGATTTTATTGATGAAGTTATTGCAATCCTTCGTCGTTCAAAGGATCAGAGCGAAGGTAAGCAGGCTCTTATTGAACGTTTTGGTCTGACAGAAATTCAGGCAGATGCTATAGTTAAGATGAGACTCGGACAGTTAACAGGTCTTGAAAGAACTAAGATTGAAGACGAACTTGGCGCTCTTAAAATTAAGATTGCTGAATATACTGAAATTCTCGGTTCAGAAGCTAAGGTACTTGAACTCATCAAGACTGAAGCTATGGTTATCAGAGATAAATTTGCTGATGACAGAAGAACTGAAATTGCAGCTGTAAGCGGTGATGTTGATATTGAAGATCTCATCCCCGAAGAAGAGTGTGTATATACTCTCACAACTCTCGGTTATATCAAGCGTCAGCCCGTTGAGGTTTATTCACTTCAGAACAGAGGCGGCCGTGGTGTTAAGGGTATGACAAGAAGAGAAGAAGACGTTGCTGAGACAATGTTCACCTGCTCAAGCCACGATTTTATTATGTTCTTTACTACTAAGGGTAAGACATACAGACTCAAGGGTTATGAAATTCCCGAAGGAAGTAAGCAGAGTAAGGGTATGAATGTAGTTAACCTTCTTCCTCTTGAAAGTGATGAAAAGGTAAGCTCAATGATCCGTGTACCCGACTTTGGTGGCGAAGATATCAAGTATCTCTGTATGGTAACAAAGAAAGGTATCATTAAGAGAACAGACCTTGAACAGTATAAGAATATCCGTAAGAGTGGTATTATTGCTATTAATCTTGATGAAGATGACGAACTCGCATGGGTACGTCTTACAGATGGTAACGATGATATTCTTGTTGCAACAAGAGGCGGTATGAGTATCCGTTTCAACGAAAACGATTGCCGACCTATCGGCAGAACTGCCCGTGGTGTAAAGGCTATCGAGCTTAAAGAAAATGATGAAGTTGTGGGTATGTGTGTAATTCCTGAAAATCAGGATGACAGTAAGAAGGTACTTACTGTTTCTGATACAGGTCTTGGCAGACTCAGTAACCATGATGAATACCGTGTTCAGACAAGAGCAGGTAAGGGTGTTCTTAACTACCACACCGAAAAATATGGTGAGGTTGCTTCAGTGCTTCTTGTAAGTGATGAAAATGATATAATTCTTATTTCTTCTGACGGTATTATTATCCGTATCAAGGCTTCACAGATCAATACTGTTTCACGTACATCAAAGGGTGTTCGTGTTATGAGAGTAAGTGAAGGAGAAAAGCTTGTTTCTGCTACTGCTGTATCATCAAGTGATGATGAAGAAACAACAGAAATAGAGACACAGGAAGAAACTCAGGAATAATAAAATTAAAAGCCAATTTTTAAGCTTTATTTGAAGATAAAGAGGATAATTAAAATTGGCTTTTATGGCTTTTTAAATAAAGAAAGAAGTGAAACAATGAGCGCTAAGGAGAAAAAATTAAAAAAAGTCAATCCAGTTGCGGCATTTCTTTGGAAAGATAAAAAAAGAAGAGCCAAAAACTTTTATTTTCTGCTTGTTGTAATTCTATGCCTTATTACTGTCGGTATGGGTTATGTAACTGAAAAGCTTGACCTTATGGACACCGGTGATGATGTAAATAACTCAGTTGGTAATGAAGTTACTCAGGAGGTTATTTATGATGAAGAAGAACTTGCTATTATAGAAGCTATTAATTCTGCCGGTTCTCTTAACGACTATTTATATCAGTGGGCAAATAATGGTGGCGAACTTTATTCAAGTAAGAATGTTATTAATGTGCTGTTAGTTGGTCTTGATTCCAAAAATGCATTGCAGTATGGTGGAAACTCTGATTCTCTTATACTTGTATCTCTTAATAAGAAAACTGAAAAAATAAGTATGTGTTCTTTCTTCCGTGACTCCTGGTGTTATATGAATATTGCAGGAAGAGAAAGATATGCAAAGATAAATTCATCATATTTTCATGGTGGTCCTGACGGACTGATTGATACAATTGAAAGAAATTTCAAGATAGATATTGATTATTATGTTGCAGTTGACTTTTCATCATTCAGAGATATTATCGATGCTCTTGGTGGTATAACTGTGGAAATTCAGGAATACGAGGCTAATTATATTAACAAAACAAATCCTGATTTTCATATTGAAGCAGGACCTGCCGTACATCTGACAGGCAAGCAGGCACTCGTATTTGCAAGAATAAGAAAGAGCGACTATGATAGTGATGTCAGCCGTACAAGAAGACAGAGACAGGTTATTACTTCTCTTATTCAGAGTGCAAAAAATGCATCCCTCAGTCAGCTTAATAATACACTTGATACGCTTTTTGCATATGTTAAGACAGATCTTACTAAGTCACAGATTCTTTCTTACGCGGCTCAGGCTCTTACAAAGGGTTGGCTGAATTATGAAATTACACAGTTTGCTTTAAGTGATAGCGATATTTTTAAAACAGGATATGTCGGATCTGCTTCTGTTGTATTTATGGATTTTCCGTTAGCTGCTCAGAAAGTACAGACCGAGATATATGGTGAAAGCAATATTGTGCTTGATGATAACAGAGCAAAAGTATTTGATTTTGTGACAAGATTTGGTTAAAAGAGGTTTATAATATGGAAATTAAAATGGAAGTTGGTACAGTACACGAAATTAACGTTACTGTAGAAGAGAATATGACAGCTGCAAGTATGAAAAGCGGCAACTTAGATGTACTTGCAACACCTTATATGATTGCGCTTATGGAGCAGGCTTCAGCTGAGCTTTGTCAGCAATTTTTACCTGAGGGTATATCAACTGTCGGTACAATGGTAAACATTCAGCATCTTGCTGCAACAAGCTTAGGTGCACCTGTTCGTACAGTTGCGACACTTACTGCTTTTGACGGCAGAAAGGCATGCTTCGATGTTGTAGCTTATGACAATGCCGGTGTTATCGGCAAGGGTACTCATGAGCGTTTCACAATAAAGATTGATTCATTCATAAGAAAAACAGAAGAAAGAAAAAATATAGTTGCTGAATAAATTTTATAATTGTGAGGAAAGCCGATTTGTCAGTGTATGAATCGGCTGAGTTTTGTATGGCTGAATTTAATTATGTGATTTTTGATTTTGACGGAACTGTGGCTGATACTGGTGAAGGTATCCTTAAAAGTCTGCAGTATTCTTTTACTGCAATGGGAGATCCCGAACCCGATCTGAGAGATCTTACAAAATTTATCGGTCCGCCGGTGTATTACAGTTACACAACTTTTTATGGTATAAGCGAAGATAAAGTTGATCTTTATGTAAAAAAATATCGCGAGCGTTACAGTGAAAAAGGAATTTATGAATCAAAGGTATATGACGGACTGAAGGATTTATTATACAACTTAAAACAAAACGGCATAAAAGTAGGTATTGCATCATCTAAACCTGAAAGACTGATTTATGCTGTGGCCGACTATCTGGAGATAACTTCACTGTTTGATGTAATTGTAGGTGTCAAGTCTGATAACAGCAAACACTCAACTAAGGCGGGACTAATAACTCAGGCAATAAGAGATATGGGTGCAACTGATAAAGATAAAGTGCTTATGGTTGGTGACAGAATGTTTGATATCGATGGCGCTCATGAAGCAGGCATAAAATGTTGTGGTGCACTGTGGGGATTTGGCAGTGAAGCTGAGTTCAAAGAGCATAATGCTGAATATATTGTCAAGCACCCTTCAGAAATACTAAAAATCATATAAAAAATCTATAATAGAAAAATAATTAGTAAAATAAATCTAATAAAGAATAATAACGT
>JAZQUF010000125.1:0-4388 GCA_045631165.1 Acutalibacteraceae bacterium
ATCCGTGACAGATTAGAGCATCTTCCCTCTGCACTTTCAGGCGGTCAGCAGCAGAGAATCGCTATCGCAAGAGCACTTGCCAACAGACCTGCCATCCTTTTTGCCGACGAGCCTACGGGTAATCTTGACGGCAAGAGTGGTCGAGAGGTACTGTCACTTCTTAAATATGTCAGTAAGCAGCTTGGCGTTACCCTTATTCTTGTAACCCACGACCTGCACGTTGCAGAGCAGGCGGAGAGAATTCTTACCATTGAGGACGGCAAGATAGTCAAAGACACCAAGCCTGCACCCTCTGTATAACTCAGGGAGGTGAACGCAATGAAAAGAAAACTCACAATTAACACCCTTGCTATGGGCAACCTGAAGCAAAGGCGAAAGCAATATACAATTCTTATTATCGGCATCATACTTGCTATGGTGTTCTCGTCGGGTATCACATTTTTCATTTCCTGTTGGCAGAGTTCACTGGAAGAAAACCAGAAAAGAATTCACGGAACTCAGCACGAGATATATTTGAATGCCGGAGATGCTGATTTTGAAAATGGTGCTTTGAGTGATTACGTTACAGAGTATAGTTTTGCTCACACTATAGGATTTGCTTATCAATCGGAAGAAAAGAAGGACGTCGGCACTGCTGTTGCGTGGCTTGAGGATAAAGCAGTAGAAATGTACTACCCCTTCCTTTACGAGGGCAGAATGCCCGAAAACGAGGGAGAAGCTATTGTTGAAAGATCGGCTCTTATGACCTTAGGTCTTGCCGATAAAAAGTTAGGCGATGAAATTACACTTGTAATGAAAATTCCCGACGGTAAAGGCTTCACCGAAAAAACAGAAGAAAGAACCTACACCATTGTTGGTGTTATGTGTAACAAAAAAGATGCAATTTGTGAATGGGAATCAGGTATAGCAGAGTATTTCCCTTCAGTTTTTGTTAATAAAGGCGAACAAACAGCTATTGGTGGCAAGGAGCTTCTTATTGCTTTTGTAAATCTTAACTTATATGGTAACGACGCCACTACGAATGCAGATTGGGAAAGATACTACAGCAGCACAAACGATTATATGAGGATAAACTCGTATTTCCACGATAATTCCGATGACGGAACAAGTGGAACTGATATTTGGTCAACTATGCTTTACAGTATCGCTTTTGCTTTGATGCTTACTCTTGTTTCTTGTCTTACTATAGTTAATTCTTTTTCAAATAATCTGAGAGAAAGAAAAAAGCAGATTGGTCTGCTCCGTGCCGTTGGTGCAACGAAAAGACAGATTATTACTATATATGCCCGTGAAGCATTTATAATAAGTCTTATTTCTGCTCCTATAAGTATTCTTATCTCATATTTTGGCGTAAAATTAGTCACAAAAATGATGGGTGATGACCTTATATTTATACCTAAAGTGTGGATACTTTTTGTCGGAGCATTACTTGGTGTTATTGTTGTTATGTGTGCGGCGCTTATACCTCTTATTTCTGTTTCAAAAAGCTCACCTATGCAGGCTATCCGTAATGTGGAGTATATGAGAAGACTGAGAAAAAAGAAAATACATTCACAGAAAAACTTCAACGTTCCATCGCTTCTTGCAAAGAGAAATATCACCCTATCCCGTTCGAGACAGATAATAGTCAGCGTTCTTCTTGCACTTACCGTTATAGGCTCTTGCTTTAGTTTTTCAGGCCTTAGCCATGAGGCATCTCAAGTAAAAACAAGAAAATATATCTATCATATATCCGACCAGGGTGGCTACGATGAAGCCTTGGCTGATTGCAGACTTGACTTAAGTGGCTTTAGCGATAACGATGTTGCAGAGCTTGTTACATCGGGCTATTTTGACGAGGTTGTTGCGACCAAAAGAACAACAGTGAATATTCTTAAGGATGAATTTGACGATTATGAGCTTCTTATGATTTTAGGCGACACGAGCGGCTACAGCATATATAAAGAGGTTGATAATGGTCTTACAGCAGAAAACTATAAAGAAAAATGTACTGCAAAATTTTCTAAAAGCTATACTCAGGCGAGAGAAAAGTTTAATTACACCTCGCTTCTTCTGCCCTCAACGCTTGTAAGTATGGACGAGGCTTATTTTGAAATTCTTAAAGGTGTAGTAATCGAGGGCGAAATAAATATAGACAAAATTAACTCGGGTGAGGAAATTGTTCTCGTTGCACCGCAGAAAATCGGTGCCGGCTTTAATGAGTTTGATTTAGAGATGGGCTACACGATTTTAGATACCGATTATTTCTCTGACACCGACCCTGCAAGTGAACATATCAATTACTTTGAAACTCAGGAATGTACCTATAAGGTTGGTGATGAGATTTCGTTAAGCACCGTAAACGTTTCAATGAAGGACGAAACAAACTTTGTAAGAACCGACAGAAAGGTAAAAATCGGTGCAATAGTACACAGCAACTTTAAAAATGTTTTTGAATGGGACTTCCCTTATATAGCGAACCTCGGCATACTCACAACCAACTCGGCAAGCAACCTTTTTGCTCCAACGTGCGATTATACTGATATTCAGTTTTTCAGCGAAAATATGACCGACGAAATGAATCTTAGTGTTGCTCCTTACCTTGAAAACATTACTCTTTCTATAACAAACGGATATTTACGCAATTATTATGAACACGACAGAGACAACCAGCAGACTATGAAAATTCTTTTCTTCGGCTTATACTGTATAGTAGCTCTTTTCCTTACGATATGCGGTAGCGTTATTAACAACGCTCTTACAGCGAGAATTCGTGAGGGTAAGAAAGAAATCGGTACTCTTCGTGCTGTCGGTGCTAATTTAAAGGTTATTTCCTCCTCATACATCAGGCAGTTGCTATCAATTTTCGGTTGGGGTTACGGAATAGGCTTTGGAATTTATATTGTAGGTTATCTGCTCTATATGGCTATACGTAAATCAATGGAATTAAATAAAGATATGTTTGAACTCAGAATGATTGAAACTTTTGTTCTTTGCAGTATTCTTTTTGTAATATGTGCGGTAAATCTTGTTCTAAAAATCCGAAAAGAAATGAAGCACAGCATAGTCGAAAATATCAGAGAGCTGTAAGAGGTGAAGAATATGAAAAAAATAACAGCATTTATCATTTGTTTTCTCTTTTTGTTCTCCTTTACACTTACCGCTTCGGCAGAGCACGAAAAAGAAACAGTTTATGCAACTGAAAATGTAAACATCAGAACAGAGCCCAACACCGACTGCGGTATCATTACCGTACTTCAAAAAGGCAGCAGTATTACCCGTATTGATGAAGCTGACGGTTGGAGCAAGGTGCTCTATGAGGGCGAGGAAAGGTATATCACAAGTGAATATCTCTCATTGACACCTCCCGAAGAAAAGCCTGCGGAAGAAACCACAGCAGAGCCAACCACCGAGGATAACTCAACTCCGAGGTTTATGGTGACCTCTTATGAGCTCAGCGAAAAGAGTCTTTCTCCCGAAAAGTCGGCGGTGCTGAAGGTGACCTTTAAAAATTACAGCACCACCAAAGCTCTCTATAACATCAAATTCAGCCTTGAGGACCCAAGCGGTGATATTCTGACGGTTGGTATGCCAACTAAGTATGTGAAAAGCATTTATGCCGGCAGCAGCTATACTTGGGAAATCGAGCTGAAAGCTATTAACACGGCTACCATCGGTCAGCACGACCTTCAGGTAACGGCAGAGTACGAGGATAAAAACTTTGGCTCCTACTCTTCAAGCGACACGGTAAGAATTGATGTAAAGCAGAGTGTGAAGCTCTCTTACAGCGGTGCAGTTCTTCCGAAAAAGGTGATTCAAGGCGACACACAGACCGTCACCGTTGACCTGATGAACACGGGCAAGAGTACCATTTACAACTGCACTCTTGATTTCGACATCGAGGGTATGCAGTCGGGCGGCAGTGTATTTGTGGGTAACATAGAGCCTGCAACTAACGCTCAAGGCTCAGCTAATCTGCGAGTTGACAGCGACAGTCTCGGAGAGGTTACGGGTAAAATCACCATAACCTACGGGGATGACTACGGCAAGGAATACAAGAAAACTGTCGATGTCAGCACGGTCATTGAAGAAAAGGTTGAGCAGGCTGCCACCACAACCGAAGACGAAAAAGAGAAGAAAAATCCTCTTTGGTGGCTGTTCATTCTCATAGGTCTTGCTGTCGGTGGCGGTGCAGGCTTCGGCATTCCCTGGCTTATCAATGATAAGAAGCAGAGGAAAGAGGATGATTTGAGATTGTAACGGAATAAAAGTTAAGTGCAGTAGTTTCGGCTACTGCACTTGTTGTTTAGGTGTAGATTAATTCTTTGGTTACTGTTTCTCTTGCACGCTGCTGAATATTGCCCATTCTTTGCACCCATTTCCATTGGTCTTGTTCTTTTAATTCTTCG
>JAZQUF010000126.1:0-57232 GCA_045631165.1 Acutalibacteraceae bacterium
CATAGCATAGCCGAGTTTATCCTGCCAGCCAAAGGGTCTGATAGTGTTTGTCTTACTCATTGGATTTGTTCTCCTTTTGTTTTCTTTTTTATATTGGCAGGCAAGCTCAAACTACCTGCCTGCTTTATTCCT
Organism: Acutalibacteraceae bacterium; assembly: GCA_045631165.1. GTDB lineage: Bacteria > Bacillota > Clostridia > Oscillospirales > Acutalibacteraceae > UBA6857. The sequence continues at coordinate 133 of JAZQUF010000126.1, forward strand.
TTTTGTACAGCCCTCTCCGGGCGGGCGTTACTTTTTGCTAGCGCACAAAAAGTAACCAAAAATGCGCTGATGATTATCTCTGAACTCTGCCGCTTGCGTCGCCGCCTGCAAGCTTTTCAACTTCACTTACAGTTACACGGTTGTAGTCACCCTCGATTGAGTGCTTGAGAGCTGATGCTGCAACTGCAAATTCAATAGCGCTCTGTGAGTCCTTACCGCTGAGAAGTGAGTAGATGAGACCGCCACCGAAGCTGTCGCCACCGCCTACACGGTCAACGATGTGAAGGTGATATTCCTTTGAGAAGCAGTAGTTTTCGCCATCATAGAGCATACCTGCCCAGTCGTTGTCGTTAGCTGAGATTGATGAACGGAGTGTGATAGCAACCTTTTCAAAATTGAAGGTATCCATAAGCTGCTTAGCAACGCTCTTATAGCCTTCTTTATCGAGCTTACCGCCATAGATATCAGTGTTTTCAGCTTCGATGCCGAATACGTCCTTAGCATCTTCTTCGTTTGAAATGCAAACGTCAACATATTCGCAGAGCTTTGTCATAGCCTCACGAGCTTCAGCTCTTGTCCAGAGCTTGCCTCTGTAGTTAAGGTCACATGAAATCTTAACACCCTTAGCCTTAGCAGCCTTACAAGCATCGATGCAGATGTCTACAAGGTTTGCACCGAGAGCGGGAGTGATACCTGTGAAGTGGAACCAATCAGCACCTTCGAAAATCTTATCCCAATCGAAATCTTCTCTTGAAGCTTCCTGGATAGCTGAATGAGCTCTGTCATAGATACATACTGAACCTCTCTGTGACGCACCCTTCTCAAGGAAGTAGATACCAACTCTGTCGCCACCACGAACGATGTCTTTTGTATCAACACCGAGACCGCGAAGTGAGTTAACTGCGCCCTGACCGATAGCGTGTGAGGGAAGCTTTGTTACGAATGAAGCATCCATACCGTAGTTAGCAAGTGAAACAGCAACGTTAGCTTCACCACCTCCGAAAGTAGCCTGCATTGTGTCGTTCTGAAAGAAACGAAGGTATCCTTCGGGAGCAAGACGAAGCATAATTTCGCCGAATGTTACAATTCTTTTAGCCATTTTAATTTACCTCTCTATAAAAATTTATTTAGTCTCTATGCAGATTTCAAAGCCTGCAACTGTATCCTTAAGACCGAAGCAAGTTACATTGCCCTTTTTGTCGTACCAGATATCGGGATCAACTTCAGCACCCATTCTCTGAAGATAAGCCATAGCTCTGTTACCGTTATTGGTGTTGATTACGATGCAGCCCTTAGCGTCGCTTTCTTCTTTACCGAAGCATACACAGCCAGCCTGTACACCGCACTCTGTTTCTGTGCAGTCAAAGCCGAAGAGAGAAGCTACAAACTTAGCATTCTTTTCTGCATTAGCGCTGTCGCCATAGATGCAAATTTTCTTAAGCTCGAAGCCAAGCATTGTCTTGATAGCATCCTTACACTTCTTTGTGATGCCTTCCCAGTTGCTTTCAGCGATATCAGCACCTGTTGCAAGCCATGTACCGCCACAAGCAATGATTCTGTCAAATGAGAGATAGTCGTTAAGATTTTTTGTGTTTACGCCACCTGTGGGCATCCACTTAGCCGCCTGATATGGGCCTGCAAGAGCCTTAAGCTTAGCAACACCGCCATTTGCTTCAGCGGGGAAGAACTTAATGTTTGTAAGACCCATGCTCATAGCCTGCTCCATTTCACCCGGAGTAGCAGCACCGGGCATCATAGGAATACCAAGTGACTTGATATAAGCAATCATTTCGGGGTTGAAGCCGGGAGTTACAATAAACTTTGCACCAGCTGCAACTGCTCTGTCAGCCTGTTCTTTTGTAAGAACTGTACCTGCACCAACGAGTACGTCGGGGCATTCTTCTGTAATTCTTCTGATTGATTCTTCGGCAGCAGCTGTTCTGAAAGTAATTTCAGCAGCGGGAAGACCACCGTCACGAAGTGCCTTTGCAAGAGGCACAGCCTTGTCGGCATCATCAATTGCCACAACGGGGATGATACCTAATTCGTAAATTGTCTTGAACATATCCATTTTATTTCATCTCCAAATATAATATTTGATGTGATTTTTTTATTTTAACCTCGCTCGCCGCGGGGCATTCTTTTTCCTGCCGCGGAAAAAGAATCAAAAACGCGTTGTTATTTTTTATACACCGCTATATGATGAGAAGCCACCGTCAACGGGAAGTACAACACCTGTGATAAAGCCTGCTGCATCGTTGTTGATAAGGAAAAGAAGTGCACCATCAAGCTCGTGAGCTTCACCGAAACGACCCATAGGAGTAGCAGCAAGAATCTTGTCTGTACGGGGTGTGGGTGAGCCGTCGGGATTCCAGAGAAGAGCTGCATTCTGCTTGGTTGAGAAGAAACCGGGAGCAATTGCATTAACTCTGATGCCCTCTTTTGAGAAGTGAACTGCAAGCCACTGTGTGAAGTTTGAAATTGCAGCCTTAGCACCTGAATAAGCAGGAATCTTTGTAAGAGGTGTGAAAGCATTCATTGATGAGATGTTGATGATATTGCAACCCTCTCTGCCGAGCATCTGCTTAGCAAATGCCTGAGTAGGAATAAGAGTACCGAGGAAGTTGAGGTTGAATACAAATGAAACACCGTCAGCATCAAGATTGAAGAAGTTTTTGCAGTCTTCGTCGATGTCACCGCTGAAGTAATATTCTTTATCTGTAGTAGCTCTGGGGTTGTTACCGCCTGCACCATTAAGAAGAATATCGCAAGGACCAAGATCAGCCATAACAGCTTCAGCTACAGCATTACAGCTGTCCTTATCGAGTGCGTTGCACTTATAAGCCTTAGCTACACCGCCCTCAGCTACGATTTCATCAGCGAAGCCTTTAGCAGCTTCTTCGTTGATATCGAGAAGGGCAACCTTAGCACCTGCAGCTGCGAGTGTCTTAGCAAAGCTTGAGCAAAGGACACCGCCTGCACCTGTTACAACTGCAACCTTACCTGTAAGGTCAGTACCGAATACGTTTTTATTCATTGTAGTTTCCTCCTTATTTAGTTGCTTTTTCACAAGCCTCAAAGAGACCGTTGATATATGCCGCACCGAGTGCTCTGTCGTAAAGGCCATAACCGGGTCTGCCTGTTTCGCCCCAGATCATTCTGCCGTGGTCAGGTCTTACATAACCGTCGAAGCCTGTTTCAACGAGAGCTTTGACAACTTCGTACATATCGATGCTACCGCACTTTGAAAGGTGACCGCTTTCTTCGAATGAGCCGTCATCCATTACGAGTACATTACGGATATGCATAAATGCGATTCTGTCCATAGCGCTGTATTTTCTTACCATCTTGGGGATGTCGTTGAACTTAGCGCAACCGAGTGAGCCTGTGCAAAGACAAAGTGAGTTAGCGGGTGAATCAACAATCTTAAGGAAACGGTCGAGGTTTTCTTCGTTTGTGATGATTCTGGGAAGACCGAAGATGGGATATGGAGGATCATCGGGATGAATAGCCATTCTTACGCCACATTCTTCAGCAACCGGGATAATCTTCTTAAGAAAGGTTTCAAGATTCTTCCAGAGACCTTCTTCACCGATTTCAGCGTACTTCTTGAAGAGCTCCTTGATTTCGTCTTTGGTGTAGCTTGCATCCCAACCGGGAAGATCGATATCATCTACGAGTGGATCGAGACCCTGCATCTGTTCCCAATACATAACAAGGCTTGTTGAACCGTCGGGAGCTTCTTTATCGAGCTGAGTTCTTGTCCAGTCAAAAACGGGCATAAAGTTATATGTTACACACTTAACGCCGTACTTTGCACAGCGACGGATGTTTTCACAGTAAACCTCGATAAGTTCATCAGCATTAGCTGAGCCGAGCTTGATATCCTCGGGTACGGGGATTGACTCTACGATATCAAAGATAAGGCCGTTCTTTTCGCAGTCATCCTTGACTCTTTTGATGCTTTCTTCGGGCCAAACCTGACCGGGTTTTACATCGTACACAGCTGAAACAACCGATCTCATATTAGGAATCTGGCTGATGTACTTAAGGGATACGGGATCGTCCTGACCGTACCATCTGAAAGACATTTTCATTTTATTTTACCTCCAAATCAAAAAATCTTTTAGCGTTATAGAAAGAAATATCTTCTGTAATCTGAGAGAGTGTCTTCATATCGGCAGGGTACTCTCCTGTTTCAACCCACTGACCGATTAACTGGCAGAGAATTCTGCGGAAGTATTCGTGTCTTGTGTAGCTGAGGAAGCTTCTTGAGTCGGTAAGCATACCTACAAAGTTCCCGAGAAGACCGAGTGATGCAAGGCTGATCATCTGTTCACGCATACCGTTTTTGGTATCGTTGAACCACCAAGCACTACCGTGCTGAATAGTACCGGGATAGCCCTCTCTTTGGAATGCACCGAGAATTGTATCGATAAATGAGTTGTCGCCTGCATCAAGTGAATAGAGAATAATCTTGGGCATCTTGCCACTGAGATACATCTTATCAAGAAGCTTGGCAAGAGCCACTGAGCCGTTGTGAGGGCCGATAACATCGAAACCTGTGTCGGGACCAAGCTTATTGAACATAAGAGTGTTGGGGTTTCTCATACAGTTATAGTGAATCTGCATTGCCCAACCGAGTTCAGCATATTTTTCAGCGCAGAAGAGAATCATTTCTGTCTGTACTGCTTCAAGCTCTTTTTCGCTTACTTTTTCGCCATTCATTGCTTTTGTGAGAGCGGCGTTCATTTCATCTTCGCTCATTTCACAGTAAACGGGATAGTTGATGCCGTGGTCACTAGCCTTACAGCCAAAAGCATCGAAGTGCTTCATTCTAACATAAAGAGCCTCTTTAAGTGAAGCGATGTCCTTGATATCCACACCTGAAACTTCTTTGAGAGTCTTTATGTAACCGGGGAAAACATCTGCATTGAGGTTGAATGCTTTGTCGGGTCTGAATGAAGGAGCAACAATTGTCCTGAAGCTCTTATCTTCAGCTATTTTTCCGTGCCATTCAAGTGAATCGATGGGGTCATCAGTAGTACCGATGAAAGCAACATTGCTCATCTCAATAATACCGCGTACACTCATATGTGCTTCCTTGAGCTTTTCTGAGGTAATATTCCAAACTTCTTCAGCAGTATCAGCATTGAGGATGCCCTCATAACCGAAGTATCTCTTGAGCTCGAAATGGCACCAGTGATACATAGGGTTGCCGATAGCCTTGGGAAGAGTTTCTGCGAACTTGAGGAACTTGTCCTTATCGCTTGTGTTCTTACCTGTGATATACTCTTCGCTGACTCCGTTACTTCTCATAAGACGCCATTTGTAATGGTCGCCGTAGAGCCAGAGCTGAGTGATATTTTCAAATCTTAAGTCTTCATATATCTCCTTGGGACTTACGTGGCAATGGTAATCGATGATGGGTAATTTTGCCGCATAATCGTGATAGAGTACCTTTGCAGTGTCAGTATCAAGAAGAAAATCCTTTGTCATAAACTCTGTCATTGACATAGTCCTCCTATTTTAGTATTTTAATTTTACCACAATGATTTCACAATAAAAATAGTGAAAATTGCTTGACTGATTGTTGAAGTTGCTATATGATATAAAGGAGGTGATTTTATGCAGGTTTTCGACCCAAGACAGAGTATGTCAAGCCCTGACTTTGAAGTTTTCCACTACAGCGATGCCAAATTTGAAGGTGTCGCAGTACATCAGCATGACTTCTATGAGGTTTATTTTTTTATCAGCGGTAATGTTGAATATAGCGTAGAAGGTAAAAGCTATCTTCTGAAAAAGGGAGATCTGCTTCTCATTAACCCGCTGGAACTTCACCAACCCAGAATAAGCCCCGCACAGAATCCTTATGAACGAATCGTATTATGGATAAACAAAAACTATCTTTCCCGCCTTTGCACTAACAATACGAGCCTTAGCCAATGTTTTGACAATACCAATCCTCAGCACACAAACCTTTTGAGACTGACAAAGGCTCAGCAGAGTTATATATCATCAAAGCTCAGCGAGCTGATTGAAGAAACAAGCAGCTCTGCTTACGGAAGTGATGTTGCAGCCGATGCAATACTGACAAGATTTTTAGTTGAGCTCAACAGACTCACTCTCTCTGCTGAGAAAAAAACAGTCAGTTCAAAGCCTCAATCTCCATTCATATCGGAAGTTCTCTCCTATATCAATCAGCACTACTGCGAGAAGATTTCCCTTTCATCTATAGCAGATGAGTTTTTCATAAGTAAATATTATCTCTCTCACGCCTTCAACAGTGTTGTAGGCACATCGGTTAACAGATATATCACCCTTAAGCGCCTTATCAATGCAAAGCAGATGCTTTCAAGCGGCATCAAGCCCACAACAGCGGCACTCCATTGTGGCTTCAATGATTATGCAGGCTTTTATCGTGCCTTCACGTCAGAGTACGGAATAACTCCGAAGGAATATATTATGAAAAGTTAAATGGGGAATGATGACAATAAATCAGGATAATTTAAACACAACACTGCAGAAACAAAAAGCAGCAGTCCTTACCTCTAAAGGTAGGCTGCTGCTATTCTTTTAACCAAGCTTTTTGCCGAACTCTATACCCTTTTCAAGAGCTTTCACATTGAGTTCGAGAATTATAGGCTTCTTTTCCTTGAATTTTGCTTCAAGGCTCTGCACAAATACATCCTTGCTTACAATATCTGTAGCACCGATAAGTGCACCTATAATTACAATATTTGCAACCTTTTCATTGCCAAGCTCCAACGCAATATCATCAACAGGCACACTGAGAACTCTCACATCATCTCTGAGAACCTCGCCCTTGATACGGCTTGAATTAAGCACAAGAAGTCCGCCTTCTTTAAGGTCACCAACAAACTTTCTGTAAGCCTGCTCGTTCATACAGATAAGATTATCACACTTTTTCGTAAGAGGTGAAACAATCTCTCCGTCGCTGACAATAACAGTGCACTTGGCACTGCCGCCGCGCTGTTCGGGACCATATTCCGGAAGATAAGTGGCATGTTTCGACTCGTCAATGGCAGCATGAGCAAGCATAATGCCTGCGCTCATAATTCCCTGACCGCCTGAGCCTGAAAATACAAATGACTGCTTCATTATTATTCAGCCTCCTTATCTTTAAAAATCCCCGGTGTGAAATATGGGAGTGTGTTGGTATTCATATATTCGAGTGAATCAAGAGGATACATTCCCCAGTTGGTAGGACAGTTGGTGAGAAGCTCGATAAATGTGAAGCCTTCACCTCTGAGTTGCATTTCAAAAGCCTTCTTTATGCCTCTCTTCGCATCCATAACACCCTTGGGACTGTTGAGTGCATATCTTGCAACAAAAACAGGAGCTTCAAGCACTGAGATAAGCTCACACATTTTCATCGGGTATCCTGTCGTGAGAGCGTCACGTCCGAAGCGTGTTGTGGTTGATTTCTGACCTATAAGTGTTGTAGGAGCCATCTGACCGCCTGTCATACCATAGGTCTGATTATTTGCGAATATAACAGTGAAATTTTCACCTCTGTTAGCTGCTGACATAATTTCAGCAAGACCGATAGCTGCAAGGTCACCGTCACCCTGATATGTGAAAACAAGTCTTTCGGGAAGGCAACGCTTTATACCTGTTGCAACTGCAGGCGCTCTGCCGTGAGCCGCACCGATTACATCGCCCTTCCAGGTGTAAAGATTAAGAGCACTGCAACCTACGGATACGACATTGATAGCATTCTGAGCCTGCTGAAGCTCGTCAATAACATCAGCCACAAGTCTTGTTGCAAGAGCGTGGAGACAACCCGGACAGTAAGGAGTTATCATAGGCTTAAGAGATTGAGGTCTTTTATACTGCGCCATACTTATTCTCCTCCCTTTACAATTTTTGCAATAGCTTCATATACACCCTCATCATCAAGGAGCATACCGCCACTTCTGCCGTATTCATATACGGGACAGCGATCTTTAACCTGAAGCTCTATATCTTCACGCATCTGAGCGGGAATAGTCATTTCTATATCTATTACACACTTGACCTTAGTATAGTCAAGATTATTAAGACTTGCTTTAGGGAAGGGGTAAAGAGTAATCGGACGTACCATACCAACCTTAATTCCCTCTTCTCTGAGTCTGAGAACAGCTTCCTTTGCAACTCTTGCAGCGATACCATAAGCCACAACAACATATTCTGCATCGTCAACCATAAATTCTTCTACCTTGGTATCGAGCTTTTCCCACATCTTATACTGCATGCCCTTACCGATATTGAGTTTTTCAAGAAGAGGTTCAGGAAGAATGGGTGTAATCATATGGTCATCTGTTCTGCCGTCAACTCTGTCAAGACACCATTCTTTTACATTGTCAGTTGTAAGCTCCTTCATTTCGGGAAGCTCAACCTCTTCCATAATTGCACCAAGACAGCCATCCATAAGAATCATAACGGGGTTTCTGTATCTTTCAGCATATTCCCAGGCATTATAGGTAAGATCTACTGCCTCCTGAAGTGTCGCGGGAGCGAATACCATAGCTCTGAAGCCACCGTGACCGAGTGCCTTTGTAGCCTGAAGATAATCAGACTGTGCCGGCTGAATTGAGCCGAGACCCGGACCGCCTCTTGAAATATTTACAATAACAGCAGGAAGCTGGGCTGATGCAAGATATGAGATACCCTCAGCCTTAAGGCTAATACCGGGGCCTGATGAGCTTGTAAGAGCTCTCTTACCCGTTGCAGCAGCACCATAAACCATATTGATAGACGCTACTTCGCTTTCACCCTGCACAAAAGCACCACCCACCTCGGGAAGTCTCCAGGAAAGATATTCAGGAATTTCATTCTGAGGAGTAATGGGATAGCCTGCGAAAAAACGACATCCACCGCGCACAGCAGCTTCAGCAATAGCCTCACAGCCCTTCATAAATCTTTTTTTCATTGCCATTCTCTCCTCTCTTATTCTTTATCTGAGGAAACCTCGATTGCTCCCTCAGGACACATAAGCGCACATATTGCGCAGGAAGTGCACGAATCTTTATCAACATTAACGGGATAGAAGAATCCCTTTTCTGATCTCTCTTTTCCCATTTCTAAAATGTGCTTCGGGCAGAATTTAATGCAATATCCACAGCTCTTGCACATCATAGGATTGATGCTAACCATAATTTGAATCTCCTTTATTATTAAGGTGACATAATCGTCTAATGTATATTATAACATAGTAATCTGCGAATGTAAATGCACAAATACTGACATTATGTCACAAAATTTTAATTTTTGCAGTTCTTTTTTGTTTTTTTGTTGTGATTTATCATAAAAAAAGCAGGAGCCGAAGCTCCTGCTTAAGGTTATCCGCATTTTTTATCAGCGTTATTCTTATTTAAGCAGTTTCGTTTTCCTTATGACGCTCTTCACGAATTACTGCAAGCTCGCGATACATCTGCTCTTTCTTTTCACCCTCAACATCATAGAACAGCTTGAGAATGATAGCCTTGAGTACGTTAGCCAGAGTATAACCGAAGAGAAGGAAACCGAGGATTTTAAGGCAGGTGTCAAGATAATTCGGCTGAGCCTGCATAGTTTTTACAAGGTCGCCCTCTGCTGATGACATATAGCCAGCCCAGGCGATCATAAAAGGAATAGCGAGGTCTTTAAGGTAGTTGCAGGCTGAGTTAACCCAACCGGGTACGATACCCTGAATTGCTTCCATTCTTTCACCGGTCTTCCATTCAAGAAAATCAAAGAACTCAACATTGAAGTGAGAGTTTGAAAGCTCCTGAATACCAATGCCGATACCGAAAATGAAATAGAACGCATAGAAGAATATACTATTCCAGCCTTCAAAGAATCTGATTCCCATTTTTGCCTCAACAAAACAGATACCAAAAAGAACAAAAGCTGAAACAGGAGTATAAATACCACAGAATTTGAGAAGCTTTGTAGGCTCATATTTTTTGGAAAGCTTAGTAGTAATAAGATTACCTACTACTGTACCAACAGCTGTAGGAAGTGTAAGAAGAAGATTTTTTGATGAACCGACTGTAATAGCAGCAAGGTAAGTTGACATTTTGCCGAGCATTGCAAAAGCATTAACCCACTGCATTGCATGATAAGCACGATAGTTTTTATATTTGAAAAGTGAGAACATTGCCTTTGAAACTTTAACCTTCTTCTGCTTAGGAAGCTCAATTCTTTCTTTACAGAAAATACCGCACATAAGATTACCGAAGGCTGTTACTGTTGCAGCAACAATTGCAAGAGTCATATACATCTTATTCTTGTCGTCGCTGAAGAGTCCGTAAACGAATGTGCCGAGGTAAGCTCCGCCGTAACCGATATAGTATGACAACTGCCAGATTGTAGCAACGGTTTTCTTTTCCTTATGGCTCGGTGAAATTACCTGAACAAGATTCTGACTTGTATTATTAAACACATTGAATATAGTCTGACAGCAAGCAATTCCGTAACGGAAGAGAGTCATCTGCTGTATCGTCCAACCTTCAGGAACATAGAAATATAAAACTGTAAGTGTGAATATAGGCACAAGGCATATAAAATACCAGTGACGGTATCTGCCGAGACTTGTTTTCCAATTCTGCACTATAATGCCACCTACAATACCAAAGAGAATACCGCATATTGTTGTAAGTGTTGTCTGAACAGCAAGTATACCAGCTATTTCATCTGCATTAACCCCCGCCGGGCCAAAGTAAAGCTCGTGAAGGAATGCTGCCGCAAGTGAGCCTGTGAGTGTTGTTCCGAACATACCGCCTGCACGGGAAAGCAACACGCAAAAATACTCAAATTTTGATATGTACTTGCCTTCACCGTGAGATAGTGCATTTGACGGAGCCACTGTGGCTGATGCGTTTTTGTTCTTTTTCATCATATCATCCCCTTAAATGTATTTGGTTAATTTTAACATATTTCCGAAGAAAATACAACACATTTTATCAACAATAGTTATTTATATTGATTTTTTGAAAATGAAACTGTATAATCAAATAAAAGCTCAAAAAAAACAAAAACGGAGAGATATTTATGTCACGAAAATATTCACACGTTATAGTTATAGGTGTTGATGGTGCAGGCGCCTGGTTTAAAGATGCTGACACTCCAAACTTTGATCATATTTTTGAAAAAGGTGCAGTTACATATAAAGCTTTATCATCAAAACCTACAATAAGCGCAGACTGCTGGGGCTCAATGCTTATCGGTGTGGGACCAGAAGTACACAAGCTGACAAATAAAAGGGTTTCCGTCTTACCCTATCCCATCTGGTCTGAATACCCGACCATTTTCCGTCGCATACGAAAAGCTTATCCCAAAGCAGAGCTTGGCTCATACTGTGACTGGAATCCTATCACAAAAGGCATCGTTGAAAAATTCATCAGGGTTTCTCACCGCACCGCAAGAGATAAGGAGCTCACTCCCATTATCTGCAATTATATAGCTAAAAAGAAGCCCGATTTCCTTTTCGTTCATTTTGACAGCACTGACGGCTCAGGTCATAAAAACGGTTACGGCACCGAAAATCACCTGAAAACTATAAGCGAAGTTGATAAACTCATCGGTGATGTTTATACTTCAATCGAAAAAGTCAATATTCTTGATGATACCCTGTTTATGATTATTGCTGACCACGGTGGTACAGTCGATGAAAAAGGCGGCGGCAGTCACGGTGGATGGACTGATGCAGAAAAATATGTCACCTTTGCCGCGGCAGGTAAGGGCATATGCAATGGCGAAATTGGGGATATGAATATCCGTGACCTAGCCGCAATTGTGCTTTATGCCCTCGGTGTAGAAGCTCCCCCGTTTGACGAAAAAGGCTGGACTTCTCAAATTCCCGAAGGTATTTTTGAGGATATAATTTTACCTGAATACAAAGATATTTCACACATTACAGGTGCGGCACCGAGAATATCGAAAGATCATCACAAGTCCGAGCTTATATAAAAGAGGCGATATGATATGAATTTTATAAAGGTTACCGACAATAAAAACGTTTATGCTGACGGTATTCACGACGATACAAAAGCATTGCAGGAATGCATTGACAAAGTGAAGGGAGGCGGTACCGTGTACTTCCCCAACGGCACTTATCTTGTTTCTGCTACACTGATTTTTTATTCAGATCAGATTTTCAGGTTTTCTGATAATGCTGTGATTTTAAGGAGTAAGGATAGTCAGCCTATTACGAGATATCTTCTTGCTTCATATTCAGAGCCTGAATGGAGCGGTTATGAGGGCACTCACGATGTGGTGATTTCAGGCGGTATCTTTGACGGCAATGTAGATATAAGTGAAAAATCAACTCTTTTCAATACGGTGCACTGCCGCAATATCCGAATTGAAAATTGTCGTTTCCGCCATTGCTCTCAGTGGCATTTTATTGAAATCAACTCAACGGAAAATGCTGTAATACAGAACTGCGTTTTTGACGGCGCTTCTTATACCAGTATCCACGAAGATCTTTATAACGAACAGATACAGCTCGACCGTGCCCGTGACGGTTCATACGGTCCTGTATATAACTCTGATGGTGCCTTAATTGATTTCTGCAAAGACAATACCGTCTGCCGAAATATCACAATCAGAAACAATATTTTTAAGTGTGCAGGCTTCCCTGCAATAGGTCATCATGATGACTGTACTCACAACAAGATAGAAATAAGCTCAAATATATTTGACGGACCATCGGGATTATGGGATAAGAGCCGTGGATATATAATTTTCAGATCGCAGGTTTACGATATCAAAGTCATAAATAATGTCCTTGTTGCACCTGAAACTAAAACTTCCCCGAATATGGGCATAATAATCGAAAATCCCGACCGTAATACATTGATACAAGAGAATAATTTATTTGTGGGTCATTTCTGTTAAAAAATCATTTTCGAAAAAAACTGATTCTTTTCTGTAATCGGAAATGTACATATAAAAACTGCAACTGTGTTTTTTTCAAAATCAGTTGCAGTTTAATTTTATACAGTTTTCTTTTTGCTTAAGAGGGCTGAAGACGCACACAAAACGAAGGATACTATTGTGAATATCAATATGCAGATAAACACATCATTCCAGCCTTTTGTATCAGCAATTCTACCCAAAAGGGAAGTACTCAATGTACTTCCCACATAGCAGAAAGTATTGAGCAGTCCTGCCGCAAGACCCGAGTCAATCTTATCTCTTGAATAAAGTGGTACAACGCTTGTAATAACATTATTTATAGCCGCCATCAGACAAGCAACACAGCCGAAAAGTGCAAGAGTTACGGGTACAGATTTCAGGTTAATAGTGAGGATTATAAGCACCGTAACAAGCATCGCACCGAAGTAAAAAATTCCGTTGAGTGCATTTTCATTTTTCTCTTTTTTATGAAAGAGATTAACCAGAGACGTGCCGAATATTGAAAGTACAGGCAAAGCAAGTGTAATGATAATCGACAGTGATGATGGCACACCGAATTCCTCTTTCATAATCGAAGGCACCCAGGTGGTGATACCGTCTTTAATAAAGCCATTGCTGATAGCTGAAACTAAAATCACAGCAACACTCACAGCAAAAACAGGTGTTACAGAAAGTTTATTTCTGCTTGATGATTCAGATTTTACCATCTTATGCTGATTATTTTCGATGGTATCCATTCCCACAAACCACAGCACTGCAACAATACCGACAACCACTGATGCGATATAAAAAATCGAAGTCCAGTTCATTTTCAGTGCAGAGAAAAGTGCCGCAAGCCCGTACGCTGTAAATGTACCTGAAGCGACGGTTGTACTCATAACCATAACGGCCCTTGAAAGCTTATTATCAGCAAGATTATCCGAGAGAGTTTTAATCAGTGATGACCATAAAGCTGACTGAAAAGCACCATTGAAAAACCACAGATATTTCATTGTATCAATTCCCTGACAGAAAGTCATTGAAAAATTGATTACAGAGGATGCCACAAGAGCAATTGCGACTGAATATCTTGTGTTGTATCTCTTTGACATCAGACCATTTATGAGCTGACCTGCACCATAAGCAAAAAAGAAAAATGAGCTCACCATACCCGCTTCTTCTTTTGTAGTTCCAAGCTGAGAGAGAATCTCAACCATAGAAGCGTTATAGTTGAGCCTTGCCACATAAGCACATGTATATGCCGCCCAACAAAGAAAAATCAAGAAGTTCGACTTTTTATTGCTTAATGAATTAATCATTTTATATTCCTTCTTTTGTGATAAAATACTATCGAATTGTATCACTTTTTATTGAGAAATTCAATATTAAAATTAAACAAGCGACAAAAATCACCCCGAAATCTGAGGTGATTCTTTGATTTAGTTATCAATATTTTCTTTTGAATCCGCAAACTCCAACATCTCGTTTTCTTCTTGTGATAAACTCTTCGAAATAGCAAAAAGCTCACATGCAATCCAAATACAAAAAACAGTCTGAGGAATGGCAATACCCATAAGTATGTAGGTATATACTTCTTTGTCGATAAGGTTGGGTGGTGTTAACAATGAAAGAGTCATAATAGTATGAAGAACAACAATTAATGTTCTGAGTATAAGCAATCTTTTTCTTTTTGACTCTTCAATGTCAAGACTTGCAATGTTGGTTATAAGTTGGAAATGGAAGTAGATAACTATAATACCGACAATAAGATTTATGAGCATTAAATTCCACTCTGCGCCAATCATTTTCAATATCCACTCAATTATAGTCCATACGCCCAAAGCTATACCAAAGGGTCTGAGTAATTGAGCTGAGCGTTCTTCTTGTGAAATAACAGGCAAAGCTGCAACAATAATAAAATATCCCAGCCAATCAGGAAGAATGTCAATTACCCATATATTTATACTAAAATATATGAAAATATAGCCTACAGCAATTTTCTTTATTGCCGAAGAGAGAGTATTAGTTTCCATCAGTTTTCACCTCCACAGTAAATACATCTGTAAGTTTACCGTCGATATAAACAGCAATCTTACGGGTTGCTTTGTAACCTTCCATAAGTTCTTTATTATCATATCTGCTGTTTATGTCGCTATCTTCAATGGTACCATCCCATTCATAGTTTTCGTTTACACCATATGCAGTTGCGCCACTGCCGTCAGTTGAACTAGTACCATAATATTCGAAAATGTACGTCTTTTTAGCCGGAAATTCGAAATTGAGATCAGCTGTGTATTCCATAGACACATGCTCAACCTTTTTATAATCTTCACCTTTATAGTTATATGTGTAGTTTGTACAAACCATACAGCCACTGAAATCTGCATCAAGATGAACATTTCGGTCATAACCAATACTATCGGTAAAAAAAGAAAAATTGTCTGATTCAATAACACCATAATCAGTCTGATAGGCAATTGCAGTTTCCACTGAAAGAGTACCTTTTTCACCCTGCTGAACATTTTCAAACAGCAATGGTGCATCTTCTTTCAGATGCAAGGGCTGTTCGGCCACCGTATCCGAGAGGTGATACTTTGATTTCTTTCGCTCTCCGTTTTCACGCACTACCCAACTATTGTTCTGCTTAAATACTTCAATAGGTACAAGCAGTGTATCGCCCAAACCATACTCCGTTTCTTTTGAATAATTATCTATATCTTCTTCCTCTGTGCTGAAAATGAGTACTGCAGAATATTTATCCCTATCTGTTTTTATAATGTTAAACACAGTGAATGGTCTACCACCATTGGGAGTCATTATGTCTATTTCTTCGTCAGTTTTATAAAAGTTATGAAGCGTTTCAATTATTTCTTTGTGCTTTTCCGTCGGAGAAGCTGTCAGGAGCATTATACCACTGTTATCAATTATTGATTTAGCATAGGTATCAATTGCACCTGCCACAGTTGTACAGCGGTTTATTCTCGAATAAACAAGAGCTTTCTGATATTCAAATTCAGTTTTTGGAAAGTAAATATTGTTATCTGCGGAAAAGCCTGCACTTACAAATAAGCAAGGTAATGAAAGTATAATCGCTATACAAACACTGACAAGAGACATACCCTTAGGATACTTCTTAAATCTAACAATTGCTTCAATTCTTTTTGAGATATTTTTTCCTCCGTTTGAAACTGAGGTTGTTCCCGGCATACGTGAATATTTTTTGTTCACTTCATTCAGCAGGAGAACACCGTATTCTCTTCTTTCTTCACCCTCCAAGTTTTCAAGAACTCTCTGGTCACAAAGCATCTCCATATCGTTACCGATAATGTTAAAGATATAGTGCATAAAAGGGTTGCACCAATGAAGACAACGAAGGATACACCAAAAGATATTCTGAAGAGAATCAAGTCGTTTAAGATGTATTATTTCATGCAAAAGCACCTTTTCATTTGTTTCTCTTCCAAAAGGCAATACAAGAACAGGAGATAAGATACCGCAGATAAATGCACTGTTAATACCGGCAACAGAGATCACCTTAATATTTTTTACTCCGTTTTCTGAAAGAAAATTTTGTAACTCACCCTTATTTTCTAAAGAAATTTCATTACCCTTTTTCAAGACCAAACGAAGTTTTATGTAAGCAATCAGGTAATAGCATAAAAAAGCAATAATGCCAAAAATATAAATTACAAACAAAATATCTGTTATACTCGTTGGCGCAGATGTTAAGTGAGGTATAACACTTGAAGGTTCGGTTGCTGTAAATGGATTAGTATACCCTGAGCCAAGACTTTCTTCGACAAAAGCTTTAAGCATTTCGAGATAAACGCCAAATGGTAACAGAACAAGCTTATCTGCCCTTACAGGAATCAAAATTCTAAGGGCAAGTATTACCCAGATACCATATTGCCAACGAGGTGTAAGTTTATCCTTAAAAATATTTTTGATGATAAGTAGGAAACCTGCCACCAGACTTACAGAAATGGTTTGAAGAATAAATTCCCATATATTTACCATAGTTATACCTCCATTTCGTCAAGAAGTTTTTTTAACCTTTCAATTTCTTGCTTCGAGATAGGTGACTCTTTAAGAAAAGCTGCAATCAGGTCTGATGTAGCTCCTGAATAAACCTTACTTAAAAGCTCGTCCCTTTCATTTTTGGCACACTTTTCACGGCTTACAGCGGCAGAATACGGAGTACGACTACCTCGGTCAATATTTACAAGACCTTTCGCTTCCATTCGGTTAAGATATGTAAATACTGTATTTTTGCTCCAGCCATTGAGTTCATTAAGTGTTGAAGCAATGTTTTTGAGAGCAAAGCTCCCCCCTTGCCAAAGAACTTCCATAACAGACCATTCGGCCTCTGATAATTTCATAATAACTCCTCCTTTAAACTTCCTACACTTGTAGTACAACTATATCTTACACTTGTAGGAAGATTTTGTCAATAGAACTCGTAAAATTCGGTTAAACATTATACTGAAAAACATCATTTGCAATATTACTTAATTTAAACACACAAAAAAACTTTGTATTGTATCATTTAACATCATAATTTTCTTAGTACGTGAACTCATTAAGGGCAATATAATTGAATTAACTTTTTAAACTTCATTCTAACTTCCCCTTTTTAATAAATTTTACAAAACATGATTGGTTCGTATTCATAACTTCGGTTATAGTCGTGAGCTCTTACAAACCGTTTGCCAATAAAGGATAATATAAAATTTTATTAACAGTTATGAAGATATCCAACCTACAAACAAAATATACAAAAATCCACCCTCATACCAAGGGTGGATTTCTATTTCATTTACATTTTTTATCAAACGCAGGGTTAAACGCATAGAAATTCTTGCAGTTCATCTTATCCGTCGCAATTCTGAGGCCTTCACCGAATCGCTGATAGTGTACAACCTCTCTTGCACGAAGAAACTTGATAACATCTCTGACATCGGGGTCATCCACAAGCCTGAGGATATTGTCATAGGTTGTTCTTGCTTTCTGCTCTGCTGCCATATTTTCGTGAAGGTCAGTGATTACATCGCCTTTGGACTGAAGGTACGCTGCTGTGAAGGGTACGCCTGCCGCACTTGCAGGGTAGACACCTGTTGAAGTTTTAAATTGGATATCAGAAACTTATTTTATCCCTGAAAAGCTTTGTAATAAGCTCGAAAATTGATTTAAGCCACTTGAACAAAGACATAAGTCTTGACTGAATAGTAGGCTCTTCTACATAAGTATAAAGCCATTCAAAGCCCCCACAGTTTTCAACTGTCATATTTACCGTACGACCTTTTGAAGATGTTTTATCCTCTACAAGGAACTGAGAAAGCCCTCTGCTGTTAGTGTTCACCTTAACGTCTGAATAACTTAAATAGTAGTTGGCTATATATCTGAGAATTTCAGGTTTATCATCGTGGTGTGAGTTTTTGATAATCCAGGTTGTATCGGGGAAGTAGCAGGTTGATGCATCTACCTGCTTATCAGGAGAAATGCGGATAGCATTATCGGCATTTTCTGAAATACGTCCTGCTATATATTCATCGGTAAGAGTTGTGAGAGGAGTTGCACATGTTGCACCAAAAGATGCATCCTGAAGACCTACAAGACCATCATTAAGCTCATCATAATGCTCAACGATAGGAATATTCAAAAAGCCGTATCTTGCCACAACACCGACCTCTATTTTGTAATCCTCAGAAATTCTCTTATAGAATCCTTCAAGATCTGAAGAAACATGCTCTCTGTAGTACTGAATCTTTTCAATAAGTCCAGCATACTTAGCACGGCTTTCGCTTTCCTCTTTACCGAAGATGAGATTGAGAGCAGTATCCATATCCTCTTCATAAACACTTACCCAATAATTAGGCATAGTACCCATACCCGTTGCCATAATAAGTGCAGGAACGAGTGCCTGATAAAGCTTGTTGTAAAGATTTTCGACTGAACCGAAAAGTCTATCTATCATACCGGTCTGAGTGAAAAGGTCAACTGTTCTGTTTGTAATTTCAAAAGCAAGCTGTGAAAGCACAAGACCGTTTCCCTCACCTGTTTCGCCGCAATACTCAAGCTGCTTTACATAAAGTTGGGTATAAGCATCATTGAATGTAATCTTTCCGCTGAAGCAATCGCTTATGAGTGAGTGACCGTTTGAAAGCACATCGCTGTAAATAACCCTCTTAACGTGTCCGAGTTCACCGTAACGGTCAAGGTAAGCGTTCAGCAGGCTTCCACCCATACATTTAGCTGCAAGACACACCTCACTATAGCCTGTTGTTGCCATAACCGTCTGAATATACTCGTGAAGTCTGTCAACGTGGTCGTAAGGTGAAAGTCGGTAGTCGTAACAGAAGCTGTAATTATACACATCAAAAGCGGCTCCGTTGGCACCGAAATTAATACCTGCACGGTAATATGAATCCCACATCGCTTCAGGTGAAACTACCGTACCGAAACGAGGATCACCGTTTTCATCGAGAGCCATTTCCTCAAATAAAGGTGAAAACTCATCATATATCGCTTTTGCATAGTTATCCCACTTATCCATAAGCATACCCTCTGCAAGGAAGGGCAGAAGAATATTTGCGGTGGTTTCGATGAGTTCTTCTTTAGTAACAGAATCCTCACCATTACTTCCGAATATTGCATCAAGACCTGCAGGAAGTGCTCTGCCGTCCTCGGTGTAAATCGGGTCACCGTTACCTCTGATATAAATAATAGGACGTTTCTCATAAACCTCAGCGTCAACTGCACTTGCCGCAGGGGTGATTATGCTGAGAGTCATAAGTACAACAAGCAATAAAGAAATTATTTTTTTCATAATAGTTTACCTCCCGTAATATGTCCAATCAATAAAACACGATTATACGAGCGTCGCTATATACTTTGCCATTTCACCGATAGTTTTGTGCTTTATAAAATCTGCGGCAGTAAGCTTTACTCCCATTGTAGATTCGATTTCTGCCACCATGCACATTGTGTCAAAGGAGCTCATGCCGAGATCAAGCTTAAAACTGTCTTCACTCTTGATTTCGTCAGCTTCCACGTAGTTTTCAATGATTTCAATAAGCTTTTCGATTGTACGCATCGGGGCTTTCCTCTCCTTTCTTCCTGTGTAACTTCTATTTTATTTAATATTTCACCAACTGTAATATCGGGATTTCCCGACCACAGAGTGAGTATTTTTTCTATTTTCCCATAAAGTACGGTAAGGTCATATCCGGCATCCTGCTCACGACGATACTCAAAGATAAAATCAAAACCGCCGTCACCTGCTCTATGGCATACAGTAACATAAAGAGGTATCATTATTGCACCGTTGTTGTACCAGATGCTCTTTACAGTCTTTGCTGTTTCTTCGTTTATGGCAGCCATTTCCATCATAGGCTGATAGGAAAGTCCGAAGCTGTCATAGGTAGAGTCAAATTTAGCATCCTTTGACATTGACTTGTGTCTTTCCTTGAGCATACCGAGAAATGAGAGAGTCGAGTGAAGATACATTTCATTCTGTACCTGAGAAACGACATTGACCCCCTCGGTAAAGGTCATTTCAGGCTTTATGATGCTTCTCATAGGCAGGAAATTGATGCGAAGACCACCCGATTTCTTTTCGGCTATGGTACCCCTGCGATTGATGATCATCTTAAAGGATACATCCTCCTGATTATCGTTAAAGCAGGAAAGTGCCGTACGCACCCCCATTGAAATGAGAGAGAATACAGAAAGATTTTTCTCAGTGCAGAGTCTCAACAGCTTCTCGCTATCTTCTGCACTCATACTGAATCTGATTGTATCGGCATCGGGAAGACCCGAATGAATATCAGCAAAACGCTGATTCGGCTTTTTTATCTGCTGTGCCTTGAGTCTGCTTTCAAGCATAAAGTCCGTGAATATAGGCTCGGTTGCTTTTGCAAGGGAATCAAACCAATACTGCTTATCAATTTCACATTGCTCCGAGTCTTCATATGCAAGCTCTTTTTCGAGCACGGGAATATACTCTCTCATAGGCTTCGGATAAGCAGTCCCCTTGGTTCTGTGCTTATAAATTTCGATTATGTCATTGATAAACACCTTAATAGAATAGGCATCCATTGCAAGATGATGTATTCTCATAAATATGCCGTGGTATCCGTCCTTAAATTTAATGAGAATTATTTTATGTATTTCACAATTAAACATAGGAATATTGCTTCTCGAATAAGCTGTAAGCTTTTCCTGAGCCTCTTCAACGGTCATATCACTGTAATCCCACTCATCGATTAAAAGCTCACTTTTTTCAGTAACGTACTGATGAAGCTGAAGCTTTTTACCCATAACAAAGCGGAGCCTCATTGTGTCACAGCGTCTGATTGCCTCATAAATAGCCGCCTTCATCTCGCCCTTATCATAGTCTCCCTGCCAGTAATATCCGCAACCTATATTGTTTACGGGATAGCCTGAGCCGTATTTGAGTGACATCAGATACATCATATTCTGTGAGCCCGTAAGCGGATACGCCCTGACTGTTTCGCCGTTTTTAAGCTTTATTTCTGTCATCTGTCACACCTCTTAATAATAAAATTCTGTTCGTTTGATTTTGCCCGTTGATGTTCTTTCAAATGGTCTTTCTCTTATTCTGAAATCGTAAATAGCTCTGTCGGAATTAAGTTGCATATTAACCTTATCAACAATTTCAGCAAGAATATTTCTTATCTCATCAACATCTTTCTCGCCGAGGAATGCTTCATCGTGATAAATCTCAGCTATCAGCTTATCGTTTTCACCGTAAACAACAACCTCTTTTACCTCTGTAAAGTCTGCAAACTTATTCTCAATCTCTTCAGGGGAAATGTTTTCACCGTTTGAAAGAATGATGAGGTTCTTTCTTCTGCCGACAAGGTAAATATGATTGTCTTTTATATAACCGAGGTCACCTGTGTGCAAAAAGCCGTCAGCGGTGAAAGCATTAGCTGTTTCTTCAGGCATTTTATAATAGCCCTTCATTACACTTGGACCCTTGACCTGAATTTCTCCGTCAACACATCTTACCTTGTCAACACCGATGATTACACCGTTTGAGTATTTGTTGTTTTCAGAAAAGTCCGATGTCGTGATACGTGGACTACACTCACTCATACCGTAGCCCTGTCTTGCAGTTATGCCGTAAAGGGCAAGCTCATCAATAACCGCCTGACTTAAAAATGCACTGCCCGCAATCATTCTTCTGAAGTTTCTGCCGACTATTTTTTCAGCAGCCTCACGCTTTGAAAGGTCGGGATTTCTTCTTTCGGTTATTTTGATTTTGGTAAGTATGGACTTACACATAGCGGGTACAATACGCATAATAGTAGGCTCAAAAATGAGAATGTTTTTATAAAGCTCACTTAAATTGCCGTTAAGACAAAGGCAACCACCGTCATAAAGAGTTTTAAGCACATCGCAGGCATAGCAGAAAACGTGATGCATAGGAAGTACGGAGAAGCTGACATCACCATCATCCATACTGTAGGCATCATAGCTTGAGTTAGCCGCAAGGTTGCGATTGGTAAGCATAACGCCTTTTCTCTTGCCTGTCGTACCTGAGGTATAGATAATAAGCGAGCAGCCGTCTGGGTCTTCGTCAACATCTGAAAGATATGCATATTCCGAAGAGAAATTGTATGTACTGAATATATCTTCAAACCAGGCTCTGTCTCCAAGGGAAACCACCTTTTTCATATCTCTGTAGCTCTCTTTGATTTTTTCTGCTTTCGGGAGGAATTCTTCCTCGCAGAAAAGTATGTCTATATCTGCATCGTCAAAAAGTACGGAAGCTTCCTCTACGGTTATATCAGGTGAAAAGGGTACAACGGTATTACCGCTGAAAATCATACCTGTAAGGCAGGCAATGTATTCATAATTAGTCTTGCCGATAAAAGCGATGTGAATATGCTTCTTGTTTATCGAACGAATGTATCTGCAGACGGCAAGAGAATCCTCGAAAAATTCTTTATAACTTTTAACTCTGACTTCACCGTCAACAATGTATTTACAAAAATCTTTTGCTGAATAATTGCTCACTGCATATTCAGCAAGCTGTCTGACTGTAAGAAGATTGTTCAATGACCTCACCTCTGTTTTAACTTTCAATTATTGTTTTGCAGCACTGTTTTTGCTGAGCTTCTTTTTGTAAGCATTGAGCAGAACGGCACATCCGAGATTTAGAATAACTGAGCCTGATAAAAGCGATAGCATATTGCTCGGAAGTTTTGTAATTACCTCGTCGGTTTTTACAAAAGAAACTATGAAATAAATGAATCCGACATTATTGAACACCATCGGAAGATAAGGTTTAGCAAGAATAAGAACAGCAACACAAATGAGAAGGGGAATAGTAACAGCAGCTGTATGATCGAGACCAAAGCCGCCTAAAGTTTTGCTGGTTATAATTACACCGGCAGCAAGCAATAGACCTATATTGCCACCTACGAGGGTGTACCAAAAACGCTCTTTATAAGTAAGCTCTTCCTGCATAAAGAACAGTGTTACAGAGGCAAAGAATGACCAGTTAACTACCTGTATGCTCCAATCGTGCCATATACCATGTAAGAGCTGATAAGCAATATTCCATATTGCAATCCATATAAAGACAATTAACAATCCGCCCATTTTTCCTTTTTTAGGGTGATGTATAAGTTGTATTTTCTCTTTTGGTGTTTTCATTTCTAGTACTCCTTAATTCAAAAATCCACTAACATCATCTATTATATTTTCAAGATTGTTCATACAATGCCATACGTATGAACAAACTGTAAATTCGCAACACCGTGTTGCAACGATAACTCTGTGTATGTTTCTAATGATACACTTATAAGAAATCCGAGCTATAACAAGACTTTTTTCGGTTTATGTTTAAAATTATACAATAAGATAATTTCTGTTGCCAATGGAATTATTTTCCATTATTTGTATTATTTTTTTTGAAGGTATTTTTATGTTGACAAAGACCTCCACCCTCATACCAAGGGTGGAGATATCTTCTATTTACAATTCTTATCAAATGCAGGGTTGAACGCATAGAAGTTCTTGCAGTTCATCTTATCCGTTGCGATTCTGAGTCCCTCTCCGAATCGCTGATAGTGTACAACCTCTCTTGCACGAAGGAACTTGATAACATCTCTCACATCAGGGTCATCAACAAGACGAAGTATATTATCATAAGTTGTTCTTGCTTTTTGTTCGGCTGCCATATTTTCGTGAAGGTCTGTTATTACATCGCCCTTTGACTGCAGATACGCTGCCGTGAAGGGTACACCTGCTGCACTTGCAGGATAAACGCCAGTTGTGTGGTCAACGAAATATGCATCAAAACCACCCTTTTTGATGTCTTCGATTGAAAGGTTTCTTGTGAGCTGATATACCAGAGAGCCTATCATTTCGAGATGGCCGAGTTCTTCGGTGCCTATATCGGTCAGTAGGCCTTGCAACTCGCACCACGGCATAGCGAATCTCTGGCTGAGATAGCGCAAGGAAGCACCCAGTTCACCGTCTGGTCCTGCTGAGTGAATTTGAATATAAAGAAACCTCGAAGAATGAAAAGTTCCTCGAGGTTAAACATTATTTACTTTTAATATACGAACATTCAAGCATTTCCATATAAGTGTTCATAAACTTCCGGCCATTGCTGTTCTGCGTGCCAATATTTTGCAATCAACTCACAGAAGTGATAATCTCTGCTTTTCTCGGGAACAATACTGTAAATTTCGCTTTCAAAAAAGTGTTTTGTTACAGCTCCCGCCTCACCTGAAATAATCTTATCACTTACATAATCCATCAAATCCATAATATGTAAGTACTGTGCTCGCGTAATCTTGCTTTCGAAAAACAAACGGTCAATACCTCTGTTTTCGAAAAGCAACTCCATTTGAAACTCTAATTGTTCAACTCTTTCTTCAAGGTTCATTTATTTTCTCCTTTTTTATTCTAAAATTTAGTATTATAATAACACATCTATTATATATGATACACCTGTTAATTGCAATTAAATATCAGATTTTGTCACTATCAAAATTATCATTTCTTTTTCTTCTTTACAATGATAGTAACTACCGCTCCTATAACGACGCCCATAAAGCCTAATCCAAATACAGCCAAAACCGGGTCAGAGACAAAAGCCTCATATTCCACACTAAAACCATCACCGGCAGTTGCAGTAATAATTACTGAACCACCTTTTATTGCAGTTAAAACACCATTTTCATCAATAGTAGCTACTGATGTATCGCTGACACCCCACTCAATATCGGGATATGTGGCATTAGCAGGTAACACTTCAGCAAAAAATGAAACTGTGTCTCCTTTTGAAATGCCTTCTTCTGTATTCGAAGATATAATTATATCTTCAACTTTTATAGGGAGAATTTCAACATTTATAGTATTAGAAACATCTTTCTGTTGTGCAGTAACAACTACTTTACCAACTTTTTTTGCAACAAGAATACCTTCTTCCGAAATAGTTGCAACAGCCTCATCATCTACACTCCACTCAACTATTTTAACTGTTGTATCTTCAGGCATTATTGTCCAAGTAAAAGTGGCATTACTCTCGACCAAAACTGAACTCGGGCCATTTATTTCCAATGATTCCGCTTTAATTTCATTAACTTTTACAACTATTGAATCACTAACTCCGTTGGTAGATGTTGCAGTTACAGTAGTTTTACCACAAGAAACTGCTGTAATTTTACCATTTTCGTCAACTGATACAATTGAAGGATCTTTTACGGTCCATGTAAGTTCCGGATGCGTTGCATCACTCGGCTCAACAGTCGCTTTTAAAGTTGTATCTTCAAGAACTAACATATCCATCTTCTTTTCAGCTATATCAACTGATTCAACATATTTTTCTTCAACATTTATAATTGCTTTTCCTACAACACCATTACTTGCAGTAGCTCTTATTTCAACATTACCTTCTGCAAGAAGTTCAACTTTTCCTTTTTTTGAAACAGTTGCGATCTTTTTATCACTACTTGACCAAATAATGGTTGGGTTGTCTACATTTTCAGGTATTATAGAAGAAATCAAGCTAAATTTATCACCGATATAATAGTGTTCTTTTTCGGGTAATCCTGAAATTATTACCTTTGTAGCAGTGATTTCCTTGACAGTAATAGTCACGCTTCTTTTTTTGCCGTTAAATGTTTCTGCAGTAATTATAGCAGTGCCATATTGTTTAGCAACTACATAGCCACCTGAAACAGTAGCGACAGAACTGTTGCTCGTAGACCAAGAAACATAATCATCACAAGCATTTGACGGATAAACTGCAGCGGTAAGGTCTACACTTTCCCCTATCTTCAGCGTAGTTTTCGGTGCATTTATTTGTACACTTGAGGGAAACACATCTGTATATGGACAGTATCCACCATTATGTAAATGCGCAGAATATCCTCCACAATGATAGTGATAACCGCCAAGACCACTTGCATTCCTATTGTCATTGTGACCGCCACTACCATCTGTACGTCCTGAATGTGCAGAAGCAGTAATTGCCATAAACAAGACAAGAAAAGCTGTACATAAACACAATAAATACTTTTTAATTCTCTTTTTCATAAAATATCCTTCCTTTTTTTTACGGATGACAATTTCCACAAGGCGAATAACCTTCTGCAACCAAATCATCTCTAAATCCGGTATAAAACCGCTTGTTGCTTTCTTTCATTTGCTTAACACTTGAACAATATGTATAATGAAATTTTTCAGTGTTTTTATTAATTATATAGTCTTTCTTATTACCTTTTGCCTCATCAACGCTTTCATTAACTACTTCTGTCCTATCCATCGGTTCTTTTTCAGAAACCTTAGTAGTTGTTTTATCGTTAGAAGAAATCTGCTTATCTGTTGATACAGAAACCTTTTCTCCGTCTGAAATAAAGATTATATCACCATTGATATCTGTCCTAAAAACATTAACATCTGCATCTCTAAGCCTACTTAAAGTATCATCTGTTGGGTGTCCATAACTATTTCCTTTTCCTACAGAAATGACCGCATATTGTGGCATAATCTCTCTGAGAAACAAATAAGACGTGCTTGTATCGCTTCCGTGATGTCCTACTTTCAACACCGTAGCTGATATATCAAATCCGTTATTGAGAACAACTTGCTCTGCTTCTCGTTCAGCATCTCCTGTAAACAAGAACGAAGTTTTTCCGTATTGTATTTTCAAAACAATAGATGTATTATTTGTCTCATAATTGGAATTAACACCAACAATTGTTATCAATGCACTGCCGAGCATATGTTGATCGCCAACAGATGGTACTACAATTCCGTTACCTTTTTGGTTTGCATATTTTGCAAAATCTTTAAAGGCTTGACTATCATATAATTGGACTGGACATAGTGTTAAACTTGCAGTTGCATAATTGAATGCACCTGGCAAACCGCCAATATGGTCTTCGTGTGCATGTGTTCCGACAACAATATCTAAATGAGAAACATCTTTTCTCTTTAATACGGAATAAATTATATTAGAATCACCTTTGTTGCCACCATCAATCAACATATAATGGCCATCACACTCGACTAATGCTGCATCAGCCTGACCGACATCAATAAAAGTTACTGAAAATGTTGAATCAGCAGGTAAATCATATGATTGTGTTGGTTGAAATTTAGTTGTAGTCTCTATCGTATATGTTGACGATTGCGATTCGTCCATTTCTTCACTTACTGTTATGGTAACAGCCGTTGTCTCTTGCGTTGTGGCAACTAAACTCTCGCTTTCCATTTGTTGTTCAGACAAAATAGTTGCTTCAGATGGATGCAAAATCTCGTTATAAACAGTAGATTCATTTTTCCCAAACCCTATCAAACAGCAAATCAAAGCAAATATTATAATTGTAATATATTTTAGGGACTTTCCTTTCTTTTTTTTAGCATCTTTCATTTTTACATAAATCCGTCCTTTCAAACTGCAAAATTTATCAATCGACTTTGCTCATTAAAACAAGTAAATTTGACATTATTAAGCATTAACACTTTTAATTGAGCAAAACCTACTAAATGTATCGAATTAAGCTTTTGGTACATATGTACTATTTTAAGTTTCCTATTTTATACCCCAAATATACCTATCCACTTTTATAAATATAAAATAGCAGTCTTGTATTATGGAAAACTTTTGTTGCTTAAATTATATTAGCCTCTAAATATTGGGAACTTATTAAGTCTGTTTGTTCATCCTTTGGTATATACAACTTGGCTAGCAACACCACACGAGTTGTTTTTAACACTATCATAAATGCGCCGCCTATAAAACTCAGTTTATTATTGCATCATAAGATGTTCTGATAGTTGCAAGTGGAAATGTAAAACGAGTCTAGTAATAATCCTACCCCCTAAGGATGATAAGCTTTAGGGGGTAGGATTATTAAATATCTCATCGATGCTCAACACTGTGGAACAATCATCAGAAAGATTTTTCGGATCAGGAAAGGTAGGATCTATATTATTATCAAGTAAATATTCTAATCTACAATTTTTCTCTATTTCTTTAATAAGATGTGCTACAGAAAGCAGATTATACGCACCATCTTGCCTTACTTGATATAATTCCCATTCCCATTCCTCTATTTCAGAATCTGAAACAGGAATACCGTCCTCAAAAATGTTCTTATCCTCAAATATAGAATCTTGAAAAATTTGTTTTGAAACAATTTTACCAGAAAAAGCATAGTCTACTCTAGCTATAATGAATGCCCTTAAAACAGATAATGCCAAAGTTATTGCCAACGACTCGTTAAAGGGCCAATGAATCATTTGTCCATTCATATCTGTTTGATAGTAAGATTTATCGACCTTTTTTATAGGTTTGGTTTTTAAAATTGAAATCATCATTGCCGCTGCAACTTTGTGTCTATTTAAAACCCCATTGCAATCCAACATATACTGCTCTTTTGCATGTCTTACAATATCATTGTAGTGCATAAAAAAAGCTTCTTTTTCACAGTCAGGACAAATCAATAGACCATTTTGTTTGCACATTTCTTCATAATTAGGAATAACAATATCATTCCATATTTTATCGCAAGTTTCTTTAGTCAAATCACATACCTCCTATCTATATTAGTTTGATAATAATGTTATTTTTTGCTTCTCTTTTTGTAAGAATTAGTCAGCTTTAAATATTTAGGACAGATTTCATCTAAATGAACATCTCCGTTTTGTGCTTTTTTACGAGCATAAGTTTTCTTATTTTTTATAATTTGTTTATATCCGAAGAAAATAGCAACCCAGAGAGCAATTACCAAAAATGCAAATGCAATAATTATAAGTATCTTATCCATAAATGTCTAATCCTTTTCTAATTTTTATTTAAACACAACCATGTTCCAATATTGCTTCTTAGGGTTTACTACCAACGCAACGATTATACAGTTGCATTATATTAACAACAAAAGGGTATGCCCTTAAAGGAATGCAAACTAAAGGGAGTAAAATGAGCATAAGCTTAACAAAAAAAGGTATACTAACCACCATAGCATCTTTAAAATAAGCTAAATAATATAAAAGGAACACTAGGTAAGTTGCACCTAATAAGATGCATATCAAAAAAAGAATAAAATAACCTTTTTTTTGAAAACGCATGCTTTGAAAATCTTCAACAGCATTTACAAAGAGAGGCAAAAAATAAATCAGAGAGGCAATCACTATCCAATTTTTATCTTGGTTTATAACAGAAAAAGCATAAACTATGTATGCAGAAATTGAAAAAACTAAAGTCAATGATGAACTTAAAAGAGATTTTTGCGTCATTATTATATCACCACGTATATGTCAAAATTTTAATCTTTATGTCGACATTATATTAATTTTTTAAAAACACCGAAAGTATTATTTTGATGTTTTTCTCAAAAACTCGACCTAAAATATTAATTTTATATCTTATCTACAAATTAACTAACAAGCAAATTTCTATTTTATTTCTATATAGATGAAAAGCCTTGCTAATTAGTTTAACAACATTTTTAGAAAATTTTGTTAAAGGTATACCTTTACTATAATACCCATATCAATCAACTGTAAAGTTTCATGATTTAACATAACTATACTGTTCCATATTTTAATGTTTTAATATCAAATCTTCACCCACCTATCACTTAATAAGTTATCTTTTCGACAAAATGTTACATCTTTTTTTATAAACAATTTGTTAATAATATTTGTATTTTGTCACATCCCCTCAATATATTTTTTTATAAGTGATTTAATTCTTTTACTTAACCGAAAATTTCTTTGCCTAACATTTACTTCTGTCAACTTCAAAAGATCAGCAATTTCTTTCATTTTAAGCTTATCTACATAAACATATTTGTATAACAACTGCTCACTTTCACTAAGTTGACTTAAAACTGAACTACTTAAACTATCAATCACCATATCTGAGACATCTTCTAAAAACAATTCATCTTCACATGCGTAACTGTCTATGTTTTCTTCATAAAAGTTTGCATATCTGCTTTTTATTATATTAATTTCCGAATATTTCTTTTTTATTAAGTTGTTCGTTACTGCAATTAACCACGCTTTATGATTTTCAATCCTTTTATTCTCAAAAACAGCCACACACAAATAATAAAAGGCATCTGCTATAACATCTTCCACTTCGCCCGGATGACTACTTAATTTATACTCACACATTTTTGTTAAGTCATCCTTACACTCTGTCCACAGTTTTTTACACAGTTCGTTCTTTTCGTTATCACTATTATTCATTTTCTCTACCCTTCCATACTCCTTACAAATAAATAACGACAACAACTGACAAAAAATTACAAGAATTAAAAACTTTTTATAAAAAAAGAAGTCCAAAAATCAGGACTTCTTTCTTTTTTTACCTGCTAAAAACGCTACATCTTATTCATATGTATATTCGCATCTGCAAGTAGTAGTGTCGTCTGCACCACCAGTACCGCTTACAGTGTACTCAGTTGTAGCTCTGTAGGTTCCTGTTTTGCTGAGTTGTACATAGTGAGTCGTTGAAAGAACAGATGATGTTGTTGTGTCTGTCCATTCGGCGCCATCAACATCAAGCCATAAAAGCCCCCATTTTCTCTCCAACTTTGTTTCGGCAGTTATTTTTGTTGTAATTCCACCTTTACCATTACAAACTACCGCCACAGTTGCCCTGCCGCTATCGTTTATGACTAAGCTAACAGTAGCCGAATTTGTGTTGTTCCAACGAGGTTCAACACTTGCCGCCATTACACCAAAAGCTGTACTGCCAACAATCGAAAATATTGACAAAAAAGCTAAGAAAAATGCTATTGTTTTTTTCATATTTCTCACCTCCTTCATTTTAGATTAGGATTACCCTAAAACTATAAAACGACATAAATCCAATAAAAATTACATAAAAATAAAAATATTGCAATTTTTTTCTTTTTAAGTTAAAATTTAACGGTATTTGTAACAAGAATAATAAAAAAATCGTTTTAAATTATAGGAGGATAAAATGCTTTCACTACTTTTGGATTTAATTGATGAAGAGTCAGACAAAAAATTATTTGAAGATATTTACGCAAAGTATCAGAAACAAATGTTTTATATTGCTTTTGAAATAATCAAAGACCGTCAATATACTGAAGATGCCCTGCAGAACCTCTTTATCAGAATTGCAACAAACATAAAAAGATTCCGCACTTTAGATGAAATAGAAACCAAATATTACTTATATATCTGTGCTAAAAATACCGCTATTGATATGAATAAAAAACTCAATAAAAGCAGAATCGTAAGCATTGAAGATTTTTATAATATTCCTGACAAAAACAATAGAGACACTGCAAAGGAATTTGAAGAAAATGATTATATCATCAATCTTCTCGGCCGACTTCCAGATAAATATACTGATGTTTTGTACCTAAGATATGTAACGGGTCTAAACGACGGTGAAATCGCAAGAACACTAAACCGCAATATAAACACAGTACGTCAGCAGATATCAAGGGGCAAAAAGAAATTTATTGAACTTTATGAAAAGGAGAACAACTGATGGCTGATAAGTATGACAAACTGCTTAAAGAAGGATTAATCAGACTTAAAGAATCTGAATTTTGCGATGTTCCTAATGAAGATGATATTGAATACGAATTTTCTAAAAATTATCTTAAAGCCAAAGAAAAGCTACTAAAAAAGTTGGACCGCTCGTATTGGAAATATATAAACACAGCAGCCAAAAAAGTTGCCGTAATCCTATTCGCTCTTGTAATTGCATTTTCATCTCTTATGACAGTAGATGCTTTCAGAGAAACTGTACTTGATTTCATTGTTACTATATACAAAACCTTCACACAGCTCGAAGCGAGCACAAACGAAGAAAAACAAATAAAAAAGTTTTATTCAATAATGGAGATTCCTACAGAATATTCACCTATAATTCGTAATTTTAACGATGCAATTGGCCACCAAACTTGGAGTAATAACTATAAGCAAATAACATTGTCTCAAAATCTTTCACATACTTCTAACCAATTTGATTCAGAACACGGTGAACTTATTGAAGCAGAAATTAATAACACTTCTTGTCTCGTATGTCAGGATAACAATTATTTATTTTGCTACTGGGAATTTGACGGATACCGTTTTGAGCTTATCTATCCGATAGACCTCGGCGAAGAATTTATGAGTGAGGTTGTCGGACATCTTGTCGAAGTTGACCCTGAAGAGCTTCCAACTGAATAAAAGAATACCACTGGATACCTTGAAATAAGGCCCGGTGGTATTGCTTTT
Source organism: Acutalibacteraceae bacterium (assembly GCA_045631165.1). Lineage (GTDB taxonomy): Bacteria > Bacillota > Clostridia > Oscillospirales > Acutalibacteraceae > UBA6857. The sequence goes on from JAZQUF010000126.1 coordinate 32,782, forward strand.
TGTGTGATTATATCACTTTTTCGCTGTCAACTTCACAGCTCCAACCTACTGTCTGCAAAATACCTTCTTCATCTTCTTGACCAATGTGATAATATGACTTACCGTCAGAGCCGAGTGCATAACCGTCAAAGACGAGCAAAGTTATGCCATTATCAAGCCTTGCCACAAACATAGGATTAAGTATTTCCTTTTCTTTATGTATCAACATTTATAGTTCACCTCTCTTTCAAGAGTAAAAACTGTTTTTGATTTTTATAAATGACAAACCCACATGCTGCACAGATATTTTGCACACCCGATTGAAATATTTTTTAAAAAAGTGTCACATTCTACATTTTTCGACACTAAATGTTAAAGAGACAAAGGAAAGCAAATTTCATAAAAATATAAGGAGGAATAATATGAATAAAAAATGGATTGTTGTAGGCGGTTGGATCATTTCCATTGTTATAGCAATTATAGGAACACATAGTGCTACTTCGACCAGTAATAATCAAGAAATCGAACAATCGATTAACAATAATGCTAACAACAGTATAGTAGTTAATATTGATGGCATAGAAGAACAACTCGATTCTGACGAAGCTCAAACTTTATATGATGATTTAAAAGTAAAAATATCAACCGCTGATACTATGCTTACAGAACTTCAAAATAAAATTCAAAGTCTCGAAGTTGAAAATGCCGAATTAGCCACAGAAAATGAGCGTTATGAAAAATATGGTATGGATGCATTAGTGAGCAAAAACAAAGAATACGAGGCGAACAAAGTAAGTCTTTTTGCTTTCAATCCAGTAAATTCAAATCGTTGGGAACCTAATGTGGGTTCTTTGAAAGATTCTTTGGACAATGATTATACCGTAAGTCTGCCTTACATAATTGCAGGAAGCGGAGCCTACGGATAATATTATACCAATGGACAGTTTTCTAGAATTGAAGGAAAAATTGCTCCGCACGAAAACAAAAGTAACAATAACACAATTCAAGTAAAAATCTATGCAGATGATATTCTCGTTTATTCATCAAAGGATATCAACAGAAAAACAGAGTGCTTTGAATTTAACGTAGATATTAACAATGCTAAATTCATTAAAATATCTTGTGAATGCACAACAGGATATGATAACTCAGACTTGTTGATTATGGATGCAACTTTAATAAAATAAAGCGACACTACTATAAGAGTTTAAATTCAACTTTGGTTTTCCTTACTCTCTTTATTAAGCATAGAACCCCGAAGGGGCTAACTCCTTCGGGGTTCTATACTTATATGTGTATATTTCTTTCTAAATTTTCAGCATATTCTTGTTTGCCATCATTTCGCTTGTACTTTTGGTAATTTTTAACTACCTGAATAAGCAATTCAACAACAGTTACCTCTTCTTTAGAAGCAAATGCGAATGTTATCATTATAATGATGGCACCTAACGTCTCCACAAATACGGACACAATAAAAGTGGTCATTAGTGCATCAGAAATAGCAAATTCAACACATTTTATAGCGGTCAAGGTCATAAATGTAATAACCGCAAGCATCTGTACACTAAGCAACACAACAAAAAATATAACAAAAATCTTTCTAAGTTGGGTTTTAGCCTCATTTTGTCCTTTGAGTTGCGCCTTTGCCGTCTTTACTATATCTTCAACAATCTTAAAATATCTCTCATCGGATGTTGTCTCCAAATTTACCGGAGTGTTATGTTCAATCTTCTCTAATGTTTCTTCGTCACTAAAGTAAAGATTATCATATTTGTCATTTAAATTTACTTTTTTATTGATTGAGCCAGACGGTAAAACTACATCATTACCTATATCTAATTTTAACTTTTTAAAAAGACCTATGCCATTCTCTTTCGATTCTTTTTTCTTTCCCATTCTTAAAGTTTTACACTCCACTAATTATTTGTTGCTTTATCTTACTAACATTATACGAGAAAGTACTGCATCTTCAGTAACACCAAAGTATTTTGCTACTTTTGATATACTATCCAATTTAATTAGTTTTTCTTTAAATGTGTTCCAAGGCATCAAAACTCTAAGTGCAAAAACATTTGCTTGTTGTTCATTAAACAAAAAATCGTTTTCCTCATAACTGCTTGGAGTAAAAGAAGTAATTTTATAATCAATATGTGTGCTAACCACGTAAGGTTTGTTTTCTGCAAACAAAGTTTGTGGATTTTGCGTCATAAGATGACCCAACTCGTGAAATAATGAGAATCTCCTAAAAGCAGCATTATTATCGCTATTTAAAACTATAGTAGCAGTCCTGTTGCCGTTCTTGTCAATTTCAGTCTTCATCATTGCACCATATTCAGATATTTCTTCTGAAAGGTTTGAAAAAGAAGCTTCAGCCCATGATATTTCACAGTTTAATTTTTTTGACACTATAGCTATTGCTTCTTTGACACTTAATATTTCTTCTCCAATATCTAATTCATTTAACACATCATTTGATACATCATAGGCATTTTTTAATTTATCGTTATACATAAAATTACACCTCACCGTTCTTCCTCCTTTGCTATTATTTTTGACAGACTTTCATAAAAAATCTATGAAAAATAATAACAGCGAAGAACCACTATTTAACTTCCTCTTTCAAAAGCAAAAAAATGTAGCAAGTCACAAAAGTTACTTGCCATAATATATACGTTATGGCAAAACGTCAAACGTATAATTAATTATTACTGTTGCGAACTTGGTATTATGAAAGTCCAATCTATCCCCATAAATATTCTATAACACACTTAGAATTAAGTCAAGTTCAGTTTAAAAAAACGCTAAATTTCGTATATTATTCATATAAAACACCCAACAAATCACCTAAGAAAATTGCAAGTTTGTTCAATATGTATATATAAAATCATCATTAACAACAAAAAAACTCCGAGGTACTAAACCCCGGAGCCGTTTTCTTGCCTATTCACTTTCAACACACAGTCTCAGCTGTATCTTCACTCAAAGGACCTTCTTCAACTGCTTCACCTTCTTCCGCTTCGGCAGGCTCGCCCTCAGCATTGACTGCTTCCTCGATGCCCTCTTTCCAGCTTGCCTTATTGAAAGCATCGTTAAATTCGCACAGCGCAGATTCAATCAAGACCATAAGTTCAAGCTCGGTAATGCTGATGCCTTTCTGAGCGAGCATTTTTGAAGCTGTTTCCATAGCCTTTTTGAGCTTGTCTGTGCCGTGGATGTTTTTGTAAACCTGCTCAACGGACTTAACAACATTAGCGATAATTTCTCTTTTCTTTTTATCTTCGTTTGAGTCCTCATACTCTTTCTTAAGAGCGGTGCCGATAAAGCCTACGATTGCTGTTAGTGCTGCGAAAATAATCTGTCCTGCATAGTTCTGAATGAATTCTTTGATGATATCCATAATATCCTTCCTTTCTATCTATGTGCCTGAACATTCAGGTGCTTTTCTATTTTGTTGATAGCTTCTGTCACGGGACCGTTGCACCCCTGCTCACTGAGACCTTTGAGTGCTGCAAGAACACCATAACAAATAAGGGTCTGTTCTTCCTTGAGTGCTTTTATCTCCGTATCCTGCTTGTTCTGTTTCAGCACCCATTTATATGTAGCAAATATCGCACCAAACACAACGGCACCTGCACCGAAAAGCTCTGCCAAGAGCAAAAGCACATCTTTTAAAACTATTGCTTCTTCCATATTGCACCTACACTTCCTCACAATAATCAAGGCACATATAACCTGAGTTATTATATCCCCAATTATCTTTTACTTTAGTTACGGTGAACTCGAGACCTCTGACATAGCCGTCAGCAGGCTTGCCACCGTTAAGAGCTTTGATTTTTCTCTGAGCAGAAGCGGAAAGCTCAGTAAATTTCTTGTACTCACCTGTTGTACTCGGTGTGGGTCTGATTCTAAGCACATTGGTACCCGTGACCTTGTACTTGCCAGGCTTGCACTCTTTTTCTTTGGGCAGGGTCTTGAAGTTGATACCGCCCTTTGAAAGTACCTTTGTAAAGTCGTGGTCGATGTAAAAGAGATACTCAGGCTTAAAGGTACCACACATAGTTGTAAGCACCCATTTACCTTTACTGTTCTTTTCCCAACCTGAGCCTCTGAACTTGCCTTTACCGCCTGAGATATGCAGATGGTTAGCTGTGGCTCCGTCTTTGCCTTCTTTGGTAATAGCTTGTCCTCGTCTGAAAATGTCGCCAACCTTAATATCTTTAAGGTCGCTGTCGTCAGGATGGGTTATTAACATAGTGAAAAAGTCAGTGGTACCGTCAGCGAAGAAAACCCTCTCGGTGCTTTCAAGCCATATTGTGTTGGTACCACCTGTACCTACGCCGTAAATCTTTTTGACCTGCATCTTATCACAAGGGCAATAGATAGGTTCCTTGCCTGAGTTGCTGCAACCCTCATCAATGGGATAGTCTTTAGGATTACCGACAGTGTGAGGATAGTGCGAGGTTTTGCCGTTGTAATTCTGAGTGATTCTCATTACCTTGCAGGGATATGTAAGATAGTTTTTAGTTGACAAAATCATACACCCCCTTAGCAATCGCAATAACCGACAGCACAAACACCGCGATATACAGTGACATTGTATTAATTATTCTATACATAGATTTCTCCTTTCTTAGTCGTAAGCTACTGCAGCAACGACTATACGGAAGTATTCATCTGCAGGAACCTTGTTGGTTGCAGATATTTGCTTGTTCTTATAAAGTATCTGAGCGAATGTTATATCGGGAGGTGGTATCTTAGCGAACACAGCACCGATGGTAATGTTGCTGGTTATGTTAAACTGAATTGTGCTATCAGCAATAGTCTCTTCTGCACCATCCTCTTTTGTGAGTATCCAATAAGAGAACTTATAACCCTTGACGGGTACCGCTGTCGCCGTAATACTTGTCCCGTGGTTATATGTGCCTTGTGACACGCCTGTGATTTTGCCCTCAGTAGCTCTATAAGAGAGTTTGAGTTCATAAGTCTTGATTTCGTAAACAGCTCGATAAGTAGCAACACCTAATACTGTTATGTCTCTTGACTTGTCAGTGTTGCCATCAGACCAACCGATGAAGTTGTATCCCTCTTCGTCGGGAGCTTCAATGGTTACTACTCTGCCGTACTCATAAACCGTAGTTGACTCGCTGTTGAGCAATATAACTGTTATCGCATACAGCTTTGGTGTTTTATCGTATACGGCAGTATAGGTAATGTCACCCTTGACAATTTCGAGCTCTGACTCGGGTTGCGCGGGGTCAGTAACACTTACGCGCCAACCGATAAAGGTATAAGTGAACTCTTCATCATCCATAAAGGGTGTCTCACCATTATAATCAGGCTTATTGCCATAGGGTACCCATTCATCTATTTCGAGTTCTGAGCCGTCAGCATTAAGCCATCTAACAACATAGCCGTTATCATTTTCTTCAAACTTGGCTGTAAATACCTTGTTTCCAGTGATGCCGGCATTGATATCATAATCCCAACCTGCAAACTCATATGAGTGCTCAGCATTGTTGGGTCTTGTCGGCACGGGTCCATCATACTTAGGCTTCGTACCATACAATACTCCAGTATCAGTTTCAAGAACAGTTCCATCATAGTTTTTCCAAACGACAGTATATTCCTGAGTTTTAGCTGAGTATTGTGCCGTAAAGGTTGTGTTGCCTGTTATCACAGTGTTTGATGACCACTTGTTATTGTTGCTGTCAAACCAGCCCTCGAAGCTGTAATCCCACTGAGCTGTATCAGCCTTTTCAGGTGCCGTCGGTGGAGTTGCTTTTTCGCCGTACTTAACACTCTCGGTCTTGATGGTTGCACCACCCTCGTCCTTGAATGTGACAGTGTAGCTTCTCTTTGTTGCTGTGAAGTTTGGCGTATAAACCTGATTCGCTGTTGCTGTACCGATGGCAGGAGTCCAAGGATTTGACTTATCCCAAGTATAATCATACTCTGCTGTACTTGCCTTTGTCGGTGTTTTTGAGCACACCGGAGTGTTACCCTCAGCCACTTTTACCCCTTCTAAATCTGAACCGTCACCATTCTTAAAAGTGATATAGTACACATAATTATCTTTGTAACTGTGCCCGCAACGAGAGCAAGTGTGTGTGGTATAACCGGGGGATTCAGGCTTTGCCTCTGTTTTCACATCGTTATATATGTGACCGAGTGCGTCAAGTTCTTTGGTATACCTCGCGCCACATCCGGCTGTGCAAGTGAAAGTTTTTTCACCCTTATCAGTGCAAGTAGGCTCTTTAGTTACAGCACCATCATTCCAAGTGTGACTTGTTGCTCCACCATACTGTTCACAGCCATTTACACATTTGAATGAGTGAGTTGCATCTTTGCCGTTGCCGTTAGACTTAATCGCACCTGTATATGAGTGAGAAAGCTGTGCAATATCCTGAACATCTTTAGTCTGAGTCGAAGTCCAAGACACACTAAACTTTGCAGTGTAGGTTGTTGTTCCCTTTGCCGTACAAGTTGCAGCCGTTTTAACAGCTGATGTGATTGTCGCAGTCGCAGTTTCCTTGTGGTTTGCATCCGTTTTACATACTCTCTGAGCAGTACAGGATTTACCATCTGCCGACCATGTATATGTTGGGTCATTCCAAGAATGACCTAATGCTGCAACTGTCTGTTGAGCAACCGTAACTGTGCCACAAACTGAACACTTTTTGCCCGCAGTTAAACCCGTTGCTGTACAGGTAGGTTCGACAGCGGGGATTGTTACTTCGGTGTGACCTTTTGCTGGAATTGCTCTTGTTGTTGTGTATGCACAAGCCTCATATTCATTTGTTGCAGTGTTTGAACACTTCTGGTTCATTACACCGTCAGTTGTACAGGTTGCTTCTGTTTTAACAGTTGTATCAACAATAGTGTGAGCTCTCTTAGGAATGACAGTTACATCTGTTTTTGATGAACAACGTGAACAGTGCTTAGACTTTGAACCATCTGCTATACAAGTTGCTTTCTTATCAACTGTGAACGTTGTTGCATAGTCGTGACCGAGAGCCGAACCATTTGGGAAGGTTGACTCACCTGTCTGACCCTTTGATGAGAGTCCACATCTTAAACACGACCTGTAATATACAGCTTCTGCTGTACAAGTAGCTGCCGACTTGAGATAATCAGCCTTTATTGTTGTAGCTGTAAATGTGTGACCCTTAGCTGGTGCAAGTATTTTTCCACATTTAGTACAAGTCTGAGGTGTGGTACAGGTAGCTTCTGCATCAGCTGAGTGACCCTTAGCTGGTACAAGCATTGTTTCACATACAGTACAAGTCTGAGGTGTGGTACAAGTAGCTGCCGGACCGGGTGAGTGACCGAGTGCTGCGGGTTTAGTATTATCTGTGTATTCGTCACCACAAGCACAAGTGAATTTTGTCGAGCCTGCTGATGTACAAGTAGCCGCTTTTGTTACCGTTGATGAGTAACTATGAGTGTGTGGCTCATAATCAATAACGATTGAAACGTCTTTAAGGTAGTAATAGTTGTAGTTTGCCGCAATTGGGTTTTGGCATTGAATAGCAAATGAAATTTCATCGTTAATTAGCCATTTATCACTACTCATAGTTGCACTGTGGCTCGATGACGTACTACTCTTATGTGCGATAGTCTCCCCGTTTATTGCCGTGGTGCTATTCCCCGCTGAATCTTCCTGATAAACATAAACTTTACCCTGAGCCCACATATCACGGTTACTGTTAGCTTTGAATGAGAGTTTTACAGAGTTTATTTTCGAATATAGTATTCCACTCATTGCGGATGAAATATCTATTTCGATAAAAACATGCTTACTACTGCTCAACGCCGTAACCTTAGCGGTATTAATCGTAGTCGAAGTCCAACTTGTACCGCTGTCCTCACAACTTACACTTACGCCCGGAGAGCTTAAATTGAGACTTTTGGTAGCCATTCAATCAACCTCCTTACTTTCTTACAGCAATGTGTACTTTTTCAGCAGGCTCCGCATCTCCTACCTTGAGATATACTGTAAAAATGTAGTTGCCGGGCTGAGTAAATGAAAGCATCGCACTGAAGTGATTACCGTCAAACTTGCAACTGCCCTCATCAATCAAAGCTTCGGTGATTTCGTCGGTTATCTCATACCGTGCTGAGGTTATAACTACTGTTTCGCCCGCTTTTCTTGGTTGCACATATCCCTCTATTTCATCCTTTTCACCTACAAGATAGGTGATATATTCATCGCACATGGTTGCACCCTCTTTCAAATATAATCTTGAGTCGCTTATCAAAAGTAATCTGTCGTTTGTTTTTCTTAAGCCAAATCTGATAAGGCTGTTGAAAAATCGTAACACAACAAACTCCACTGCACATAAACAGTTCACCCGTCCAATGACCGAGCTCCCCTGCACCGTTGATTGCCCATAACTCAACAGCATAAACACCATCTTTAGTATCGGGAGGAACAGCAGTTTCCCACTGTTCCTTCCCTAAATAGGTGAATTCAAGAGAAAGGTTATCAGCCTTACCCCATACTCTTTTTACATCTGTCATGATGTCACAACCTTACAGCGGATAGTGTATGTACCTACCGCGGGAACCTTGTTATCCGCAGACACCTGACTGCCATCGGTAAGAACAATACCCACCTCTGTAAACACAGGTGCTGTAGTGTTGTACTTGAATACTCTGGTAATAGGAGTACTCTTACCCCACTTGTCAGTAGCGGTAATGACAACAATATGCTCGCCCTGACCTATAAGAGTGATATTCTTTGAGTATTTGCCACTTGATGTTACAAACTCATCTACAAGCTGTCCGTTATCTGTAATTGAGATAGTTATTTCTTCGCTATCGTCACTCACGATACCCTCAATAAGAACTACAGAACTGCTTGTTTCTGTATATTCATTTACAGGTGTTGTTACACTGTGTTCGGGGGCCTTGGTGTCGATGCTGAATATTGCGCTTGTGGTGTCAGCGTGGTTGCCGTCGTTATCGTCAGCGTCAACTGTAATCACAACTTCACCATCTTCAATGTTAACATCGGGTGTATATTTGCCGATATATCCACCATCAACATCTTCAAACATCACACCGCTGACTGCCTGTCCGTTAATCTTAAGAACGATGCTGTCTTTCTTTACACCTGAATAACCAGTATAAGCATTATCAGTAACCTTGAACTGAATTTCAGGTCTTGATGTATCTGTAATATATGAGCCAGCCGTAGGCGAAAGAATCTCAATGAGAGGCTTGTGGTTTTCAGCCACGAACAATCTTAAGTTCGGGTAATCATCACTGTTTACACTTGAACTTAAGTCCGTAGTGTCTACTGCAGTTATGCTGACAGGAAAATAACCACCGGGCTGATGAAATGAAGTCTCATCATTCAAAGGAGAGAGTGTTCTCTCGTAATACCCTGTTTCAGGATTGAGTTCAAGTGTGTACTCTACACCCTGAACAGTTGCTATAATAGATTTTAATGCCATAAGATTTTCCTTTCTTTTATTATTTTAGGTGAGGCAATGGCAGAAAGCGGAATAACCACTTAATGCCATTTAATCATCGCCTTTATACTGTATCAAAGTAAACTTTAAATTCTTGTGTGTTTCCTATAGTACCATCATCGAATGATACAGGTATAGTTAAAACACGATAATTGGCAGTCAACCAACCCCTTGTAACTAAGTTGATTGCGAGAGCAGTAAATTGAGATTCCCCATTGATAAGCTGTTCAACTTGAGTTATCTTTCTGCTTGATATCGTGTCAGCGTATATCGTGCAACTTTCACCGTCTGTTAATTCTATCTGTGTACCTAATGCGCTACCCGTTGGGCTGTTTATCTGTATATAATCATTGCTCGTTTTTCCCGAAGCAGAAACTTTAATTGTCACTGTTTCACCTGAGTCACCACCGCCTGACTCATCAGATACAAACACTGCTGTTACAGTTTGGCTTTCATCATACATAATAACTGAAAGGGTGCTATATCCTGTAGGCAAGCCCGGATCTTCACCATTTACTAACCAGTGGCTAAATCTATAACTTGAATATGCGGTTGCTGTAATAACAACCTCTTCGCCATAGTCACAATTGATGTTGCCCGAAGGGCTAACCGTACCCGCATTTGACGGTGAAGCATTAATCGTAAGAGTTGCACCTTGTGTTGGTGAGCCTGTCGGGTCAGTATAATTGCCGATATAGCTATCACCACATCGAGTGCAAGTATAGGTTGTGTAACCCTGAGCCGTTTCTGTAGGCGGTGTGACAACTGATGTGTAATTATGACCGAGTGCCGGGATTGATTCGGTATAACTGTCACCACAAGAACAAGTGAACTTCCTTGTACCTTCCTCTGTGCAAGTAGCGCTTTTGGTTACCATAGAGGTGTACGAATGTGAATGTGTATTCAGCACAGCTTCAAGATTCTGAACAGCGGTTCTTAATTCGCTCACTTCTCTTCCTGTATCATCAACGAATGTTCTAAACTTGTTAATTAGATTCCATTCGCCACCATTGCCATCGGACATAAAGATATTTTTACAGTGCAAATTTGCGGTTTTTATATCTTGAGGTTGAATTGCGCTGTAGTATGGGTCTTCGGGTTTGTCAAGTTTATCACCGCTTAAAATGTATTTAAGCCACTCGAGCGCATATTCAAATGTGGTATAAACCAAACCACTCAGAGAAAGGTTAAAATTATCGCCCTTTGCTTTTGATGCAACTTCAATACCGGCGCTATGTTCAATTCCATTTGAATCTGTCTCAGCACCCTTAATTGTTACCAATGTATCAGCAGTCTCTAATATAAAATTACCTGTATCAAGATCAAGCTCTGTTTTCACTGCAGCTCCATCAACAGATTTTATCTTTCCTGCCTCAATAAGATCAGCATTTATTTTGTTTGCTGTAAGAATATCCCAAACTGCTTTGCCGTCAAAGGTTGTGCCATAGGTAAATTTAGGATTGCCACCATTCCAACCCAACTTGCACACACCAAAACCATTGGCATTAAGCACAAGTATTGTGTCGCCCATTTTGCTTGCTGACAATGTCGGGTTAGTGTGATAATATCTTACCTTGCTTCCGCTTATCGTTACTTCGGTCAAGTGCAAACCAAGAGCACCTGCAAGGGTTTCATTAAGCTCTTTTGATGCAATTTCAACTGCGGTGGTCTTCTTCCAAGAAGCATCAACAGTAGGGTCAGATTCTTTCGTGCTTCCGTCTGTATAAGTTGTCACCAACTTTGTCCAAAGATATCTACCGTCAACCCAAGTTGGAGCTGATGTAGACCACGAACCGCCAACAAGAGAAGATTCAGACGTTGATAGAAAATACCAAGTTTCAACCTTACTTACTCCTTTGCCGTCAGTACCCTTAATCAAAGACCAAGTGTAATCTAAAGCTGTATTACTTTCCGTTTCAGTCGTCTTGTTGTAAGCAAAACCAATATACGCTTTACCTGTAGGGCTATCACTCATATTGGTACCGCTTGCATCGTCAGCGTAACGAACCCAAGTGTAAAGAGTCTTACCGTCACTTCCGTAAACGCCTATAATTCTCACATCGGACTCATAAGCTTCACTTTCATCGTCATACTCAATCTTTTCATAATTCCACAAAAACGGAAGTGTTTCTGTTGGAGTTTGAACAGTAGATTTAAAGCTCGATTTTGACGGCTCAGACTCCGTTTGTGTTGTGAGGTAATACTCGGTTATACTTTTAATTCCACGCCCGTTTGAGCCTTTTTCGGCAAAATTACCGATAATGCACGGTTCTGTCTCGTACAGGGTTCCATCGGCAAGAGTTACGACCTCGTAATTCCACAGATATTTTTTATCGGCAGTTACTTTTTGAATGGTATCTGACCAATCCAATCTATCTTTGGTTACACCTTCGGTCTCGGAAGTAGCCAAATAATAATTTGTTATACCCGTTATACGCTTATTGGCGTTTTGTTTTGATATAAAATCAAGTGTATCGGAAAGAGAAAGAGAAGAAGCTTCAGCAAGAGGCAAGGACTCTATATCAGCTGATAAACCCCCGTCAAACTCAAATATGGTTGAGCTTATCGGTATAATATGTGTTTCACCGTTGTGTTCAAGAGAAACAACATCACCGATTTGAAGTCTCAAGTCACCAAGAAGGTGTTTAATTTTACCCGATCTATATACATTTATAACAGATGTAGAAGCACACAGCGTTGCTCCTATTTGATTTAATCTCTCTTGAGTCATAATCGGGCATATAAATTCAAATCCCTCGCCGTTATTACCGTAAAGAAGCTTCGTCTCACTATTTACGGAACAGGCAAGGAATTCCAAATCTGATATGTCATCATCGAGTTCTGGTTCTGCAATTCTGTTATCATTAAGAGTATAGTCACAAACTGTAAAACCTCTCATTTCAATTGCTCCTATATTGTTAACAACACAGTTGCAACCAAGATATCCGGCAATATATGCCAACACATTACGACAATCGTAACCAATCAATAAATCTGCATTTATCTTGAGAGAAGCAACCGAAGGGGGCAAAGGCACATAGGAAACTGTGCCAATCTCACTCTCTATATCAGCAATAACTGTTTCGTAGCACTCACCGATTGTCACAGTTCCCAGTTTGTGTGCGAATATTGCTTTTGAGCATTCGTTCATAACATCATAAGCGGAGAAACTTACAACTCCGTTTTGAAGTGTAGGCTTCTCAGCTTTAAATGTACCGATTTGTACCCACTCATCACTACCTATAACAGTTATATAAACATCAAGATAAGTGCCTTTTATGGATATGGGAATACCTACGGCTTTGCACTCTACACACGTGCAAAGTGCATTACCGATTGACAAATAAGAAGGTAGTGCTGCAAACCACTTAAGATTGAGAATATTTGTGTATTCCTCAGAGCCGTTAACAAGCTTCATTCTGAATGTTCTGCTGTTTGCATTGAGCAATTGTATAAACTTTTCCGTTACATTAATCACTTTTTTATTGCCTCCCTTATTGTTCAATCAGTTCGATTTTAGGTCCGTCATAATAAACATCACTATTTTTGAATAAAGTTTGTTTATATGTAGGGTCACTCGAATAAAAATTTGCTTCTACCGTGTTTCCTCGATGATTAACGAATTTCACAAGAAAGAACGCATCAGTATTTATGGCTTCATCTAAAGCAGTTACATCTTCTTGCTTCATATCAGCCATTGAAATGCTAAGTGAGTATTTTCGGGCAATAATATCACCGACCATAAGTCCTGAAGCTGAACGGCCGGTGTTTTTAGACCATATTTTGTTATGTGTTATTTCAACACTTATAGGTGTTTTAGGATTATATCCGTTTATTGATAAAATAAAACCAGTCGTAAATATCAACTCCTTTAACTATTAATCGGTGATTTACCCGTTACGCGTTTGATTCTGTTTATTTCTTGAATAACTTTGCTTGTTACATTCGTCGTATCGGTTAGACCGTCATTTGAACCTTGTTTTTCAATGGCTTCAACTATACTTGCAGTAGCAGCTGCAATTGCTCTCGTAACCGTCGTAGCTAATTCATCATTTGAGTTTTCGATAATTGTACCGATATCAGGACTACCTTCGACATAAGCAGCAACAGCATAAGGCACACTCTGTTGAGTTGCAACAGGCATTGTAAACGTCACACTATTTGCAATTGCTTGTAAGCGTTCGAGAAACTCATAAGAAACACTTCTGATTCCACTGACAAGAGTCTCATCGAATTCATAGGAAATATCTATTCTCTGTACGCCAAAGCTACCGCTTGCAATTTCACTTGCAATTGCCTGAGCCATGACCTTCATCCAACCTGTGTTTCTTTCAAGCGGAATAACCGCTTCCTTACCTGCTTCACCAAGCACTGAAAGAGTTGCACCATCAACAATACCACCCTTTGCGAAGAAAGACAACTTGGGCATACCTTTAAGGCCCATATTTACAAGAGCTTTACCAAGTGTTGATGTAGTATCCCACGTGGTTTTTAATTTAAGCGCTCTTCCTGCAAACCAATTCTTCATATCAGTCCAGAATGTTGTAAATTTGCTTTTCAAGCTTGTCCAGATGTTACCTATACCGCTTTTGATGTTGGAAATAAGAGTTGAGCCAAGATTTTTGAATGAAGATACTTTGTTAGTAAACCATGATGAAAGATTTGTCCAAAAAGTTGTAAACTTCTCTTTGACACTGTTCCAAAGGTTTCCTAACCCATCTTTAATTCCGCTAAGAATTTTGCTGCCTTGATATTTGAACTTTTCTTTACGGTTGTCAAACCAAAGAACTATCTTATCATACAGTTCAGTGAATTTTTCCTTAACCTTGTTCCAAATATTACCGAGACCTACAAGTAAACCTTCGATAAGGAATCTACCTATCTCCATCATTTTTGTTGACGGAGAATTGATCCCAAAGATGCTCTTTATTCCTTCCCAAATTGGCAAAAAGATATTTTCATACAACCAAGCTCCAATGGATTTCAAAGCATCAATAACACCTTGTTTTAATCCTTCGATTATGTCACCGCCGCCACCATTGGCGAATTCTTGAACTAAGGACGAAATGCTACTCCAAGCGTTTTTTAAACTGTCAACTATAGCTGTTGCTATACCTATAAACAGGTTTATTGCGCCTTTAATGACTTTACCGAGAAGGTCAAATGCCTTTGTGACTAATCCAAGCCAATCAATATTTGTAATTACTGCAACAAGACTATTCCATAAATCAGCACCGAGTTTAGTCCAATCGAGGTCTTTAATAAAACCTATTGCAAGGTCAAACGCACCTTTTAGAGTGTCGCTAACACTACCTACAACACTACTGACTATATCTACCCAATCTATGTTGTTAAGTGCCGATGAAACAGCGCCGCCTACATTCTGCCAATCCATATCGGCAATTGAAGCTCTAAGAGTACTGATGATACCCTTAACACCATCGGATATTGTATCGCCAATATTTCCCCATTCAACGGTGGAAATAAAGCCGTTTATTCCGTCTGAAAAAGCCGTTCCGATATCTTTCCAATCTATACCCGTAACAAGCAAGTGAACCGTGTTGACAACCGTATTTATGCCCTCTCCGACCGTGTTACCGATAATAGTCCAATCCACATTGTCTACAAGAGAATTGAATGTTCCCGTAAAGCCGTTGACAAAAGCTGTCGCTTTAGGCTCAACGGTTTCCCAACTGATAGCTGTCTTGATTTTATCAACAACGCTGTTGAGTTTTTCGGCAAGAAGCTCTCCCACGCCCTCATAATCACTGTTTTCTATGGTCGTTTTAAGTTGCTCTGCAAAATCAGTGATATTAGACTCAATAGGTACCTCCTCAAACATATCAGAAACATTCGCGTTACCTGAATTGCTATTTGAAGATTTATCGTCGAGCTTATTGATTTTGTCAAAGCCCATTAACTGCCGCTCTGCTTCTTCAGCAGACTTAGCTGTTTTATCAAGGGAAGCTGCATAATCTTCTTGAACTGCCGTGGCTTTGGTAAATGATTTTGCCCCCGTAAGAGCCGCTATCAATTTACCTACATATGTAACAGCTGTAGAAAGATGACTAATTAAGGTCGTAAGAACGGGCGTTACTACCGAAAGTATCGGTGCAAATGCTGTCGCAAAACTGTTTTTGAGTTGCGTTAATGAAGATTTAAACACAGATAAATCTGAATTGGTCTTTGTCGAATATTTTGAAAGATTATCAAGACCTTCTTTTGCAGAAGTTAAAACGGCTGTAAAAGCCCTGAAAATTAACATCTGCCCCAACATCCTTTTAAGTTGGTTAAGCGAACCTCCAAACTTATTCGTTGATTTACTTGCACCGTTTGCATGCTTTTTGAATGAAAGAATGGACTTTGAGGCACTCTTAAATGCGTTTTTGCAGGTACTGCCTATGTGTTTTAAGGTCTCCTTTCCAAGATACCTGATACCTGCTCTTGTTGAGCCAAGTAATTGGTTGATACTCTTTATAGGATGTGTAAACACATATTTTATTGAGACACCGGCACTTTTTAATGAAGCTCTTATTTGTGAAGCAATCTTCGGAATACCTGTTAAGGCTTGTTTGAATTGCTCACTTAACGGCGCGGCACTACGTAAAGTGTAAAGAAAACCCGCTATACCTGTTTTAGTCTGTGCTGAACCTGCCCGCAATTCGGCAAGTCTGCTTTTAAGCGTAGCTAATGTCGCATCAAGTTGTGCATATTCTGCTGTATCGGCACCAATTTCAAAAGCCATACCGCCATCACGCATAAAGGCTTGTTCATTTTCATAGTCCTGAATTTTGCTTTTAGCAAGGTCGATATCATACTGAAGATTCTTCCATGCCTTAGAATTCTTCTTAACACCAGTGTCTTCAAATTTGATTTGCTTTTCTTCCAGGTCAATAAGTTTCTTTCTTGCCTTTTCAATTTCAGCTGTAAGCCACTTATATTCATCGGTAGGAACTCGGCTTTCACCAAGAGCTTCCATCTTCTTTTCGAGGTCACCGATTGTTGTTTCTAAGGATTTTACTTTTCCTTCAAAGGTCTGTATTGCTCTTGCGTTGCCTTTAAGTGCTTTGTCAAAAGTAGGACCGAGTGAGTCCATTTTTGAACTGAGTGATTTGAGAGCTTTTTCAAGTCCATCGCTCCCCTTTTTAAACCCTTCAGGGTTAAGTTCGGTATCAATTATGATACTGCCATCTGTATGATTTGCCATAATAATCACTCCTTAAAAGAGAAGAATTAGCCTAACATTGCATTAAGCTTATCTTTCGCTTGTTGTTCTTCTTCTGATAATTTCGTTGTGAGGCGGCACATGGCAAGGTTAGCATTCCAGTATTCACGCTCTGATTTTTCGAGTTTTTTTCCTTTTGCTTTTTTCAAGCGCATACCGATAATATGAGAGAAAACGCCCTCTGATATTTCCATATAGTATCCAAGAAAAGTCCACCAATGGATATATTTAGCTCTACGAGTTTCAAAACCTGCAACTTTATTGATTGCAGGGAAAAGAATGGGCTCATCTTGCACCCAATCCATAACTCTCATTTGTTTCTTGCTTTCACTTTTCATACCATTATCAATAAATGAAATGGCTTCTTCAAAAGCATCTTCATATAATTCTTGCGGTATTAATAAGAAATCTTCATATAGAATAAAAAGACATACATAGATTTTCTCTTCGTCTGTCAATTCAGGGTCGCCAAAAGCTGTAAGGATTTTTAAAACATCTCTATAATCAGAACGAATTTTATAATACTGCGTTCCAATTTTTAAGCTTTGTGGCAAACTACCTATCATTTCTTGCCTTTTTTGTGCTTACCGGTGCGATAACCGTGAGTATACTTGTTTACTCTCGAGTTAATACGCTTAGTTTCACGTTCAAACTGTCTTGAAATGTAGTTGCCGACCGCTTCAAGGGCATTTTCTGCATAAAAGTGACCGTTAACAATAGAAAATGGACGCATTTTACCGAAGAAAGCCTCAGACATATTGCCACCAAAGAGATAGTCACAAGCCTCATAGAGAAGCTTTTCAGCTTTCTTCATAGCTTCAAGTTCTACTTCGTCGTTTTCGTCTGTTGTACCGTCAGGATTTACATTAACATTCTCGAGAGGTTCAACGATTTTATCGAAATCTTTTGCAACCTTGTTATAACGCTCTATGATACCGATGTCTGTAGGTCTGAAATAAAATACACCTATTTCATCTCCGAACTTATTAAGAATACTTTCTTTGACACTACCATCATCAACGGTTATGCCCTGCATGTTTTTTATATTATCTGCCATATAGTAACCTCCTATTATCAGTAAAAAAATTGCAGGCAACTCTAAATTAGAAATCGCCTGCAAAAATATTAGTCTTCTGTAGAAGCAGTTGTAGCTTTTTCTTCTGTGAATGTTTTTGTCTTAACATCCCATGTACCCTTAACTCTTTCACCTGCATTGTATACAGTAAAGGGTATCTGTACACCTGATGTATCACCGCCGAACGAATTCGGCACAACAACAACTTTTTCACGATAAGCCCAAAGTACAGTACCATCAGCATTGAGCATCACGTCAACCTTCGTTGTAACACAATCGTTACCGGTAAGGCGTTCGTTTGCAATTTTTTCAAGCTGTTCGTAAAGAGGATCGCCATATTCTGCATAGAAAGGGTCAACCTCAGACTGAACTTCATAACCATTATTTTTAACACTCTGCTCGCCAAGTATATTCTTCTTGAGTTCGACGTCAGGGTTAAGTTCTTCATTATACTCTTCAAGGTCTTTACCTAGACGAGTATATTCAGGTGATGCTTCATTGAATTTAGCATCTAGATAATGTGCAAGATATTTACGTTCAATTGACATATTTTTTCACTCCTTTATAAGTCAAATTCGTTATCGTAACTTAAGTTAACCGAGAGCACCCAATTCTCAATTCCGTCATCAAAAACGGAACTGAGATATGCAGGTGTCATACGATTAATTGAGTTTATTGTTCTGCTGTCAGAAGAAAGTTCCGGATAACCCTCAAGTTTATATTCCTCGCCACCTATAGTAATAGGCTGTTTTTCAAGCCATTTTCCGAGAGTGTCAAGAAATTCTTTGATGCGCAATCTTTGTTTTTCTGTCGAGGGTGCTTCTCTGTAGACTACATCAAAGGGATATGAACACTTCTGTTTTACGTGGTCTGTTATATCTCTTTTTTGTGATGTTATCACTGCACCTGATGACGGGAAAAGTCCTATTCCCGCATCCTTAGAAAGAGATGAGAATCCAATCTTTTTATTAGTTAATCCGGGAAAAGTGTTCAATAAATCAAGTAAAACTTTGCTGATTACATCAGATCCATCAACATCAATAGGGAATTTTTTGTTATCAGTAGACATTTTTACCTCCAAGTATCTTTCCTGCGCCATCAATCCAATACTCTTGATTCTTGGCTTTTGCGGTTTCAAACCAATGGTTTGTCGCTTGAGGATTGGAGTAGGTTAAAGGTGTATCCGTAAGGACTTTTTTAACACCAGGTCTTGCAAACGGACTTCCCGTATCAGGGTCAATCATTACTTTACCGCCATAGAGAAACCTTCCGTACGGACCAGGAAAAATGACCTTTTTGCCGCCATTTACAACAGCTGAACGCTGTTGTAAACTACCTGTAAGAAGCGGCATATACGGTTTACAGTCCTCAAGAACTCTGTCACCTAGCCATTGTTGAGCTTTTTTAAATAATTCTGAAAACCTATCGAGGTTTAACTCTACCTTAACAGTTCCATTTACATAAGAAAAGTTTTCAAAGTGTTGCATTTCAGACATAATTACTTGCCTCCGATTTCAAAATGAGGTAACAAATTGAAAAACTCGGACGATGTGATTTTGTAGACATCATCAAATTTGCTATTCATATAGCTGTAGAAACCACTCTCATAATCTTCTTCATTAATAGCATTATAGACGTTCCAAACTCCGCAATAAATAAAATCTTTGGTATCATTAAAACAAAAATGCCCACACGGATTATCACAACGAGCATATTCTTTAGATCCAAGATATGATTTTTTTCCACTTTGAGTTTTAATTTGCTTACAACAATTGCTCTTAACAATGAAAACAACGGTATCTTCGTTATTTATACCTTGAGTTGTTGGCTCGCTTGATAATGCACTTCCAAAACCGACATCAAAAATAACGGAAGCATACCATTTACCTGTCTCTTTGTGATAATTAAAAAGCGTAATAACATCATTATACATAATCAATCACCTCCGGCATAAAGTAAATTGATACCGGTAGAATCAGGTATATTTGAAAGGTATTTAGATGCAATATCTTTCAATAAAGCAGTTTGTTCATTGTAATCTGCCGCTGCACGGGCATAAACCGATGTGTTGTTATTTAAAGAATACGAGATAGACTCTCTTCCAGACGAAACGGATGAAATCGCACCGTGATATTTTCCGTCTTCGCCTTTTTGTGCCATCATAGCTTTCTTCTGCTCATTGATATTATAAAGAGCTTCAGCTATAGCGCACACAGCTTTTTTGACTTTTTCAGCATGTATTTCAAGTGTGGGGAAATGCTCAATTAACCTGCCAAAGGTAAGTGTATCGAGTTCATCACTTGCACGAGAGAGCCACTTTTCAAGCTCTATCGCATCAATGCAATCACCATAATACTTTGCCTTGTAAAAATTCTTATCCGCATACGCCATATCTTATCGCTCCTTATTCGGCATTACCACCGTTGTTGGCACCTGAGTT
The DNA here is from genome assembly GCA_045631165.1 of Acutalibacteraceae bacterium. GTDB lineage: Bacteria > Bacillota > Clostridia > Oscillospirales > Acutalibacteraceae > UBA6857. Next base: position 52,977 of record JAZQUF010000126.1, read on the forward strand.
ATTGGTGCCTTTCTTTTCTTTAACAGCCTCATACTGCTCTGATTTCTGCATAAGGGCAATTGTACCCTTATCCTTTACATTGACGATATTACCCGTCTTTTTATTTTTAAAACGTGCCATACTTATAAACCTCCTTTATTAAGCTGTGGCATCTACGCCGGTGAAAATGAGGTCAGGCGTAACTGCTTCTGTACCATAATGATAGAAGAGTTCAACACCGTATGCCTCAGAGAGGGGAATTTTTTCAGCTGAGTACTCGTTTGCCATAACAGGCTGTGCAACAGCACCACCAACCATAAGAATGTATCTTACACCTGAGGGAAGATGTACACAAGAGTCACACTCAACGCCATGCCATACCTTAAAGCTCTCTTCACCGGTATCCACATTTGAACGAGTCTTTGTGTCGAGGTTGTTTCTTACCTTACCGTAATACTGAGTATTCAGAACAAGATACATAAGTTCACGGGGAACGCCGTCAACAAAATCATTCTTTGTGTTTTCGCACTCCTGAATAATCTGTTCAAGTTCATCTTCGATTGCTGTACCGACAGCAATTTCAACTTCAACAGCATTATCAGCTGCACACTTGTAGAATGCAGTATCAAGTTCGGATACCATACGGAGTTTATGGTTCTGTGAACGGCGCTGAAGAAGCCCTTCGACACCGTAAAGTTTTGTGTCCTTCTCTTCGATTTCCTCAACAATTTCACGATCTGTATTGATTTTTACGGTAACAGGCTCAGCCTTTACCTTCTTACCTGCACCTGCCGCACGAGCTGTGCCGTATGCTTCGGAATTTGCGTTTGCAAAACGCTTTGCTTCAACTGAACCTGATGCAGGGTCACCTGAGAGGTCCATATTCTTCATTTTTGAAGAAACGAGTGTTTTCTGAACATTTTCGATTACACCGCCGTAAAGTTCAGAGAGATATTCTTTACCTTCAGTAGTGGTAAGAATACTTAATGATTCAATTCTAGGCATTATTTATCCTTCTTTCTTTAGAAAATTTTCGGAGGAACATATTTTTTATCATCACCGCCGCCATTATTACCAAGCGGACCTGAAAAATACGGACTCTCCTTCTTCTTTTGGGCTTCTTTTTCGGCAGCCTCTTTTTCCTCTTTTGTCTGATAAAGTCCGTTGTCCTTTTCCTTTGCAGATTTCATAAAATCGTCGAAACCAAAAAAAGTCTTACCTTTTTCATCCCACTTCAACCCATCTTCTGACATGCAATCAGCTTCAAGCTGTCTGCGGGCATAAGGCGAAGCTACACCGTACTTATCGAACTGCTCTTTGAGCCAATCTCTCTGGTCACGAGCTTTCATCTGAGATTTAAAATTGTTCTCAGCATCTTCAGCCTTTTTCTTGTAACCTTCGAGTTCTTGCTGAATTTTCTCAGGGTCAATACCTTCAAAACTTTTCAGCGTGTCCTCAGCTGTTTTCAAGCGACCTTCAAGGTCTGTTTTCTCTTGCTCGAGTGTTTCTGCGCGCTTTTTGTGTTTTTCAACACTCAAACCATTGAGAGCAAGTACCTTTGTTGCCTGTTCTTCCGTCAAACCGAGGGCGGTAAGTTCTTCTGTTTTCATAATTGAAAACCTCCTTTTAACGATTAGGCTTTTTAGGACGTCGCCTTGTCCTATCGTCTCTGCATTATTAGGACCGCAGATAGTCCAATTTGCACCCTTGTCGGAGTTGCACCGACCATACTAAAAAGGGCATGAAAAAAGCACCCAGATTTCTCAAGATGCTTCTAAATATTAAGTTTTACAAATATATCTACTAACAATTAGCATACACATAATCATATATTTTTTGTGCTTCGCGACCGAAGTCATTGTAGCTTTCACCAGTTTCATCAAAACCATTAAAATCGATCCAGTCACTAAATATAAGTAAAAACTCACGCACACTGTCAGTTGTAAGGAGTGCTGAATCAGCTCCAACATTATTCTTTATAAATTCAATATCTCCTGTCCTCAATTTAAGCATAATAATCAACTCCTATTACCTAATTAAATTGGCTTGTATAAGCTTATTTTCGGTTAAACTGATAACAACTCTTGCATGAGTACCTATGTAACTTTGCCTTTTGTCATCGAAATACTCTGAACCACGTTTAATTTTTCTTACATACGATTCTGATATTGCACCATTGGTGAGTGCTTCAATTGAATGTTCTATTGGGGTACCCTGTCGCATACCTCCATGAGGTTCTGATGTTTGACCGATAGTTCGATCAATAAAATGTGGCACAAAAGACTTAATTTCAACACCATCTTTGGTTACAACGCCAACAAGCTTTTGAGAAATCTCATTAGCAGTGTTTTTATAAAGGTCATATCCAATCAAAGGACTTATATCGCCTTTATTAACAGCATTTATATACCCCTGAAACAACTCATATTCCTCAGGGTTATTATACTTCATATCATAATATTTTGCAAGTGTTTTAGGGTCAGTATTTATTCCTGAAGATTTACTCCACTCTCTATATTCTGTGTTTGCCCTACCACGAGCTTTTGCCGATTCAGAACGATTCCACTTTGCAACACTGATTCTGTCATTTAACTTTCTAAGGTTGTTATCATTGCAGAACTTATCATACTGAGCATTGTATTTCGTCAGTGTTGCGGCTTCTTTGTTATACTCTTCCTGCAAGGCTTCCTTTACCTTTTCATCCTGAGCATTGTCAATAGCCTCACGCAAACCGATTAGCTTACTTTTAGTCTTTCTTATGCGAGACTCAGCTCTACGCTGTTTTTGCGATAAGTCATAAACCTTTTTGTTTTCTTCCTCATCGAAATCCTTATAAGGGTTATGATTAGGGTCACCCGGTCCGAAAGAATGCCGGCAATTCCAACCGCACAAGCCCTCTCCCGTACCATAACCGGTTGCTTCTTCAAATAGTGGATATTCTTTCGTTCTGCCGGTTCTGCTGTATAGCTTCCCTTGCCACCAGAAGTGATTTGAAGGGTTTTGTCCGCCATCACCATAACGGGCACCAAGGTGAGCAGAAACGCGAATTAAGTCCCAATCTCGGTCAATCAGGCCTTGCATTGTTATGTTACCGCTTGCCTGACCTGTTCCCGTTCTAACAGCACGAAGAATAGCGGTTTCTATCGTGTCAATATGACCCGAAGGATAACGAACATTAGCTTGTGTATCGATAATCTCATTTACAGCATCTTTGACAGCTTGAGTATATGACTGTGCACCGCTCATAACCTTGAAGTGTGCACTATCAAGAGCTTTTATCAGTTTTTGTTGACTCATTTCGGCTGTTGTTAGAGTTAGATTATGTATTTCACCGTTGGTTCTCTTGTATGTATCTTCAAGTAAACGAAGCATACTTTCCGACTCAAATAAAGATACTGAGTCAAAACCATAATTAGCATAAAAAGCATTATCACCTTCCCACGCTCTTACGCCTATATCTTCAAATATTTCTTTGACTTCTCTGTCAGATTTCTTTGTAAATCGTTGAATTTCATGTTGTAACGCCTCATAATGACCGCCTGCAGCTTTATAGATCTCAATTTGCCATTCATCAGTACCCGTCAAAGTGAAATCTTCCTCACGCTTAAAACGAGCCATCATTCGTCTGATAATGTCACGGGTTATCCAGTTTTTAAGTTCATCAACTATAGGTTGCATTGTATCTACAACCTCTAAAAGTTCAGTAGGAGTGAGCATTTAATCACTCCTTATCGTCAAACAAACCCGGTTCTTGCTGTGTCTTTTCTGCTTCTGCAACCATCTTCTTTGCTTCTTCTTCACTCATACCTTCAAACTTTACAAAATAAAGCCATTTAGGAGCCCATCCCATTGAAGCATATGATTTCCAAGCTGCTTTATCTTCTTCGTAATTATATGTAATATCGCCAAAATTAAAAGCTGTTTCATAATCACCTTCAGGAGCAGTACCATATAAAGTAGCTATTGCATCTGCAGCTTTAATAGCTTGCTCTACAGCGGTTTTCAGCGCATCACGATCATTCTTAATTGTTTGAATAGTATCGCGGTCGTCTGACTCAACCTGAGTAGCGGTAATCATACCTGTTTGTCCGTCAAGAACAAAGACGCCCTCAGAGAAGCCACACTTTACACCGGCCATAGAAAGATTAAAGTTTATATCTTTTATTCTTTGTTCTGTAAGAAGAGTTGGGACGTGCTCGTGGATTGACTTTGTTTCATTGTCCGAGAGTCCTGCACCCACACCTTTTACAAAACGAGGAAGTTTTATACTCTTCTTT
>JAZQUF010000127.1:0-1926 GCA_045631165.1 Acutalibacteraceae bacterium
GGATAAACTCGGCTATGCTATGGGTGATATGGGTTGCGGTTTTTCATTCCAGCTCGTATCATCATTTATGCAGCTTTTCTATCTGCAGTATATCGGTATTGATCCCGCAGACTATGCTGTAATCATCCTTATTTCAAAAGCTTTCGACGCTGTTAACGACGTTGTAATCGGTAACCTCGTGGATACAAAGAAGCTTGGTAAAAACCCCAAGAGTAAGTATATGCCCTGGATTATCGCAGGCGGACTTATTCTTCTTGTGTTCAATGCGATGATTTTCGCACCAATCACATCACTTCCTTATGCAGGCAAGTACGCTTGGTGCCTTATCTCATATTGCTTATGGTCAATTGCATACACAATGGTTAACGTGCCTTACGGTTCACTTCACAGCGTAATTACAGATAAGCCTCTCGAAAGAACAGCCCTTTCAACATTCCGTAGTATCGGTGCAGCTCTTCCTGCAATTGTTATTATGATTGTTCTTCCCGGTATCGTATATAACAAGGTTGAAAATCCTGTGACAGGTATCACAGAAGAAATCCTCAAGGGTGAAACACTTCTTCCCGTTGCATTTGTAATGTCAATTGTTGCTTTTGCAACTCTCTTCGGCACAACAAAGCTTGTTAAAGAGAGAGTACAGCGTGCAGATACAGGTGCAAACGCAACGGGTATGAAAGCAATTTTCTCAGCTGTTCGCTCATTCTTCACAAACAGAGCTATGGTTGGTGCAACAATTGCTACAGTGGCTTCAGTTGCTCTTTTCAACTCAACAATGTCACTTAACAACATGGTATTCCAATACTTCTTCAAAGATACCAGCAAGGTTGGTATGGCTATGATTGGTTCATATGCACCAATGGTTATCTTTATGGCGTTTATCGGCAAGCTCACAGCTAAATACGGCAAAAAGAATGTTATTGTAAGCGCTATGCTTATCGGTGCTGTTTCAGGTATTGTTTCAATTTTCGTTCCTATGTCAGGCGATATGACAGGTATGCTTATTTACATCGTTTGTCTTATGGGCCTCAACCTCGGTAATACAGTATTCCAGATTTCAGTTTGGGCTATCGTTGCTGACTGCATCGAAGTAAGCTACCGCAAGACAGGTAAGAGTGAAGAAGGTTCACTTTATGCTCTTTACTCATTCTTCCGCAAACTTGCTCAGGGTATCGGTCAGGCTGTAGTATCATGGGGTCTTATCGCTATCGGTTTCATCGAGGGTGAGGGTGCAGTTCAGGCTGCTGACTTCGGCGATAAGGTTAAGTCACTTTACTTCATCGTACTCGCTGCAGGCTCACTTATCGCATTCCTTTCAATGAAGTTTATCTACAACATTTCAAAGGAAGATGAAAAGGCTTTTGCTGCTAATGCTGATGATGCCGCTGCAGGTGCATAAACTTAAAGTTTTTCTGTCGGGTACCGTTTTGGTACCCGACAGCTTTTTTGTTGTGGAGGAGGTGGGGGCTCCGCCACCGAACGCAGTTCGGTGTGCAGAGGCTGAATAAGCCTTTGCAAAAAGCCTGATTTTATCAGGCTTTAGCGGAGCCTTGCAGAACCAAAAAGTTCAAAAAAACTTAATAAAAAAATACGGATTTTCGTTGACAAAATGAAAGTCATATGATATACTCATTCATACCGCATGTAAAAGGCGGCGTGATTTGTCATGCCAAAAAGATAAATATTATCTGCCTCAAATCAGCGAGTCCATAATAAAGGAAGGAAAGAAAAATGTACGCAATTATCGAAACAGGCGGCAAGCAGTATAAGGTAGAAGCAGGCGATACACTCTTCATCGAAAAGCTTGACGTAGAAGCAGACTCCGAAATTACCTTTGACAAGGTTATCGCAGTAGCAACAGACGACGGCATCAAGGTTGGTGCTCCCTATGTTGACGGTGCAACAGTAACAGCAAAGGCAATCAAGAAC
>JAZQUF010000128.1:0-8126 GCA_045631165.1 Acutalibacteraceae bacterium
GTCCCTAGACAGGGAAGGGGGCCCACGAAGTGGGGGAAGGGTTGAATGAAAAATCCCTCAAAATGCTTAAATAAAAGGCTTTTTGCTGTAACTTTTCTCCCCTTCCACCGCCGTTCGGCGGTCTGACAGACCCGTACCCCTCTGTCGGCTTTGCCGACATCTCCCCCTTTCAGGGGCGACAAGCTTATAGTGGCACCTTCGGTGCTGTTGTGACGGTATTGCGGGTGAGTGACTGCAAGAAACAACTCCCATCCCGCCGGATAAACTGAGGTAAAATAAAAGAACAAATAAGCCGACCCTTTTAAGGGAAGGTGTCAGTCTCAGACTGACGGAAGGGTTTGTCTTTAATAAAGGCAAACAAAAAGGTGAAATTTATGTCAAATACTACACAAACTAAGAAAAAATTATTCAAAGGCGAAAGAACGGCTTCTACAATCGTTATCTGTACCTGTCTTGTAGGCTTTCTGCTTCTTGTGATTTTTGATGTTGTTCCTGCTATTACGGCAGTACTCGCTGCATTGGCGGCAACAGCAACATTTGAGGTGACAAGAGCAGTAGGCACAAAGAGTAAGGTAATTTTTACTCTGGCTTGCACAGTCAGCTTTTTTACGGTTTTAGCCGAGGGCTTTGCTATAGCGCTTCCTCCCGCAGCAGTGCTTTATTGCATTTATGTATTGGTGCTGATGTGCCTTATGGTAGCAAAAAACAAAGATATAAAATTTGTTCACGCTGCTACGGCATTCTTCGCTTCACTGGCACTTCCTTTCGCATTCTCATGCTTCTTAAGACTCAACAATCTTTCGGATTGGTTTCCCGTTTACACACACCACGAGGGTGTGTATTTCGTAGGACTTGGCTTCTCATGCTCATGGTTTACTGATACCTTCGCTTATCTTGTGGGCAGAAAGTTCGGTAAGCATAAGATGGCACCGGTTATCAGCCCTAAAAAGTCAATAGAGGGTGCTGTAGGCGGTGTTGTTATCACTGCAGTGATGAATATTATTATTCTTTATCTTTTCACAATGGGATGCGATCATCTTTATGATTATACTTTCTTAGGTGAGAGCAATATGAAATATCTCTATATCATTCCTATTTCAATGATAGGCTCATTCATCAGTATGATGGGTGACCTTGCGGCAAGTGTTATCAAGAGAAACTTCGGCATCAAGGACTACAGTAAGCTTATGCCAGGTCACGGTGGTATTATGGACAGATTTGACTCCTGCATTTTTGTACTGCCCACCATTTACTGTATTCTCAAGCTCCTTGCTTTTTATACAGTGTAAAAAATAACAATAACAAGAGAGGATACTGCAATGGCTAAGAAAATAAGCATATTAGGCTCAACTGGCTCCATCGGCACCCAGAGCCTTGATGTAGCCGAGAAAAGAGGCTATGAGGTTAAGGTGCTCACCGCAGGCAGTAATTGGAAATTACTCGAGGAACAGATAAGAAAATGGAAGCCGAAGTATGCTGCTCTGGCTGACGAAAAGGCGGCAAAAGAGCTCAGGATCTCCGTAGCCGATACAGACACGAAGGTGCTTATAGGCAAAGACGGTGTAAATGAATGCGCGGCCTGTGAGGACACGGATGTTGTAATAAATGCCATTGTCGGCATTGCGGGCTTGGTGCCAACTCTCACTGCTATTTCAAAGGGCAAGGATATTGCTCTTGCCAACAAAGAAACCCTCGTTGCAGGCGGTGCTCTGGTTATGAATGAGGCTCAGAAAATGGGCGTGAAGATACTTCCCGTTGACAGTGAGCACAGTGCAATCTTCCAATGCCTTGAGGGTATGAATAAAAAGGATGAGCTTAAGTCAATCATACTTACAGCTTCGGGTGGCCCATTCTTCGGCAAGACAAGAGAAGAGCTTAAAACAGTTACTCTCGCTCAGGCGCTAAAGCATCCCAATTGGGAAATGGGTGCAAAGATTACCGTTGACAGTGCCACTATGATGAACAAGGGTCTCGAGCTCATTGAAGCCGTCTGGCTCTTCGGTGTAGAGCCCTCTATGGTTGATATTGTTGTACACAGAGAGAGCATCATCCATTCACTTATTGAGTATAACGACAATTCCGTTATAGCTCAGCTTGGCGTACCCGATATGAGAATTCCCATTCAGTACGCTCTTACTTACCCCGAAAGATTTGAAAGTCCCGTCAAAAAGCTGAACCTCTGGGAATACAGCAATCTTAGCTTCTATAAGCCTGATTATGAGACTTTCAGAGCTATAAATATCTGCCGTGAGGCTATCACAAAGGGTGGTCTTTATCCCTGCGTGGCCAACGGTGCCAACGAAATGGCAAACTATCTTTTCCGTCAGGGCAGAATCGGTTTCCTTGATATTGCCGACTTAGTAGAAGAGGCGACGGAAAAGACACCTGTAATCGAAAATCACACAATCAGTGACGTCCTTGAAGCCGACATAATGGCAAGAGAGACGGTAAAAACTATGATTAACTAACCCCAAGAAAGGTTTTCTAACAATGGATTTAAACTTACTTCTCGCTTTCCCCGACTTAAAAACAAAAATCATACCCATAATTATTGCAATTCTCTTTTTCGGAGTGATAATAACCATCCACGAATTCGGTCATTTTATCTTCGCTAAGCTCTTTGGCGTCAAGGTCAATGAATTCGCTATTGGTATGGGTCCTACTATTCTCAAGAAGCAGGGCAAAGAGACAAAGTACGCTCTTCGTCTTCTGCCTATAGGCGGCTTCGTATCTATGGAGGGTGAAGAGGAGGAAAGTGAAGACTCAAGAGCCTTCTGTAATCAGAAAACCTGGAAGCGGATGATTATCATTGCCGCAGGTGCAACCTTCAATATTATCCTCGGTATCATTGTCTGTTTCTTCTTAGTAGGCAGTGAAGACCTGGTTGGTACCAATCAGATTCTGCAGTTTTACGAAACAGCTGTCAGCAATCAGGAGGGTGGCTTAAAAGAAGGGGATAAGATTATAAAAATCGACGGCAAGAGAGTTTTCTCCGACTATGATATAAGCTTTCTTATGCAGAGAAACGGCAGTGGTACCTATAGCTTCACTATTGAGCGTGAGGGCGAAAAGCTTGAGCTTCCCGAGGTTCATTTCGCAAGAAGAACAGGGGGCAACTTCTCATACAGTGAGGACTGCACTATCTCATCACTCAGCTCAAAGATAAAGGGCTTCGGACTTAAAGACGGTGACAAGATACTGAGGGTCAACGGCGAAGATGTTACAAACGGCGAGGCACTCATAGCTGCTATCGGCAGTGATGAGGATTATACCTACGATTTCACCGTTGAGCGTCAGAGTGAGGTGTTGGAGTTTAACGATGTTCAGATGGCAGTTGTAACTGTCTTTGATTTCGTTATCTTAGGCGAAGAAAAGAGTCTTCTCAACGTTACTGAGAATGCTTTCGGTTATGCGCTTTCTATGGGCAGAATGGTTTATCTGAGCCTCTTTGATTTACTAAGAGGTCAGTACGGTATGAATGATATCGCAGGCCCTATCGGTACGATTTCAGTTATTACGGATATAGCAGAGGAAAGTATTGCAACCTTTAACTGGTCACAGATGTTTATGATTATGGCAATGATTACCATTAACATCGGTCTTTTCAATCTTCTTCCCGTACCTGCACTTGATGGGGGACACTTGTTCTTTATGGTCTTTGAGCTCATATTCAGAAAGAAGATTCCTCAGAAATATGAAAGCTACATTCACGCTGCAGGTTTAGTTATTTTACTTGGATTTATGGCGATTATATCTGCAAGTGATATCTGGAAGCTGATTTCAGGCAGAGGGTTTTATTAAAATAAAATTATCGTGTTTTTGATTCGTCTTGCCTCGCCTGAAAGGAGAGGTGGCAGACCGAAGGTCTGACGGAGAGGTTAACCACGACAGGAAAAAGTAATGCCACGCGGCGAGCGCATATGATAGCGAGTAATGAATTGACCTTATGGTCATGAATTGGCTCGCGCCATGAATTGAAGCTTTGCTTCATGAATTGCAATCTGCGATTGCATTATAAATGTGAGTAAGGAGAAAATTATGATAGAAAGAAGAAGCTCAAAAAAAGTTAAAGTCGGTAATATCTATATTGGCGGTGACAGCAAAATTTCTGTTCAGTCTATGCTTAATATCCCTGCTCACGACAGTGTCGGTAATGTACGTCAGGCTCTGGAGCTCCAGACGGCAGGCTGTGAGATTATCCGTCTCGCTGTACCTGATATGGAGTCTGTTGCCACTGTAAAGGCTCTCAAAGAGGCTCTGACTATTCCCGTGGTTGCTGATATTCACTTTGACTATAAATTAGCTCTTGCTTCTCTTGAAGCAGGCGTTGATAAGATACGAATCAACCCCGGTAATATCGGTAAGGATGAAAATGTAAAGGCTGTTGCTATGGCTTGCCGTGAGAGGGGAGTACCCATCAGAATCGGCGTAAACTCAGGCTCAGTTGAAAAGGATATATTAGCTAAGTTCGGTGGCCCTACACCTGAGGCTATGGCTGAAAGTGCTATGTATCATGTAAGACTTCTCGAGAAGTACAACTTTGATGATATTGTAATTTCAATCAAATCATCCAATGTCAGCAATATGATTGCCGCCTATGAGAGAGTAGCCGAGATGTGCAATTATCCGCTTCACCTTGGTGTTACTGAGGCCGGTACTCAGAGAATGGGTCTTATCAAGTCAAGTATTGGTATCGGCTCACTGCTGACAAGAGGTATAGGCGATACTATCAGAGTGTCTCTCACTGCTGACCCCGTTCAGGAAATCTATGCAGGTTACGACATTCTTAAATCAATCGGTCTTGACAATTCATCACCGAGACTTGTTTCTTGTCCCACCTGCGGCAGAACAAAAATTGACCTTATAGGTCTTGCGAATGAAGTCGAAGAGCGACTTCGCAGTGTTAAAAAGAATATCACCGTTGCTGTTATGGGCTGTGTCGTCAACGGCCCCGGTGAAGCAAGAGAAGCCGATATCGGTATTGCAGGCGGTGACAAAAGCGGACTTATCTTCAAAAAAGGTGAAATCCTTCGTAAAGTCAGCGAAGACGAAATTATTGACGAGCTTATGAAAGAGATAGATATGCTGTAATACATATTACGGCTTCAGGATAAAGAGTTACGAGTATAACTTAAACGGAGAAAAGCAAAAAATGAGTAACAGATTCACCGACCTTTTCGGCGGCTTTGAAAATGAAAAATTGCAGGAGGCCTTTGCCGATTGCGAAATCAGAAATGTAAAAATATCCATGGAAAAAAAGAGCATTGTAATAGATGCTTTTTTTGAGCGTTTAGTAACTTATAAATACATAAATAAGGCTGAAGAATTACTTAAGGAAAAGCTTCTTGTAAATGAAGTGAAAATCGAAAGTCAGATGCCCTCTGAATGCTTCAGTGAGGGCTATTACGGCTCTCTCGTAAAAGAGCTCAATCTCACTCTTGCCGCTTCTACGGGCTTTTTCGAGGGCAGCAGCTGTACCTTTGACGGCAGAGTGCTTTCATGTGAGCTTATGCATGGCGGTAAAGATGTTTTAGACTCTATCGGTGCCGCTGAAAGAATGTCAGCTATTATCAAAAAGCGCTTCGGCAGAGCTGTTGACGTTGTGTTTACGGGCAAGACGGAGATTTCCATTGATGATGAGCAGGTTGCTCAGATGGTTAAAAAGAGCGAGGAGGACAACCTCCGTGCCAAGGGTATCGACCCTGAAACCATTCATCAGCCTAAGCCTCAGGAGCATAAAATTGTTGAGGGTATTCCTCTCTACCTTGAAACAGCAAAGCCTATTTACGGCAATAAGATTACTAAAAATCCAATGCCTCTCAATGAGGTTTCACCTGATGAAGGAAGCTGTGTTGTATGGGGTGATGTTTTCGGTTTTGAAAGCAGAGAGACGAGAGACGGCAGAAGCCTCATCATAACCTTCAACATTACCGACGGTACATATGCCTATACCTGTAAGGTTTTCGAAAGAAAAGAAGATTGTGATATCATTATGAAGAGGGTCAAAAACGGCGTTACTCTTTTACTTCGCGGTGACCTTCGTTTCGATAAATTCTCAGGTGAAAATGTGATTTCACCGAGAGCTATTTCAGTTGTTGATAAAATTCTCAAGACAGACGATGCACCTGAAAAGCGCGTTGAGCTTCATCTTCACTCAAAGATGTCAATGATGGACGGCGTCACTGATGCCAAAAATCTTGTGAAGAGAGCTATCGATTGGGGTCATAAGGCTATTGCTATTACTGACCACGGCGTTGTTCAGGCATATCCCGAAGCTGTTAAGGCGGCAGGCGGTAAGATAAAGATTATCTACGGTATGGAAGGCTACTTTATGGATGATACGGATGTGTCATTCGAGGATTGGAAGAAGAATAAAAACAAGTATTTCCATCAGATTATTCTCGCCCGTAACTCCATCGGTCTTAAGAATCTTTATGAGCTTATCACCAAGTCAAATCTGCAGTATTTCCATAGACGTCCCATTATCCCTAAGAGTGAGCTTATGAAGCACCGTGAGGGTCTTATTATCGGTTCAGCCTGTGAGGCAGGTGAGCTTTACAGAGCCATTGTCGAGGGTGCGAGTGACGAGGAAATTTTAAAGATAGCTTCCTTCTACGACTATCTTGAAATTCAGCCCTGCGGCAACAATGAATATATGATAAGAAGTGAGAAGTTCCCTCACGTAAACTCAATCGAAGATATTCAGAACTTCAACCGTAAGGTTATTCACGTTGCAGACGCTGTGGGTAAGCCCGTTGTTGCTACCTGTGACGTACATTTCCTTGATCCGGGTGATGCGAAATACAGAGCTATTCTTATGGCAGGTCAGGGCTTCACCGATGCTGACCAGCAGGCTCCTCTTTATTTCAGAAATACTCAGGAAATGCTTGATGAATTCGCTTATTTAGGCGAAGATACTGCCAAAGAAATTGTTATTACCAATCCTAATATGATTGCAGATATGATTGAGAAGCTCATTCCCATTCCTCAGGGCAACTTCCCACCCTCACTTGAAGGTGCCGATGAAGAGCTGACAAGACTCTGCTGGGATAAGGCAAAGGCTCTCTACGGTGATCCTGTTCCCGAGTATGTTGCAAAGCGACTTGAAAAGGAGCTTACCTCAATTATAAAGCACGGCTTCGGCGTTCTTTATATGATCGCTCAGAAGCTTGTTCACAACTCAGAGCAGAACGGCTATCTTGTAGGCTCACGAGGTTCAGTTGGTTCATCCTATGTTGCCAATGCTTCAGGTATCTCTGAGGTTAACCCTCTTGCTCCTCATTACCGCTGTCCCAAGTGCCGTTATAACGAATTCTTTCTCAAGGGTGAGGTTGGCTCAGGCTATGACCTTCCGCCTAAGGATTGCCCCGAGTGCGGTACTCCAATGGCTCGTGACGGTCACGATATACCTTTCGAAACCTTCCTTGGCTTCAAGGGTGACAAGAGCCCCGATATCGACCTTAACTTCTCAGGTGAATATCAGTCAAGAGCTCACCGATATACGGAAACTCTCTTCGGTGACGGCCACGTTTTCAAAGCGGGTACCATCGCCAGCGTAGCTGATAAAACAGCTTACGGCTATGTTAAAAAGTACCTTGCCGAAAGAGGACAGGTTGTATCTAAGGCTGAGGAGGACAGACTTACAATCGGTTGTACCGGTGTAAAGAGGACAACGGGTCAGCATCCCGGTGGTATGGTTGTTGTACCTGACGCCTTTGACTATTCTGACTTCACACCTATTCAGCATCCTGCTGATGACAGTAAGAGCGAAACCAAGACAACTCACTTCGACTTCCACGCTCTTCACGATACTATCCTTAAGCTTGATAATCTCGGTCATGATGTGCCTTCACTTTATAAGCACCTTGAGGACCTGACAGGTATACCTGCTATGGATACGGATATTTGCGATCCCAAGGTTTATGAGCTTGTTGCAGGTACTGAGCCTCTCGGTGTAACACCCGAAGATATAAAAGGCATCGAAGACCTTCATAAGCTTCCGTTTATCTCTAAAGCGGATTTGCGTGATGCATATCCTTATGGCCTTTTGGCGAAACCTCTTGATGAATGTGTTCGAATCCATTCAACTTCGGGCACAACAGGACGTCGCGTTGTCGCGTTCTATA
>JAZQUF010000129.1:0-10246 GCA_045631165.1 Acutalibacteraceae bacterium
TATGCAAGTAACTTATCCGGGTGTGGCGAAGTTTGGTATCGCACTTGACTGGGGGTCAAGGGGCCGCAGGTTCAAGTCCTGTCACTCGGACCAGTTGAAAGAGATTACTTGAAAAAGTAGTCTCTTTTCTTTTTTTTGCATAAACTGATCAGGACTTGAAGTAGGAGCGGTAGTGAATGAATCTCCAGTGGAGATTCAGAGCCGCGAATGACCGAGGCCTGCAGGCCGAGAGTCAAGTCCTGTCACTCGGACCAGTTGAAAGAGATTACTTGAAAAAGTAGTCTCTTTTCTTTTTTTGCATAAACTGATCAGGACTTGAAGTAGGAGCGGTAGTGAATGAATCTCCGGTGGAGATTCAGAGCCGCGAATGACCGAGGCCTGCAGGCCGAGAGTCAAGTCCTGTCACTCGGACCAGTTAAAAGAGATTACTTGAAAAAGTAGTCTCTTTTCTTTTTTTATAAAAAACAATCAGGCGGGAGTGAATGAAGTTCCGGTGGAGCTTTAGAGCTTGGTTCTGTTATGTGTGTTAAATATATTGTTTATGATATGATATTGTGATATACTGAAATCAATGCTATTGAGTTTTGTTTATGGATAACTATTTTAAAAACGAAAGAAGGATAATTATGAAGAAGAAATTTGTTGCTCTTGTCCTTTGTACGGGACTTGCGGCTTCTTTGACTGCTTGTGTCAGAGAACCTAAATCAGAGCCTCTTGAAAATGCACTTAAGGATTTTCCTATGTCTGATGTTGAGCTTCTTGATTTCTATGAGCAGAACGCTTTTGATCTGGAGGTAAAATATCTTAAAAAGCTTGATGCGGATAAGCTTCTGCGTGGATTCTGCGATATTGCAGAAATTTCCTGGGAAAAAGAAAAATACGGCGGATGGGAGGATTCCTCTATTCAGGGACATACCCTGGGTCATTATCTTACTGCCGTTTCTCAGGCTTATGCCTTGTCGGGAGACAATGAGCTAAAGAAAATTGCAGATCATATAGTTTCAGTTCTTGCGGAATGTCAGAATAAAGAGACGGGTTACCTTGCTGCTATTCCTGAAGAACATTACATAAGAATCGAGCAAGGCAATACCTCCGGTACATGGGTGCCATGGTACAGTATGCATAAGATTATGGCAGGGCTTATACACGCCTATGAGCTAGCAGGTAACCATCGTGCGCTGGAGGTAGCATCAAGACTCGGTGATTGGGTGTATGGCAGAACTTCAGAATGGGATGAGGATATACAGAAAACTGTCCTTAATGTTGAATACGGCGGTATGAACGATTGTCTTTATCAGCTTTACAGCCACACAAAAAATGAGAATCATTTGTCGGCTGCTCACAGCTTTGACGAAATGAGCTTATTCGAGCCTCTTTATAAGGGTGAGGATGTTCTGTGCGGTAAGCATGCCAACACAACAATCCCGAAGATTCTTGGTGCACTGAACCGTTATATTGTTCTTGGAAAAAGTGAGAAGTATTATCTCAGAGTTGCTGAAAATTTCTGGGATACAGTGATAAACCACCACTCATATATTACGGGTGGAAATAGTGAGTGGGAGCATTTCGGTGAGGCTGATATCCTTGATGCAGAGCGTACAAACTGTAACTGTGAAACCTGCAATACATACAATATGCTAAAGCTCACAAGAGAGCTTTTCAAGATTACCGGTAACAGTAAGTATGCTGACTATTATGAAAACACATTTATCAATGCAATTTTATCTTCCCAGAATCCCAAAACCGGTATGACTACATATTTTCAGCCTATGGCGACAGGATTTTTCAAGGTTTACAGCTCTGAAACGGATCATTTCTGGTGCTGTACAGGCTCGGGTATGGAGAATTTTTCAAAGCTGAATGACAGCATCTGCTACAAGGATGATAACAGTATATGGCTTATCCGTTACACATCATCTGTGATTAAATGGGTAGAAAAGGGTCTCTCTATCACACAAAATGTCAATCTTCCTGATGTTACACTTACCATAAACGGATCCGCTGATGCTGATATAGTTTTACGTGTGCCTGATTGGAGTGCAGGAATTCCCACTGTTAAAATCAATGGTGCAATCTGTGATGAAAAGGCAAAAAACGGGTTTATCCGTCTGTCGGGAGAATGGCAGGATGGCGACAAGATAGAATATACAATACCTATGGGTATAGAGGTCTATGACCTGCAGGATAACGAGAACGCTGTTGCCTTTAAATACGGCCCCTGGGTACTCAGTGCAAACCTTGGTAATAAAAATATGCAGACGGGTACAACAGGTGTCAATGTTACCGTACCACTTCTCGACACCTCAATAAGTGATGTTATTATAATCAGTGAGGGTACTGTTGAAAGTTGGTTACAGAACATAAATGATAATCTTCTCCGTCAGGAGGAGACTCTTAATTTCGCACTCAGAGGTACAGATCGTGAACTGATCTTTTCGCCACATTATATGCAGCACGAAAACCGTTATGGTATATATTTCAGACTTGCCGATGCAAATACTGAGATAAAAGAAAATGAAGCAGATAAATATACTGTTATTGACAGCTTACCCGTTGGTAACGACCAATATGAATTTTCTCATAACCTCATATCTGACAAATCTGGCTCAGGTAACCATATGGGACTTATTTACAGACACGCAGAGCCGGGGGGATTTTTCAGCTATGATATGGAGGTTGATAATACAGTTGAAAATTATCTTTGTGTAAAATATTTCAGTGGTGATGCAGGCAGAAGCTTCAGAATTCGTATAGGTGATACAGTTCTTGAAGACGTAATTGTTGAAAATGTAAATCCCGGAGGATTCTATTATGTTTATTATGAAATCCCCGATGAACTCATGTCTGACACTGGAAAAATCAGAGTAACTTTTGAAGCAAACGAAAACAGTTTTGCAGGTGGCATATTCGACAAACTAAGTATTGTAAAGAAAAAATAAGGCGCAGTAGATATTCTATTTGTCATATTCTTTTAAGAGACCAATTTCGCGTCAAAATAGTTTCAACTATAAAATTATGTAACGACAATAATTTTTATAGCAAAGTAAATATGCAATTAAACAGCATAAGGCCTCGGATGTGCTCATCACACAACCGAGGTCTTTGTAATTATCTATAGGTGTTAAATTATGGTGTAAAGTTTTATCAGAAAATCGGACATAGGGCAAAAATCTGTATCTGATATTTATCATTTTCTATGCTTCTGCACTTTTTTCGGAGCAATACCATACATTTCCTTGAATTTTTTTGAAAAATAATTACTGTCTTCAAATCCGCAGCTTTCTGCAATTTTTGTTATGTTGGTTTTCTCGGCAGTTTTAAGAAGCTGTTCTGCGTGCTGTAATCTTAATGAGTTAAGATACTTTGAAAAGCCCAAACCGGTTTCTTTTTTGAACATACGTGAAAAGTGTTCGGGGCTTACAGAGAATATTTCTGACATATAGGAGAGGGTTAAATCAGAGGCGAAATTCTCTTTTATATATGCTACAGCCTGTTCGATTACCTTGTTCCTGGAGTCAACAGTTATACAGGTGTCAGCGTTTCTGAGAAGTAAGTAAAAAAGTGAGTGTGTATGGCAGGAGATGATCTCATCTGCCAAAGAGTCTTTAAGGCTGTATTCGTTTTCGATTTTTTCGAAAATATTTTTTGCTTCGTCTGCGATAAGCGGGTTTCTGTAAAGATATGAGCCTGATAAAATATCTGAACGAATGGAAGCGGGTATGTATCTTGCACTGCAGTTTATGAGTATTCTCGAATGGCTTATGTCATCATATTTGGTGTGGTGAATTATTCCGTCGGGTACTATCACTATATCGCCCGTCTGCACATTATAAACCTTGTTGTCTATAAAGTAAGTGCAGTTGCCTTCCAGTAGAAAATATATTTCATAAAGTCCGTGATAATGAGGCCAGGAAGCTCCTGTTTCTGCCACTCTTTTACTCATACCATGATGGAAATAAAACTTTTCATTGGGATCAAATTTAATGTAATTCATAATTTTACCCCCTCTTCTTAAAGGATAATAACACCGCACATCAAAAAAGTCAAGAAAAACACTTTTTCACATCAATTATTTTAAGGAAAACATAACAAATTAGATGTATTATAATATTAAAATTATATAAAGGATTGATAATTATGAAAACATGTTTAAAAATTATTGTTTCGTTTTTTGGGGTGGCAATTATTGCAGCGAGTGGATTTATAGGTTACCAGAGCTCAAAGGGTATCGGCTATGATATTTCATCACTTGAAAAAATTGACTGCAATGTTGAAATTGTTTCCGAGACTGAAGACAGCGTTACCATCAGGAAGAATGATGACAGTGAATTCAAAGTTGTGATGTTCACAGATATGCACCTTAAAGGTGATAAAGAGCTTGATGAAATTACCGTTTCACATTTGGTGAATAACATCAGTGAGCAAAATCCCGACCTTGTTATTTTAGGTGGTGATAACGTTACATATGGTTTCAACAAAAAGAGAAATATCCAGCTTGCGGAGCTTTTTGAAAAACTCGGTGTATATTGGGCTACCGTTCTTGGTAATCACGAGGGAGACGGTTTCCTTTCATATGACAGAGCAAAGGTAATTGAGTTATTCTCAGGCTATGACCACTGTCTTGTAAGAAAAGGTCTTGCAGATGTTGACGGTAACGGAAACTGCACTATCAACATTCTCAATTCCGACGGTACCCTTAAAGAGGTTATCTTCCTTATGGACTCAGGTGATTATATGACCGAAGAGTCAAAGAAAGAATACGGCGTTACAGATACCGATGAAGTTTATGACGGCGTAAAAACTTCTCAGGTTGAATGGTACAAAGAAAAGCACGACGGTCTCGAAAACGAATACGGTGAATTCAAATCCATAGCTGTGGTGCATATTCCCATCTATCAGACAGAAAAAGATTATGCTGATGGCGAGTTCCTTTATGGTGAAAAAAGAGAAGGTGTGTGCGAGTCAGGCTTTGACGCAGGTCTTTTTGATGCTATGAAAGCAAAAGGCAGCGCACAGGCTGTTTACTTCGGTCACGACCACGTAAACAATTTCGGTGTTATGTGTGACGGTATTCTCTTATCTTACATTCAGCCTTCAGGTTATGCTGCATACAATATGTCAAGCAAGTTTGATGCTCCCGAAGACGAGTGGATTCAGGGTTGCACTGTACTTAATATCAAAGAAGACGGCACATATACTGCCGAAAGAATATACAATCACCAATAAAAGGAGTTTGATTTTATGAAATACATTGATAATAAAGCGGAAGACGTAAAAATTGCTTATATCGGAGGTGGCTCAAGAGGTTGGGCATGGGGTCTTATGAGTGACCTTGCAACAGCCGGAGATATGAGCGGTGAGGTAAGCCTTTATGATATTGATTTTGAAGCTGCAAAGGCCAACGAAAAAATCGGAAATATGTATAACGGACTTCCTGATACTCTTTCAAAATGGAACTATAAGGCTGTTGAAACTATAGGAGAAGCTCTCACCGGTGCTGACTTTGTTATCATATCAATTCTGCCGGGTACCTTTGACGAAATGGAGAGTGATGTTCATGCTCCTGAGGAGTACGGCATTTATCAGTCTGTAGGCGACACAACAGGTCCCGGTGGAGTTGTCCGCGCTATGCGTACTCTGCCGATGTTTGAAGAGATTGCCGAAAACATAAAAAAATATTCACCCGATGCGTGGGTTATAAACTATACTAATCCTATGACACTTTGTGTTAAGACTCTTTACAGAGTATTCCCTGAAATCAAAGCCTTCGGTTGCTGTCATGAGGTGTTCGGTACCCAGGATCTGCTTGCTAAAATGGCAAGTGAGCTTTTCGACGAGGACGTAAAGAGAAAGGAAATCAAGGTTAATCCTATCGGTGTGAACCATTTTACATGGCTTACAAAGGCTACATACAGAAATGTTGATCTTTTCCCGTACTATAAGCAGTTCTGCGAAAAATATAAGGACGGATGTAAAGAATATGTTGATCCTGAGTGGCTCAAGAGCTTCCACGGTAATGCTCATAAGGTAAAAATTGACCTTTTCAGACGCTTCGGATACATCGCAGCTGCAGGCGACAGACACCTTGCAGAATTCTGTGAGGGTAAATGGTATCTTGAAAACAATGACAGAGTTGAGGAGATGCTCTTCCATCTTACTCCCGTATGGTCAAGAAAGGATGAGCTCAAGGAGCGCCTTGCAAAAAGCAAACGTCTTTTAAGCGGAGAAGAAGAGCTTAAGCTTAAGAAAACAGGTGAAGAGGGAGTAAAGCAGATGAGAGCTATTCTCGGACTTGGTGATTTTGTTACCAATGTCAATCTCCCTAACCGAGGACAGATTCCCAATCTCCCTCTGGGTGCTGTTGTTGAAACAAATGCTTCGTTTACTTCGGGCAGTGTAACACCGGTCGTTGCAGGTAATATACCCAAGGAAATCTTTCCGCTTATTTCACGTATATGTACTCAGCAAGAGGTACTTTCAGATGCTATTGCTGAGAGAAATCTCGACAGAATATTTGAGGTTTTCGCAAACGATCCCCTTGTTACCTGTTCGTTGGGCAATGCTAAAGAGCTTTTCATAAAGATGGTAAACAATACAAAAGCTTATCTTACCGATTATAACCTCGGTTAAGCTATCGGAGAAAATATGAAAATATTACCATTAATATTTGCGGCAATTTCAATAGTAATGCCCTTTATCACACAGAAAACAGGTCTTTCAAAGAAATATGGCTTTCCGCTGAAAATGCTCTGCGCCATTTTGTATCTTGCAACGGGAATTCTTTCAGCACTTGTGGCTGATAGTATAACAGATTATTCTCTTATGATACTTGCTGCACTTGTCTTTGGTGTTCTTGGTGATTTCTTCCTTGAATACAAGAGAAAGAAGTTCTTTCCTTTAGGAGCAGTACTTTTTGCTTTCGGTCACATAATTTACAGCGCTACCTTTCTTTTTATAGGGGAATGCAACGCTATGTCTCACATATGGGCTGTGCTTGGTATGACTGTGGCTGTTACGACTGTGATATTTGCTTTTGCGAAAACAAAACTTCGCTTAAAAGGCAAAAAGAAAATGATTATGATTTATGTACCTGTTCTTATTTTTTCTTTTGCCTGTGCCGTAGTCAAGGGTATCATAGCCATGAGTGAGGGGAGCTTCGCTTTTGGTCTGTGCCTTATATGGGGCGGGTCTATGTTTTTCGCATCTGATATTATGATAGGCGTAGGCAAGGGTGGAATCAGAAGACCGAAATTTCTGCATTATGCTGTTTCCTATACCTATTTTGCAGCGCAGGCACTATTTGCACTCAGTATATTATTTCAGTGAGGTGGTCATATGAAAAAAGACTTTATACCGGTACTTCGGTTTGTAGTCTGCAGTGATGCTCATATTGAGGGTATCGGTTCGCCAGGTTACTACAGACTTAAAGAGGTAATAGATTATTCTCTTGCTTTTGCCGAAAAGGACGAACACTACAACAATATTGATACCTTCTTTGTTGCAGGTGATATTACAAACAAAGGTTCGATAGAAGAGTTTGATGCTTTCAAGGAAATCTATGATTACGGCACAGGAAAAGGTGCAAAATTCTTGTGTACCGTTGCCAAGGGTCACGATTCCATTACTATGGGTAAGAAATCTCTTGAGTATTATAAGTCACTTACAAATCAGGAAACTGACTTTCACAGAGTAATCGGAGGCTATCATTTTATCGGAATTTCCACAAGTAAAATGAAGAAACATTTCAACTCCCAGTTTCAGAAAATGTGGCTGAAAAAGGAACTTGACAAAGCAGTTAAGGCTACACCTGATAAGCCGGTATTTGTTATGCATCACGAGCACGTCAAATACACCGTTTACGGAAGCTATGATGAAGACGGTTGGGGAAAAATACTCTTTGCGGATCTGTTGAAAAATTATCCCAATGTTGTTGATTTCTCGGGTCACTCCCATTATCCTGTTAACGATCCGCGCTCAGTGTGGCAGAATGAGTACACCGCAATCGGTACAGGCTCACTTAAATATACGGAGCTGACAGTTGACGGTGAAAAGAAGGTGCATCCCGATTTCTATGATGATTGTGCTAACTTCCTGATAGTTGAAGTTGATAAGGATAGCAATCTTAAAGTTATGGGTGTTGACTGTATGGAAGGAGAAATACTCTGTGAGTATTATTTTAAGAACCCTGCCGACAAAAACAACCGTGAGTACACTAAAGAAAAACAGATTGCACGCTCTGTAGCTCCTGAATTTTCTGACGATGCAAAAATTGCTATCGAAGAGCAAAGTGATATTTATGTAGTTTATTATCCCGAGGCAGTCAGCAAAGACGGCATGCCTGTGTTTATTTACAGAATATATGTTGAAAATGCAGACGGCCAAATTGTTAAAATGAGAAAACAAATACCGACTTATTATCTTTACGGAGAAGATGAAGAACTCAGAGAATGTCTTGGAATGTTTCCGAAGGGCAAATACAAGGTTAAGATTCTTGCGGAAAATGTTTACGGTATGAAGTCGGAATTTATAGAAAAAGAATTTGAAATATAAGGAGAAAAATATTATGGGAAAAGCTAAAGAAAAACTTCAGAAATTTATGGATAATCCCGATGTAGCTTTCAAAGAGCAGATGGGTTATGTTTCGGGTGTATTCGGTAACTGCATGGGTCAGGACTCCGTAAGCACCTACACAGATCAGTTTATGTATGACTATATGGGTCTCAAGTCAAGCCATATGGTTGCTATGAAATCAACTACTACAGCAGTGAATATTCTTATCGCGCCTATCGTCGGTGCAATGCTCGACAACAACCGTTCAGGCAAGGGTAATGCAAGAAACTTTATGTTGGCTTCAGCTATTCCTTTCACATTTGCATCCGTGCTTCTTTTCGTTGTACCATCAGGCTCACTGATGTTTAATCTTGTCTGGAGCTTTGTGCTTTATCTTGTCTTTAATATCGCAGATACATTCTACGATGTTGCTTTGTCAACTCTTTCTGTACGAATGACACCCAATGCAAAATCAAGAAAGAACTTCTATACCGTAGCACAGGTTGCTTCAACTCTCGGCTCAATGTTCCCCGGCTGGTTAGTACCCATTATCATTGATGCTTACGGCGTTGACTACAACGCACAAAAGTGGGCGTTCTTCTCAGTTGCACTTCTTTTCGGCATTATGGGTCTTATCACTATGATTATTCCTTCCATGACCCTTAAAGAGAGAAACATTGTGCTTCCTCCCAAGGACGACAAAAAAATAAAAATCGACTATAAGCTCATTCTTCTCAACAGACCCCTGCTTCTTCTTTGCCTTTGCAACTGCATCGGGTCTGTCAGAAGAGTATGCTACAACTCGCTTCCCTTCTTCTACAAGCAGACACTTAACAAATACGGTATGAAGGCTTATGTTGAAATGGGTTCATCAGCTCTTTCGTATGCAGGTCTTTTCTCAGTACCCTTCCTTGGTAGAAAGCTCTCATCAAGAGATATCGTTGTGGCAGGTTATATGCTCACAGGTATCTGCTACATCCTTCTTTTCATTATGGGTTATGGCAACCTCTGGGTTGTAGGTATCCTTATCGCTATAGGTGGACTTCCCAATGCAGGTATGAGTGCTGCCAAGCGAGTATTGCTTGCAGACTCCACTGACTATATGGAATGGAAGAGCTACAAGAAGTATGGCGTTGCACAGCGTAACGAGGGTATGGTTTTCGCTTTCAGCACAATGGTTTCAAGAATTGCCGATCTTTGGAAAGAGCTTCTTGTTAACGGCGGTCTTGCTCTTATCGGTTATCAGAGCGCACAGATGATTAACGGCGAGATGGTGGAGGCTGTTCAGACACCCGAAACACTTCACGGTATCTTCCTGCTTGTTGCTATTCCCGGTATTGTAGGTAACCTTATTCCCGGCATTATTATGATGTTTGATAATTTCACCGGTAAGCGTAAAGAGAAAATTATGGCAGAGCTTGAAGAAATCAGAGCCGCAACAAAAGAAAAGGCTGCCGAATTTGAAGCTTGATTGAATTGATAAATTTTAAAGAGGCATTATGAAAAATAAAAACGAGCAGAAAAAAACACCTGTATATTTGAAAATTATCAAAATACTGTTAATCTGCTTATTGGTGATTGCAGCCGTTGTTTTTGGACTTTATAAGCTTGTGACTCATCAATGGCAGGACGAACCGACATCCTATTCCGTAACCAATCAGTACGTTACTCCGCTCGGCAAGCCGATGATTGCGGC
>JAZQUF010000130.1:0-6119 GCA_045631165.1 Acutalibacteraceae bacterium
TTTTCGGGATAAAGTCCGTTTTCGTGCATAGTATAGAGAATACGTCTGTGAACAGGCTTAAGACCGTCTCTTACATCGGGAAGAGCACGTGAAGTGATAACAGACATTGAATAGTCAAGGAATGACTTTCTCATTTCTCTGTTCAGGTCAACGTCAATAATTGTTTGATTTTCGTAATTTAAATTTTCCATTTAATCACCATCTTTTCAGGTTATATGTTATCCGAGTCTCTGATATTTATATTTAAAGAGATTTACTATAAGATTACTTATCATCGTGTATTTTTCATTATCAAGAACTGCTTTCGGAATAATAAGCAGACTGTTATCGCTGAAAGCGAAATATATATTTTCTCTGCTTTCGAGAATATTCTGTACCATCTGGAATCCGTAGTGCTTTTCACTGTGACTTCTTATATTTTCATTTCCCTGATAACTTACAACAATATGATTGTCATAAAAATCAACAGTCATCATTCTCTTGAGAAGCTTTGAATTTTTTCTTGTTTTGTGAGAAAACTCTCTGTTTATAAGCTGAGGAATTACAAGTTGAACTGCAAAGCAACTGAGAATTGAAATAAGTAAAAGACTATCTACGAAGATATACATACAAATAATAAGAATAAAAGGTATAATCATTCTTTTAAAAGACATTATAAATGAGCCTTTAAAAACTATTTTCTCGTATTCGCTGTAATCTTTTTCAGAGAGCATATATGAAAGGGAAAAGTATTCCATTAACCTTTACCTCCCATATATTGATATTTACCGCCCATATATTTTCTGAGAATAAATGAAAATTCATCATATGAGCCTTTTGATACACTATTTTTCTGTACCGAAAAAGGCATTGCGGCATTATCGGCAATTATAGTAATAATATCTGATTCTTCACTGCAAAAAATGATATCACTATAGTAGTAAGTTGCTCTTGTATAGCCTGTACCGAATTCGAGTCGGTCTTCATAAAGAACAATCTGCTTGTCCTCTTTCTGAGTATTTGCAAGAGCCATCTGCTTTACATAAGTATTATTTATTGTCATATAAATCAGCACAAAAACAAAAATTATCATAAATACAAATGTTAATATATAGGAAATTATTCCTTGGTCTGATAAATATCCCAATAAAAGATTAATCGCAAGAAGTATTACAGCAGATATACCGCCGATTTTCAAAAATACAGG
Organism: Acutalibacteraceae bacterium; assembly: GCA_045631165.1. Taxonomy (GTDB): domain Bacteria; phylum Bacillota; class Clostridia; order Oscillospirales; family Acutalibacteraceae; genus UBA6857. Next base: position 1,187 of record JAZQUF010000130.1, read on the forward strand.
AAGATTAAAAACACCGAATTTTTTTTGCCATATTTCTACACTTTTTTGCAGCGCATATGGATTATCCCTATAAACTATTCCGTAGGGTGTCATTTTATATCAAGTCCTTAATTATACGTCAAGATTCTGTACGTACTTAGCATTCTTTTCAATGAATTCACGGCGAGGCTCAACCTTATCACCCATAAGAATTGAGAAGGTTTCGTCTGCAGCAATAGCATCCTCGAGAGTTACACGAAGCATAATTCTGTTTGCCGGATTCATAGTTGTTTCCCAAAGCTGTTCAGGATCCATTTCACCAAGACCTTTGTAACGTTGAATATCAGCACCGGGCATTTCTACCATTATTCTATCTCTTTCTTCATCTGAATATGCGTATTCGTGACGCTTACCCTTGCTGAGCTTATAAAGTGGAGGCTGTGCGATATAAACGAAGCCCCCATCAATAAGAGGTCTCATATATCTGAAGAAAAATGTCAGAAGAAGTGTTCTGATGTGAGCACCGTCGACGTCGGCATCGGCCATAATAACAACTTTGTGATATCTGAGCTTTTCAACGTCGAAATCTTCGTTGAAGCCTGCACCGAGTGCAGTTACAACAGGAAGAAGCTTTTCATTTGAGATAACCTTGTCAGGTCTTGACTTTTCAACGTTGAGCATCTTACCCCAAAGAGGAAGAATAGCCTGAATTGTTCTGTCACGGCCTTCCTTAGCTGAACCACCCGCTGAGTCACCCTCTACGATATAAATTTCTGTCTTTGAGGGATCTTTTTCTGTACAGTCTGCAAGCTTACCGGGAAGTGAGTTGCTTTCAAGAGGTGACTTTCTTCTTGCAGCTTCTCTTGCTCTTCTTGCTGCCTCTCTTGCTCTTGAAGCATCAAGTGATTTTGAAACGATTGACTTTGCAATTTGAGGATTTTCTTCAAAGAAATCTGAAAGCTTATTATAAACTGTGTTACTTACAAGCTTTGTCATTTCTGTATTACCGAGCTTACCCTTAGTCTGACCTTCAAACTGAGCTTCTGTAAGCTTAACAGAAATAACAGCTACAAGACCCTCACGACAGTCTTCACCTGTAAGCTTGGTATCAGCATCCTTAAGAAAGCCATATTTCTTACCATATTCGTTGAATACTTTAGTAAGTGCTGTTTTAAAGCCGGTTTCGTGAGTACCTCCATCAACAGTATTAACATTGTTAGCATAAGAGAAAATTCTCTCTTTATAGCCATCATTATACATAAGAGCAATTTCAGCACTCCTATCACCATCAACTGATGAGAAGTGAATAACCTTTTCATGAATAGGTGTAAGACCATAGGTTTCGCCTATATGCTCAACGAATGAACCGATACCGCCTTCATAGCAGAAATAATCCTCAACTACATTTTCGGGGTCTCTCTTATCTGTAAGAGTGATAGCAAGACCTGCATTGAGGAAAGCTGACTCACGAAGATGATTTTTAAGAATTTCATAATCGTAGATAGTTGTTTCCTGGAAAATAAGAGCATCGGGCTTGAACTTAACAAAAGTACCTGTCTTATCTGTATCACCGATAATTGTGAGGTCTGTTTTTATATTACCTCTTTCAAATCTCTGATGATGAACGTGTCCGTTTTGTGATACTTCAACTTCCATCCATTCTGAAAGTGCATTAACTACAGATGAACCAACACCATGAAGACCACCTGATACCTTATAACCACTACCGCCGAATTTACCGCCGGCATGAAGTACTGTAAGTACAACAGTAACTGCGGGTAAACCCTGCTGTTCATTGATACCTACGGGGATACCACGACCATTATCGCGTACTGTAATAACATCACCGGGCAAAATTTCAACCTCAATATGAGTACAATAACCTGCGAGTGCTTCGTCGATTGAATTGTCAACGATTTCATAAACAAGGTGATGAAGACCTCTGGGACCTGTTGAACCGATATACATACCGGGTCTTTTTCTTACAGCCTCAAGACCTTCAAGTACCTGAATAGCATCAGCATTATACTCCTCAGTTACAACCGTATCCATTGTTTCAATGATTTCTTCTACTGTCGTAATTTCTTGATTTTCAGCGTTAGCCTTGATTTCATCCATGGCTAATACCTCCATTTCGTTATTTTGCAAATTAATCTGAATTTTAATATTTCATTTCCTGGGTTCTCTTTAAAAGAGTTGCACAGGATATCTGTGAAAGATATATTTTAAAATCATTATCTTTATCGCTGCAGACTATGAATGACTTCGGCAATTCATTAGATACTGTCTGTACTCTGCCGTGTTTTTCAGCCTCAGCTAAATAATTTCTGGTATTTTTAGATACAGTAGTTCCGTCAAGGTCGAATATACCTATAATTTCGTCGTGAACTATAACCGTATTCTGTCCTAAGTGAAGATACATAAATATTCACCCTTATATTATTTTTCCGCCTTTAAGCTCTATCTTTTTACCTGATTTAAGATTTTTTACTGTTGACGGATCACAGCAAGTAATAAATACCTGCCAGTCTTTTATATGGTTTAAAATATAATTTTGTCTTGTTTCATCGAGCTCACTCATAACATCATCCAAAAGTGCAACGGGCTGCTGGTCAGAAAAATTCTTTATTACAGCCGCTTCACCTAATTTTAATGATAAAGCAGCAGAACGCTGCTGACCCTGTGAGCCGTAATTTCGTGCAGAAAGACTATCAATTTTAATATCTAAATCATCTCTGTGAGGGCCAACTGAAGTTGAACCTGTTATTAGGTCATTTTTTCTGGAAAGATAAAGCTGATTCTTTATGTTTTCATAAAGCTCCTGCTTTGAATCACCTGCAATTACAGTCTGCTGCAAGTAAGAAATATCAAGCTTTTCTCTTCCTGAAGATAGTCCGTTATATATATCCTGAGAATATTGGCTGAGCTTGTTTATATATCCGAGTCTTTGTCTTACAATTTCTGATGCAAAAAAAGCAATTCTGTCTTCCCATACATCAAGAGTATCATAAAGCTCAGAATGAAAAACTATATCCTTTAATAAAACATTTCTCTGAGCAACTGCTTTATTATAATTCGAAAGAGTAACAGCATATTTAGGCTTAAGCTGACTTATAGCAATATCTAAAAATCTTCTTCTTTCATAAGGGCCCTCTTTAACCAGAGAAAGATGAACCGGTGAAAAAACAACAGATAAAAAATTACCCATTATCTGACCTGATGTTTTCTTTATTCCGTTAAGAGTAAATTTTTTACCCTCACATATTTCAAGATGAGCCTGATGTTCTCTGTCAAATGCAATAAAATCCATATCAAGTATAGCCTTATTGCTATTAAAATTTATAAGTTCACTGTCCTTTGAGCCTCTGAAAGATCTGCAGCCTGTAAAAAGCCATATACCTTCAAGCAGATTAGTCTTACCTTGAGCATTCTGACCGTAAATTATATTTACACTGTCACAAGGCTCTATTTCACATTTTTCTATATTTCTGAAATTTTTAACCTGGAGATAATTTACATTCATTTTTAATTACTCCGAATTAACTTACTATTTCATAGATAACTCTTTCATATTCAAAGTTATCTCCCGGGAAAAGCTTTTTTCCTCTTGAAATACATACTTCACCGTTTACCTTAACAAGTGAATCCTGAATTATCCATTTTGCCTGACCGCCTGTTGAAACAGCATTTGAAAGCTTAAGGGCTGAATCAAGTCTTATATTTTCTGTTGTTATCTGTACCGGTACTTTTCTTTTCTCGGCAACTTTAACTGTTATTTTCATTTATATCAACTCTTTATGATTAGATTCTGATAGGAAGAATGAGGAAGAAGAAGCTATCACCCTCTAAAGGTGTGATTATAATAGGCTGATTTGATGAACCCATTTCTATTTTGATTTCATCGCAGTCACAAACCTTAAGAGCGTCAAGCACAAATCTGTTATTAAAGCCTATTTCAAGATTGTTACCTTCAATATCAGCAGCAAGCTTGTCACTTGCAGTACCGATAGCTGTAACTGATGAGAATTTAATAATACCGTTTTCAATTACACAGCGTACGGGGCTTGATTTATCAGTAATGATAAGTGATGTTCTTTCAATACATTCTATAAATCTTCTTGTTGAAACAATAACTCTGGTAGAGTGAGTCATAGGAATAGCTGCTTTATAGTCAATGAACTTACCTTCAAGAAGTCTTGAAATAATTTCGTATTCCTTATATTTGAAGATAATATGTCTGTCACCTATATACACAACTATCTGGGTATCATCATCACCTGAAAGCTTTGTTATTTCATTAAGTGTTTTTGCAGGAACAACAAATTCAAGAGTTTTATCACTTGATTCATTGTTTTCATAAAGGAAATCAACGTTTTCTCTTCTTATAGCAAGTCTTGCACCGTCAACTGCAATAAGGACAACCTTGCCGTCACTTACTTCAAATTTAACACCTGTATGTACGGGGTTTCTTTCGCTTGTTGAAACAGAAAAGATTGTTTTCCTGATCATATCCTTGATTGTGCCAAGCTCAAGTGTAATTGAAGTATATTTATTAATTGAAGGAAGCTCAGGATAATCATCAGCGGATGTACCAATAAGAGAGTATTCTGTTTCACCGCTTTTAATTTTAGAAATATTTCTCTCATCACAATCGATAGTTACAACATCATCAGGAAGCATTCTCATAATATCGCAAAGATTCTTTGCATTGAGTACTATTTTACCTTGAGAGAAAACCTCTGCTTCAAGTGTTGCAACTGAACCGACCTCAAGATCATAGCCTGTGAGAGTAATAATATTTTCTTTAGCATCGATAAGAATACCTTCAAGAGCAGGTATTGTTGACTTATTTGAAACTGTTCTCTGAATGTTTAAACATGCTTTAGCGAGTTCTGCGCTGTTACATTGAATTTTCATTCTTAATCCTCCGAAAATCATAAAATAATATAATTAA
>JAZQUF010000131.1:0-5771 GCA_045631165.1 Acutalibacteraceae bacterium
ATATAATGTGGAGCGAAGCGATCCTTATTGCTAATTAAAAAAGGCGAACCATAGTTCGCCTTTTGCTGATTGTTTGATTTTGCTTATGCTCCGAAGAGAACGAGGAGTGAAGCTGCAAGAGCGAGGATAAAGAACACAACGCCTAAAATTTTTGTGAACTTTGCAAGCTGAGCATCCATTGTCTTGCCCTTATTCTTACCGAAGAAGTTATCTGCAGCACCTGCAATAGCACCAAGGCCTTGCTGCTTACCTTCCTGAAGCATAACTAAAGCAATAATACCGATAGAAACAAGTATAATAACAATCGCTAATACATACTGAAGAGCTGTCATGAGATTAAACCTCCGAAATTTTTATACTATGGTATTTTACCACAACACAATATAAAAAGTCAATAGCTTATTCAGACTTTTTGCGTTTAGGTAAAGGTATCTTTACATTTTTAATCTGAGTTATGTCTTTTTCTTCGAAAACTGGCTCTGCATCCGCTTCTACTGTCTCCTTGGTAATAGTCAGAATACCTGTCTTACCACTTGAGGGGAAGGAATACATATATTCCATAAGAAGCTTCTCTATTACCGAGCGAAGACCTCTGGCGCCTGTACCTGCTTCGAGAGTCTTTTTAGCTATAGTCCTGAGAGCATCTTCCTCAAACTGAAGCTCAATGCCGTCGATACCGAAAAGATACTGATACTGCTTTACGAGAGCGTTTTTAGGCTCAGACATTATTCTTACCAACGCATCCTCGTCAAGGTTATCAAGAGCAGTGATAACAGGAAGTCGGCCGACAAGCTCAGGGATAAGACCAAATTTCACAAGATCGTGATGAATAACCTGATGCATAACCTTGTCTTTTGCATATTCGTCTTTGGTCTTTATCTTAGCGCCGAAGCCGAGACCTGAGTTGCCCATTCTCTTTTCAACCTGTCTTTCAATGCCATCAAAGGCACCGGCACAGATGAAGAGAATATTTGAAGTGTCAATCTGGATAAATTCCTGCTGGGGATGCTTTCTGCCACCCTGAGGAGGCACATTGGAAACAGTACCCTCAAGAATCTTGAGAAGAGCCTGTTGTACACCCTCACCGCTTACATCACGGGTGATAGATGTACTTTCACTCTTACGGGCAATCTTGTCAATTTCATCAACATAGATGATACCCTTTTCAGCTCTTTCAACATCCATATCGGCAGCCTGAAGAAGTCTCAGGAGAATATTCTCAACATCCTCACCCACATAACCTGCTTCAGTGAGAGTTGTTGCATCGGCAATAGCAAAGGGTACATCAAGAATTCTTGCCAGAGTCTGAGCAAGCATAGTCTTACCGACACCGGTGGGACCGAGCATAAGAATGTTACTCTTACTCACTTCAACGTCGCCCTTGTTGCCTGTATATATTCTCTTGTAGTGGTTGTAAACGGCAACGCTCAGAGCCTTTTTAGCTTCTTCCTGACCGATTACGTATTCATCAAGCTTTGCCTTGATTTCCTGAGGCTTTTTAAGAGAAGTAAAATCAAGCTCATCTTCCTTGATCTTTTCCTCATCCATATCAGCTATAATGTCCTCACAAAGAGCTACACACTGGTCGCAGATATATACACCCGGGCCTGCAATAAGTGATTTTACATCACTCTGCAGCTTGCCGCAAAAGGAACATCTTACGGACTTATCTTTGATGTCGCCATCTCTTGCCATATATAATTACCTCTTTAAATTATCTTTTATACATAATCTTATCAACAAGGCCGTATTCGAGAGCCTCTTCGGCTGTCATAAAGTTATCTCTTTCTGTATCAGCAGCGATAACATCAATAGGCTTACCTGTGTTTTCAGCTAAAATCTTGTTGAGCTTTGCTTTTGTTCTGAGAATGTGGTCAGCAACGATTTTGATATCTGTAGCCTGACCCTTAGCACCACCTGAAGGTTGGTGAATCATAACCTCAGCGTTGGGGAGAACATATCTCTTTCCCTTTGCACCTGAGGAGAGAAGGAATGCGCCCATACTTGCAGCCATACCCATACAGATAGTTGAAACATCACACTTAATGTACTGCATTGTATCGTAGATCGCCATACCTGCTGTTACACTTCCGCCGGGGCTGTTGATGTAAAAGCTTATATCCTTTTCACTGTCCTGACTTTCAAGGAAGAGCATCTGAGCCACAACAAGGCTTGCAGTTGCATCATTAACCTCATCTGAAAGCACAATGATTCTGTCGTTTAAAAGGCGTGAGTAGATGTCATACTGTCTTTCGCCTCTGTTTGTCTGTTCTACAACATAAGGTACTAATGGCATAATTATACCTCCTGAAAATATATTTATATTGCAATAGAGGAACTGACAAATTCAGCCAGTTCCACTCTATTATAGTTATTCTGTGTTAAATTAACCTTAAATAATCACCCAAGATTATTCAGCGTCAGCAGGAGCTTTTTCTTTCTTAGCTCTGGGCTTTCTTGCTGTTGTAACCTTAGCATTATCCTTTACGAAAGTGATAGCCTTTTCTTTGAGCATATCAGCCTTAAGACCGTCAGCAGGAACTACTTCCTTGATCTTGTCTACTTCCATACCGTACTGCTCAGCAAACTTAGCATATTCTGCTTCGATTTCTTCTTCAGTTACGTCGAGAGCCTCGAGAACGGCAATCTTTTCAAGAGCAAGACGAATCTTAACATTCTTAAGAGCGCCTTCCTTAGCATTCTCTTTATACATTTCAACTGTCATACCCATATACTGAAGGTATGTTTCGAAGTTCATACCCTGCATGCTGAGTCTGTAGTCGATGTCTCTGATCTGGCCATTGATTTCGTTATCAACCATAACCTCAGGGATGTCACCCTTTACGTTTTCAGCAAGCTTGTCGAGAAGCTGCATTTCAATTTCCTTCTCGTTTTCGTGTTCCTTATGGCTCTTGATTTCTTCCTTGATCTGCTTCTTAAGGTCAGCTACTGTATCGCAGTCAGCTGCTTCCTGAGCGAAGTCGTCATCAACTTCGGGGAGCTCCTTAACCTTGATTTCATGAAGCTTAATCTTGAATACAGCATCCTTGTCAGCGAGTTCGGGAGTGTACTCTGTGGGGAACTTAACGTTAACATCGAATTCTTCACCGAGAGTGTGACCGATGATCTGCTCTTCAAAGCCGGGGATGAACTGGCCTGAACCGATTGTAAGCTCATAGTTTTCACCCTTGCCGCCTTCAAAAGCTACACCGTCAACGAAGCCTTCGAAGTCGATAACTGTGATGTCACCGTCTACAACAGCTCTGTCTTCGATTGAAACAAGACGAGCATTTCTTTCCTTGAGCTCATTGATTCTCTGATCAACTTCTTCATCAGTAGCTTCTACCTTTTTCTTGGTAGCCTTGAGCTCCTTGTATTCTGTGATTTCTACATCAGGCTTAACGTAGATTTCAACTGTCATAAGAACGCCGTTTTCACCGATTTCCTTGACATCAGCTGTCTTGGTACCAACCATATCGAGGCCTGCTTCCTTAACTGCAGCTTCAACTGCTTCACCGAAGCAAAGGTCAAGAGCGTCTTCATAGAGCCAACCCTTACCATAGAAGTTTTCAGCCATCTTTCTTGTTACCTTGCCCTTACGGAAGCCGGGAAGCTGAATCTTATTCTTCTGCTTGCCGAACGCCTTGTTCTGAGCTGCTTCAAAGGTTGCAGCGTCAATCTCGATTTCGAGAGCGTAAACATTTGTTTCAACGTTGTTTGATGATTTTAAACTCATTTCTAAAACTCCTATCCGTGGACTTCATACGTCCACTTGCATTTTAACCCATATATTATATCAGCATTGATTTCAAATTTCCATAGTTTTTTCAAAATTTTTCCACTAATTGAGGGCAAAAACTAAGAAAATCTGCAGAAATCAGTGAAAATTTTATGCCGTCAACTGTTTCATTCACACTGTGACGGGTAGATTCACCGTGTAAGTGGCCGTAATAACAGCGGTTTATATCGTGTTTTTTAAGCACATCAAATATCTCCTGACACTTCTGAGACTGCATAACAGGCGGATAATGAAGAAAAACTATCAGGTTGTCACCCAGCTTTTTCCCCTCTTCGATTGACTTATCAAGTCTCGAAGCTTCACGAAGAAGCACCTTCATATCAGCACTTGTTTCAGCATCATAGAACCAGCCTCGAGTACCACAGATAACATAGTCCCCCACCTTGAATGCATTGTTGTGAAGTATACTGATTGTATCGAGGTTTTCGCTTTCCAACCAGGCATCCATTTTTCTTTTGGTGTTCCACCAGTAATCGTGATTACCTTTAAGTATAATCTTCTTACCGGGCAGATTATGAATAAATCTGAAGTCTTTCGCTGCACCCTCAAGACTCATAGCCCAGGATATATCACCGGGTATGACGACAGTATCCTCATCGGTAATAAGACTTTTCCAATTACTTTCGAGTCTTGAAACATAGTCCTGCCAGCCACCGAAAATATCCATAGGCTTATCGTCACTCAGAGATAAATGTGTATCTGCTATTGTAAATATTGACAAAAGAGTTCACCTCTTATCAGATGGAAAGCATCTGATATACCATATTAATCATATCTTCCTTGTTACAGCAGTCTGTAAATCTCGGAGTACTGCCCTTAAGATTTGCAAGCTGAGGAGGACACTCTTCACCTGTTGCTTCTTTAAGAAGATCAACCTGCTGGAATTCATCAGTATCAGCGGGCACTTGAGCTACAGCACCAAGTACAGCTGCCGAGAACTTATAGGGATTAGCTGTCGAAGCAATGATTGTTTCTTTCTTGTCGCCTGTTTCCTTTACATAGTCATCGTAAACCTTAACAGCAACAGCAGTGTGTGTATCGAGAAGATAGCCGTTTTTATAGGTATCAGCAATAGTTTCAGCTGTTTCTTTATCGTCACAGCAGCCTGCATCGAAGAGATCAAGAATCATTGACTTGACATCTTCACTTACAGTATATTTACCCTCTGTTGAAAGAAGACCCATCCACTCTCTGATTGTCTCATCATTTTCGCCTGAAAGGTGATAGAGAAGTCTTTCAAGGTTAGATGAAATAAGAATATCCATTGAGGGTGAAGTTGTTGTGAAGAACTTTCTGTTTCTGTCATAAGTACCCTCTTTGAGGAAGTCTGTGAGTACATTATTGGCATTTGAAGCACAGATAAGCTTACCGAAGGGGATACCCATCTTCTTAGCATAATATGCAGCAAGAATATTACCGAAGTTACCTGTAGGTACAACAACATTCACTTCGTCACCGTTTTTGATAGTACCGTTTTCAATAAGATCAGCGTAAGCTGAAATATAGTAAACAATCTGAGGAACAAGACGACCCCAGTTGATTGAGTTAGCTGATGAGAACATCATACCATTATCAGCAAGCTTAGCTGCAACCTCTTTATCAGTGAAAATCCTCTTAACACCATTCTGAGCGTCGTCGAAGTTGCCGTTGATAGCACATACAGCAACGTTTTCACCTGCCTGAGTAGTCATCTGAAGCTTCTGCATAGGGCTTACACCGTCATTGGGATAGAATACCATAATCTTGGTACCGGGCACATCCTTGAAGCCTTCAAGTGCAGCCTTACCTGTGTCACCTGAGGTAGCAACGAGGATAACAATTGTCTTATCAGCAACTGTCTTTTTAGCAGCAGTTGTAAGAAGATAGGGAAGAAGCTGAAGAGCCATATCCTTAAAGGCACAAGTGGGGCCTCTCCAGAGTTCAAGGATGTTTTTACCCTGAGCAATTGTCTTGGTGGGTGACACCTTATCAC
>JAZQUF010000132.1:0-15604 GCA_045631165.1 Acutalibacteraceae bacterium
AAGAAGCCGAAGCCCTTGAGGAAGATACCCATATCGTCAACGGGCATAATTTCGGGAAGACCGAGTCTCTTGCCGAGCTCGTTATCTTCTGCACCGCAACCGGGAGCGATGTGAACAACGCCTGTACCTTCTTCAGCGTCAACATCTTCCCAAGCTACGATTTTATGTTCAAAGCCCTGCTGAGCCTCGAGTTCGGGGAAGCAGGTTTCAAACTTTCTGCCAACGAGCTCTTCACCCTTGAACATACGAAGAACTTCAAGCTTATCTTCGCCGAGATACTTGATAGCGTTCTTAGCAAGAATAAGTGTCTGTTCGTCGCTCTTAACCTTTACTTCAACATAGTCGATTTCGGGGTTAACTGCAAGAGCAACGTTTGATGAAAGAGTCCAGGGAGTAGTTGTCCACACGATGATTTTGCTGTCAAGGCCTTCAACGGGAAGCTTGAAGAAAACTGAGTTATGTGTAACAGTTTTATATGAACCTGTCATTTCGTGCTCTGAAAGTGATGTGCCGCAACGGGGGCACCAGGGCATAGGCTTGTATTCTCTCTGAATCCAGCCGTTGTCGTCACAAGTCTTAAGGAAGTGCCAGATGCTTGTGATGTTCTTGTCTGTGTTGGTGTAGTAGGAGTTGTCCCACTGCATCCACTGGCCAAGTCTCTTTGACTGCTCAGTGATTACACCTGAATATGTCTTTACACGGTCAACACACTGTCTTGTGAACTTGTCGATACCGTAATCTTCGATGTCCTTTTTGCTTTCGAAGCCGAGTTCTTTTTCAACACCAACTTCAACCCAGAGGCCTTGTGAGTCGAAACCGTTCTGGCAACGGCAATCGTAACCTTTCATATATTTGTATCTGATGAAGGTGTCTTTAAGGGTACGACCCCAAGCGTGGTGGATACCCATAGGATTGTTAGCTGTAATGGGGCCGTCTATGAAGCGGAAACGCTCCTTGCCCTGATTTTTTTCTTTACGCTTGTCGTAGCAGTTGTTGTCTTCCCAGAACTTGAGAATGTCGTGTTCCATGGAAATAAAACTGTTACTTTTTTCCATTTCTGCCATGGTAATTCCTCCGTTATATTTATAGAGTGATGGCTTCATAATTACACTACGCCACTTTACATACATATCATAGTATACAATATTACTGTTATTATTGCAAGAGATTTTTCTGCAAATATTATAGATAGAATAAAGTTTTTTTGATTATTTTAGTACTCTGCCGTAATTTTGAGGTTTCTGCTTTTAATTTAATATTGTTGCAACAAATAGGCACTATAATCTGTCTTATATTATGAGAGGTGATTTATATGAAAAAGGCAATACTTATATTAATGATTACGGCATTGATAATTATGGGATATTTTACTGTTACCGCACTGAATTCAACAACTGTGATTGAGGGTTACAGCCTAAAATGTGAAAATGACATCCATATGATAATTGACGAAAGAGGCTCACCAATACGCTATAGCTACAATAAGGCACTGGGCACAGATGTAGAAAAGCTCACAGACGGCGACAGGATACTCATAATCAGTGACCTTATAAACGAAAGCTATCCGGGAAGCACATCTGCCCATTTTGTGTATAAGCTTGAAGACGGTGACATCGCAGACATACCCGAAGATACACTTGCAAGTCTGTCGGATTTGGGTTGGTATAAATTTACAGAATAATTAATCTAATTTACAAATGAGAATTATAATATCGCATTATTGTGTCATTATTTATATGAGCAGTGTGCGATATTTTTTTAGGAGGAAATATATATGAAGAAAAAAATTATAGCTTTACTTATTGCACTTGTAATGCTTTTCAGTGTTACGGCTATACCTGTTTCAGCCGTCGACTTCGAGAGGGCAAATGAGCCATTTACAAAGGGGCTTGCTTTGTTTGTGGATAAGTTGATGAATGCGCTTGTAGGCGGTCTTGATTTTGTTATGAAGGAAAACGGCAAATTTGTTTCTGAGGATGAATATGTCTATGACAATTTCTTTGAGGGAACAACCGAATTTATTGATAAAGCGGAAAAGGATGCTAAGTGGTCACTCGGTCACAGTGAAGCAAGTCTTGTGCCCGAAAATTGGCAGGACTATGATCTTTTCCTTGGTGGCTTTATCAGTGAGCAGAATTATTTCACCAATGATGTAAGAGAAATTCTTGACGATATGAAGGTTAGAGTGATTTCTCTCAATGACGGTTCAGGCAGAGGTACTGCAGTATTTGCTACAATAGACTCCATCGGTGTATCCAACGGTGATATCAGAATAATAAGGGGTATGCTCAGTGAATTTGCTGAGAAGAATAACCTCAACTCAATTAATATTTTTGCTACTCATACTCATTCGGGAATTGATACTCAGGGTTTATGGACGGAGATATACCGTAAGTGGCCTAAGAATATCGGCAGTGCAATGTCGGGTATGTGGGAAACTGAGCAGGGTACTGATCCGGAATTTATGGAGTACTTATATTCAAAGGTTACATCGGCAATAAAAGAAGCTGTTGATTCAATGACTGAGGGTGATATGTTCTATGCTGAAAAGGACATCGGTGAGGAGTATTTCAGCAATAAAAACAGACCTTCCGCAACCTCTCTTGACACAAAGCTCAGACGCTTCACTTTTGCACCCTATAAAAAGTCAGAGAAGCCTACGATTATAGTCAATATGTCCGCTCATCCCGATGTTGTAGGTCTGCCCGTATCCTCTGACGAAACCAAGGGACACGGTGTATCAGGCGACTACATATACTATATGGGTGAGGTTATCACAAATGCCGGCTATAATTTTATGTTCTTCAATGGTGCAATTGCAGGAATTTATATCGGTAGAGTTGATGCTAAAGCTGACAAAAGAGTTGACATCGCCTCCAACTATGGCAAGGAAATAGGCAAAATTGTGCTTGGTCTGACCAAAACTGAAGATGAAATCAAGGCTGATGAATACCTTATGAGCCTCAATTTCACAAAGGAGCAGGCTGAATCCTGGTACACACCATGGTATAAGGGCTGGGTACCTGCCAAGGAGACAAAGGTTGCACCTATACTCAACATCAGACTCGAAAAGGTCGAGATTCCCGTAACTAACCCCGTCATCAAGGCAGCGGGTAAGCTTGGTGTTGTAAACTATCTTATAAAGAAGTCCGTCGGTAATTATTACGTAACAACTGAAATCGGTTATATGGAAATGGGTGAGGATATTAAAATAGCCTTTGCACCCGGTGAAATCTGTACTGATCTTATCTATGGCGGTGATTCGCTGACAAGTGAAGGCTCTGTAAGAGGCAAGAATTACGAGGGCAAGATTCTTACGGATATTTTCGGCGAGGATTTGATTATCTTCGGTCTTGCTAATGACGCTATCGGTTATATTGTGCCTGATAATGACTATGCTATGGCACTTGCCTTCGGACACTATCATGAGACGCTTTCTCTTGGTGATAAGACGGCGATTGTTTTAGCGAAGGCTTATGAGGGTTTGGTAGCATAAAAATCAGCGCTTTTTTGATTCTTTTTGAGCGACAGCAAAAAGAATGCCTGCCCGGCGAGGGCGAAGAAGCAAATATGTAAAAAGAGCAGTTCAATTACGAACTGCTCTTTTTGTATGCAACATGCTTTTAATTTGTGCTGTCTTTTTCTTTTGTGGGACTCCGTCCCACGCCCTGCAAACTTTTGTAAAAGTTTGACAAAACTTTACTTATTTGCTTTCTGCGCCGGGTCTGCCGCAGCATTTCTTGTATTTCTTACCGCTGCCGCAGGGACAGGGATCGTTTACGCCGACTTTTTTCTTGTCGTTGCGTACTGTTCTGCCTTTTTCGCTGCCGTCACCGCCACCTGCAGTTGCAGATGTAACCTTGGCAACCTGCTCACGCTTGATTTCCTCTTCGGTTCTGAAGTGGGCTGAAAGAATGATCTTAACAGTGTCCTCGCGGATAGCACTTGTCATTTCGTCGAACATATCATAGCTCATCTGACGGAATGCAACAACGGGATCCTTCTGACCGTAAGCTAAAAGACCTACGCTCTGCTTGAGCTCATCCATTGCATCGATGTAATCCATCCACTTAAGGTCAACATTCTTAAGAAGGATAGCTCTTTCGATTTCACGCATAGCTTCTTCACCGAAGTTTGCTTCTCTTGAGTCGTGAAGCTCGTGAGCTCTTGTGGTGAGCATATCATAAACATCCTCGCTGGAAAGCTTACTGTCATCCTTGAAGTCGTTTTCGCTGGTGAGCCAGCCAAGATATTTTTCTCTGAGTGATGCAAGATGCCACTCATCCTTGGGCATACCTGCAGGGCAGGAGAACTCAACTGTATCACCGATTGAGTCGTCGATCATCTTTGTGATAACGGGCTTCATATTGTCGCCCTTGAGCACCTGGTCACGCTGGCTGTAGATAATCTCTCTCTGACGGTTCATAACGTCATCAAAGGCGAGTACGTGCTTTCTTGCGGCAAAGTGGTTGCCTTCAACCTTTCTCTGAGCAGACTCAACGCTCTTTGCAACAATGCCGACCTGAATGGGCATATCAGCATCAACGGGAAGAGAGTTCATAATCGCTTCCATTCTCTCACCACCGAAGAGACGAAGAAGATCGTCCTGCATTGAAAGATAGAAACAGCTTTCACCCGGGTCTCCCTGACGACCTGAACGACCTCTGAGCTGGTTGTCGATACGACGTGATTCGTGTCTCTCAGTACCGATAATATAAAGACCGCCGGCTTGTCTTACAGCTTCAGCTTCTTCTGAAATCTGAGCTTTATATTTTGCTTCGAGCTCTTTGAATTTTTCTCTTGCACCGATGATATCTTCGTTATCTGTATCGCCGAAAGCAGTTGCTTCTGCAATTAACTCTTCGGGATATTCGAGACGGCGCATTTCTGTTTTTGCAAGGAACTCAGCATTACCGCCGAGCATAATATCAGTACCACGACCTGCCATATTGGTAGCAATTGTAACAGCACCGAGTTTACCTGCCTGAGCAACGATTTCAGCTTCTTTTTCGTGGTGCTTAGCATTAAGTACATTGTGCTTTACGCCACGCTTTTTAAGTGCAGCTGAGAGCTTTTCACTCTTATCGATTGAAACAGTACCAACCAGTACAGGCTGACCTTTTTTGTTGCATTCGATAATTTTATCAATAATAGCATTGAACTTGAACTGTTCAGTCTTATAGATAACATCTGGCTGATCTTTTCTTGCAAGGGGCTTATTGGTAGGAATTTCTACAACGTCGAGGGAGTAAATCTCCTGGAATTCCTGCTCCTCTGTCATAGCAGTACCTGTCATACCTGAAAGCTTTGAGTAAAGACGGAAGTAGTTCTGGAATGTGATAGTTGCAAGGGTCTTGTTTTCCTTTGCAATCTTAACGCCTTCTTTAGCTTCGATGGCCTGATGAAGACCGTTGGAGTAGCGTCTGCCTATCATAATACGGCCTGTAAATTCGTCAACGATGAGCACTTCACCGTCTTTTACAACGTAGTCAACGTCTCTCTTCATTATGCCGTAAGCCTTGACCGCTGTGTTGATATGGTGGGAGAGAGTCATATTCTCGGGATCACTGAGGTTTTCAACGTTGAAGAAACGCTCAGCCTTTTTGATACCGCTTTTTGTGAGAGTTGCACTCTTAGCCTTTTCGTCAACAACGTAGTCAGCGCCTGCTTCCTTTGCAAGCTCTTCAAAGTCTGCCTTTGAGTCAACCTCGCCGATTTTGAGACACTTGAGGCTTCTTACAAACATATTTGCTGTATTGTAAAGCTCACTTGAGCGTGAACCGATACCTGAAATGATAAGGGGAGTTCTTGCTTCGTCGATAAGGATTGAGTCAACCTCGTCGACTACTGCAAAGTTGTGACCACGCTGAACTTTTTGGTCAAAATACTGCACCATATTATCACGAAGATAGTCGAAGCCCATTTCGTTGTTGGTGCCGTAAGTGATATCGGCAGCGTACGCCTTGCGTCTTTCATCGGTTTCAAGACCGTTGACAATAAGGCCGACACTAAGGCCGAGGAAACGGTAAACCTTGCCCATCCATTCGCTGTCTCGACGTGCAAGATAGTCATTTACTGTAACAATGTGAACGCCCTTGCCTGAAAGAGCATTAAGATAAGCGGGAAGAGTAGCAACAAGGGTTTTACCTTCACCTGTTTTCATTTCGGCAATACGTCCCTGATGAAGAATGATACCACCTATGATCTGCACGGGGAAGTGCTTCATACCAAGCACACGCCACGAAGCCTCACGGCAGGTAGCGAAAGCTTCGGGGAGAATATCATCGAGGGTTTCACCGTTTTTAAGTCTTTCTTTGAATTCGGATGTTTTAGCCTTAAGCTCAGCATCGGAGAGCTTTCCGTATTCCTCTTCAAGTGCAAGGACTTTATTCATAGTCGGTTTAACTCTTTTGACTTCTTTGGTTGAATAGTCACCAAAAAGCTTTTGAAGTAAGCCCATTTATATCACCTCATATATTTATTTAGTTTAACTTTAACATAATTACTTTATTTTAACATAAAAACAAATATATTTCAATAGCGAGTTTTCGACATTATGGTACGCGGGGGAGATTATGCTTCTGTTTTATTTTTGCACCGCCGAGGGGCGACTCGTTTGCCGCAAGCGGTTGTCTTCTTATGAGGGCGAAGAATAACCCCTCTGGCATCCTGCAGATGCCATCTCCCCTTTCAGGGGCGACAAGAATTAAACTTTTGCTTTTCTCTTTAATTTAAAAATGGATGAAAACTAAAAGTTTTATAAAAATACATACTTTTTTGAACTAAGAAAAGTTTTGTCAGTCTTGTCGCCCCTGAAAGGTAATTCCCCTATCAGGGGAAATGTCACGAAGTGACAAAGGGGTGCCCGTTTCTGGAAGAAAAGATGTCGGTGTAACCGACAGAGGGGTCAAAAAAAACCGCAGGTCATTTGACCTGCGGATAAGTTATTTGCAAATAACTTAAAAAGAATAACTTATTCAGCTTTGTCAGCCCACTCTTCTTCTTCGATGAAGCCGAAAACGTCCTTGAGGATTCTTGTTAAGAAATCGATAACCCACTGAAGGTTAAATTCGAATTCTTCATCCATGATGATATCCCATTTCATTGATAGTGTCCTCCTTCTTTAAAAAATAAGATTTGAATCATCTAATCATCAATCAAAAATTAGAACTCAAACTTGATGAGCTTGTTGATGAAATCGATGATTGCGTTGATGAGAGCTGTAAGATCAAACTTATCTGACCATACCCATGTACCATCTTCTCTCTTATCTACAGCTGTACCTGTTACGTTTTCTACAGGAGCGAATTCGATATCCATTATAGTGTCCTCCTTCTTCAATAGTCTTTCGGAGTCGAGACTCCTAAGCACTTACATTATATAAAATGGCATTACATTTGTCAATAGAAAATTCACAATTTTCAATAAGAAAGTTCAAAAAGTTGTATTTTTATCCCGTTTTTTTAACATCTGACAGCATATATGTTTAATATTAAAAAGCTTTTATCACAGCTTCAACTTTTAAAAATTATATAAAAACTACCTCGGCGGGATGAAACTTATCATCACCGCCGAGGTTTTCCGCGTTACAATATTGTCAATGGCGCTCGCCGCGGGGCATTCTTTCTTGAAAGAAAGAATCAAAGAACTTTACTTATTCTGACGATTATTTAAAGTACTTCACTGCGCTCTTGAACATCTTGATGTCATAATCACCAAGAACATTCTTGTAAAGACCATAGCCGATTCTTTCACTGTGACCCATCTTACCGAATACACGGCCGTCAGGTGAGGTGATACCCTCAATAGCAAACATTGAATCGTTGGGGTTAAAGTGAATATCATTTGTAGCTTCACCGCTGAAGTCAACATACTGAGTTGCAATCTGTCCGTTTTTAGCAAGCTCAAGAATTGTCTTTTCGTCGCTGAGGAAACGTCCCTCACCGTGGGAGATAGGCACATTATAGATGTCGCCGACATTTGTATCAGCAAGCCAGGGGCTCATATTAGATGCGATTCTTGTTCTTACAATACGTGACTGGTGCCTTGCGATAGTGTTGAATGTAAGGGTGGGCATATTCTCTTCTGAGTCTACAATCTTACCATAGGGCACAAGACCGAGCTTGATGAGAGCCTGGAAGCCGTTACAGATACCGCACATAAGACCGTCTCTGTTTTCAAGAAGCTCTGTTACCTGCTCCTTGATAGCGGCATTACGGAAGAATGCTGTGATAAACTTACCGCTACCATCGGGCTCGTCACCGCCTGAGAAACCGCCGGGGATGAAGATCATCTGAGCTGTTTCAAGCTCCTTAGCGAAAGCTTCAACGCTTCTCTGGATACCGTCAGCGCTGAGGTTGTTGATAACGATAATCTTGCTTTCTGCACCTGCGTCATCCATAGCCTTAGCTGAGTCGAATTCACAGTTGGTACCGGGGAATACGGGGATAAGCACCTTAGGCTTAGCTGTCTTGATAGCGGGAGCAACACGCTTGGTTGCTTCATATGAGAATGTTTCAACCTTGCTCTTTGACTGGTCAATATTGCAGGAGTAAACACCCTCGAGCTTGTTTTCGTATGCTCCGAGAAGCTCCTTAAGGCAGACTTTTTCGTCGCCCATAGCAATAGCGCCGTCTTCTGTGATATAACCGATAACTTCGCCCTCATTTACGCTCTCTTCAACTTCGAGAAGGAAGCTGCCGTAAGCATATGAGAAAGCATCTTCTACGCTGATGCCGTCAGCAAACTTAAAGCCGAGGCCGTTACCGAAGCACATCTTCATAACTGCTTCTGCAATACCGCCGAAGCCGGGAGTGTAGCAGGATACAGCCTTACCGCTTCTGAGAAGAGCAGTAACCTTGTCGAATACCTTAAGAAGTGATTCTGTTACGGGAAGGTGGTCTGCATCAAATTCGGGAGTGATTTTGATGAGCTTGTTGCCTGCCTTCTTGAATTCGGGTGAAACAACCTCGTCTACCTTGCCTGTTGTAACAGCAAATGAAACAAGTGTGGGAGGTACGTCGAGCTTTTCGAAGGTACCGCTCATTGAGTCTTTACCGCCGATAGCAGCGATCTTGAGGTCTTTCTGAGCCTTGAATGCACCGAGAAGTGCTGCGAGAGGCTTGCCCCAACGCTTGGGATCCTTGCCGGGTCTCTCGAAGTATTCCTGGAATGTGAGATAAACATCCTCGAATGATGCGCCTGTAGCGATAAGCTTGCAAACGGATTCGATTACAGCCATATATGCGCCGTGGAAGGGAGTTTTCTCTGTATAGAAGGGGTTGTAGCCCCATGACATAAATGAGCAATCCTTAGTGTGGCCCTTTTCAGTTGAGACAAGCTGTACCATTGCCTGGATGGGTGTGTGCTGATACTTACCGCCGAAGGGCATAAGCACTGTGCCTGCACCGATAGTTGAGTCGAAGCGTTCGCTGAGGCCTCTCTTTGAGCAGACATTGAGGTCTGTTGCAAGAGCCTGAAGATTCTCTGAGAATGTGCCCTTGATTTCCTTCATAGGACACTGAAGCTTAGCTGCCTCGATGTCAATATGCTTTTCAGCACCGTTTGAGTTGAGGAAGTCACGGCTGATATCTACGATAGCCTTACCGTTCCAGTACATTGTAAGTCTCTTTTCAGCCTTAACCTTAGCAACAACAGTAGCATTGAGGTTTTCTTTCTTAGCAAGAGCGAGGAAGGCGTCAACATTTTCTTTTTCGATAACAACAGCCATTCTTTCCTGGCTTTCACTGATAGCAAGCTCTGTGCCGTCAAGACCCTCGTACTTCTTGGGTACTGCGTTAAGGTCAATTTCAAGACCGTCTGCAAGCTCACCGATAGCAACGGATACACCACCTGCACCGAAGTCGTTACAACGCTTGATCATACGGCAGGCTTCTTTGTTTCTGAAAAGTCTCTGAAGCTTTCTTTCTTCGGGAGCGTTACCTTTCTGAACCTCTGCACCGCAGGTTTCAAGGCTTTCCATTGTGTGTGATTTTGATGAGCCTGTAGCACCGCCACAGCCGTCACGACCTGTAGCACCACCGAGAAGGATAACAACGTCGCCGTCTTCGGGACATTCACGTCTTACGTTTTCAGCAGGAGCAGCAGCGATAACAGCACCGATTTCCATTCTCTTAGCTGTGTAGCCTTCGTGATAAAGCTCGTCAACAATACCTGTAGCAAGACCGATCTGGTTACCGTATGATGAATAACCTGCAGCTGCGGTTGTAACGATCTTTCTCTGAGGAAGCTTACCGGGGATAGTTTCAGCAACACTCTTTAAGGGGTCGCCTGCGCCTGTTACACGCATAGCGCCGTAAACATAGCTTCTGCCTGATAAGGGGTCACGGATAGCGCCACCGATACAGGTTGCAGCACCACCGAAGGGCTCGATTTCTGTGGGATGGTTGTGAGTTTCATTCTTGAAGAGGAGAAGCCAGGGCTCTTTCTTGCCGTCAACCTCTACTTCGATTTTAACGGTACAAGCATTGATTTCTTCGCTTTCGTCAAGCTTGTCAAGATAGCCGTTAGCATTAAGATACTTGCCTGCGAGAGTACCGATATCCATAAGGCAGATAGGCTTTGTTCTGCCGAGTGATTTTCTTGTTTCGATATAGTCGTCATAAGCTCTCTGAAGAACTTCATCCTCAAATTTAACCGAATCGATAGTTGTGAGGAATGTAGTATGACGGCAGTGGTCTGACCAGTATGTATCGATCATACGGATTTCAGTGATAGTGGGGTTTCTGCCTTCCTTTTTGAAATAGTCCTGACAGAAAGCGATATCATCGTTGTCCATAGCAAGGGCATACTTCTTAACAAAGTCAGCAAGACCATCCTTATCAAGGTCGATGAAGCCATCGAGAGTTTCAACCTCTGTGGGGATTTCGTATTTTGTCTTGAGAGTTTCAGCAGTCTCAAGTGAAGCTTCTCTTGATTCAACGGGGTTGATAACATACTTCTTGATTTCACTGAGCTCAGTCTCTGTTACATCACCGTAAAGAAGATAAACCTTTGCAGTTTTTACAGTAGGTCTTTCACCCTGTGAGATAATCTGAATACACTGAGCGGCAGAGTCAGCTCTCTGGTCAAACTGGCCGGGAAGAGGCTCAACTGCAAAAACAGCAGCATCGTCTACGTTGAGAGTGTCACTTGTAATATCAAGCTGAGGCTCTGAGAAAACATTCTTCACTGCATAATCGAAAAGGTCTTTTTCGATATCCTCTGCATCATAGCGATTGATAACACGAAGGTCAGTTACACTTTTTATGCCGAGGAGTGAGTTGATGTCACCTAAGAGAGCCTTAGCCTCGTTAGCGAGTTCCTTTTTCTTTTCAACATATATGCGATATACCATTTATTTGGCCTCCTTGGCTTTTTTGCCTATATCGTTTCTATAGAATGCATTTCCGAAAGTTACTTTCTTAACCTTTTCATAAGCACCTTCAATTGCACAGTTAAGACAAGCTCCTACATTTGTTACGCCGAGTACGCGGCCGCCATTTGTTTTAAGAGTATCTCCGTCGAGGACTGCACCTGCAACATAAACGCTGTCTTTAACGTCATCAGCGATGTCGATGGCATAACCCTTTTCATAGCTCTGAGGATAACCCTTTGAAGCCATAATAACACAGCAAGCTGACTTATCTGCGAATTTAACCTCGGTTTCAGCGAGAGTGCCGTCTGTTGTAGCTTTCATAATTGTGAGAAGGTCACTTTCAAGCAAGGGGAGAACTACCTGAGTTTCGGGGTCGCCAAAACGACAGTTGTACTCAATAACCTTGGGTCCCTTGGGAGTGAGCATAAGACCGAAGTAGAGACAACCCTTGAATGTTCTGCCTTCAGCGTTCATAGCATTGATGGTGGGAAGGAAAATCTTTTCCATACATTCTGCTGCTACTTCTTCTGTGTAGTAGGGGTTGGGAGCGATTGTACCCATACCGCCTGTGTTAAGACCTTCGTCATTGTCCAGTGCTCTCTTGTGGTCCATTGATGAAACCATAGGAGCTACAGTCTTACCGTCTGTGAAAGCAAGGACTGAAACCTCGGGGCCTGTAAGGAATTCTTCAACAACAACATTGTTACCGCTGTCGCCGAAGATTTTATCTTCCATCATTGACTTGACAGCATCTTTGGCTTCATCTCTTGTCATAGCGATGATAACACCCTTACCCAGTGCAAGACCATCAGCCTTGATAACTGTGGGAATGGGAGCTGTCTCAAGATATTCGAGAGCCTTTTCCATATCAGAGAATACCTCGTATTCAGCTGTGGGAATGTTGTATTTCTTCATAAGGTTCTTTGAGAAAACCTTACTGCCCTCGATAATAGCTGCCTTAGCTTCGGGGCCGAAGCAGGGGATACCCATAGCAGTGAGTCTGTCAACTGCACCGAGTACAAGGGGATCATCGGGAGCGACAACAGCATAGTCGATGGGGTTGTTCTTTGCCCATTCGCAGATACCGTCGATGTCTGTTGCGCTGATAGCTACACACTCAGCATCGGCAG
Organism: Acutalibacteraceae bacterium; assembly: GCA_045631165.1. Classification (GTDB taxonomy): domain Bacteria; phylum Bacillota; class Clostridia; order Oscillospirales; family Acutalibacteraceae; genus UBA6857. The sequence goes on from JAZQUF010000132.1 coordinate 12,508, forward strand.
CAATACCGCCATTGCCGGGAAGAGCGTAGATTTTTTCAATGTCTTTATTTTCTTTGAGCTTTTTGATGATAGCGTGTTCACGACCGCCACCACCTACAACCATAATTTTCATATCTATTACCTCTTAATCAGCGTAGATAGGATATTTTTCGCAAAGAGCGAGAACACCCTTTGTGATTTCTTCCTTTGAGTTTTCGAAGTCTGTAATTGCAAGCTTTATCCACTTAGCCACCTGCACCATATCTTCCTCTTTGAAGCCTCTTGATGTTACTGCAGCAGTACCTACACGAAGACCGCTTGTAACAAAGGGGCTCTTGGGATCGTTGGGAATAGTGTTCTTATTAGCTGTAATGTGTACCTCATCAAGTCTGTGCTCGAGCTCTTTGCCTGAAATGTCATACTTGCGAAGGTCAAGAAGCATAAGGTGGTTATCTGTACCCTTTGATACGATATCGATATCCTCAGCTATGAGAGCCTCACAGAAAGCGGCAGCATTCTTATGAAGCTGAGTCTGGTATGCCTTGAATTCGTCTGTGAGTGCCTCACCGAAGGCAACAGCCTTAGCAGCGATAACGTGCATAAGAGGACCGCCCTGAGTACCGGGGAAAACAGCCTTGTCAATTTTCTGAGCAAGTTCAGCCTTGCAGAGGATAAGACCGCCACGGGGACCGCGGAGAGTCTTGTGAGTTGTTGATGTTACAACATCTGCATAGGGTACGGGTGAGGGATGGATGCCTGCAGCAACAAGACCTGCAATGTGAGCCATATCAACCATAAGGTATGCGCCGACTTCGTCTGCTATTTCTCTGCAACGAGGGAAGTCGATAATTCTTGAATAAGCACTTGCGCCGACAACGATGAGCTTGGGCTTGCATTCAAGTGCCTGCTCTCTCATCTTGTCGTAGTCGATCATTTCAGTTTCATCGTCAACGCCGTACTGTACAATATTCCAGTATTTACCTGAAATGTTAACGGGTGAGCCGTGTGAAAGGTGACCGCCCTGTGAAAGGTTCATACCCATAACAGTGTCGCCTGTTTCAAGAAGTGCAAAGAATGTTGCAAGGTTAGCGTTAGCACCTGAGTGGGGCTGTACGTTAGCGTGTTCAGCACCGAAAAGCTTCTTTGCTCTTTCTCTTGCGATATCTTCAACGATGTCAACACAGTGACAACCGCCGTAGTAACGCTTGCCGGGGTAGCCCTCAGCATATTTGTTTGTCAGCACACTGCCTGCTGCTAAAAGCACAGCTTTAGAAACAATGTTTTCTGAAGCAATAAGCTCAATGAAGGTCTGCTGTCTGTCGAATTCCTTATTGCAGGCAGCAAAAACTTCTGAGTCGTATTTTTCAAGTTCGTTAAAATAGTTAAGCATTATAGTTCTCCTAATGATGTTTATTAGTGATGGAATAGTCTCATTTTTGTGAATGCCATTACCATATTGTACTTGTCAGCGCATTCGATAACTGCATCGTCTCTGATTGAACCACCGGGCTCTGCGATATAGCTTACGCCACTGCGATATGCTCTTTCGATATTATCTGAGAAGGGGAAGAAAGCATCTGAACCAAGAGCAATACCTGAGAAGGTCTTAAGGTGAGCTTCCATTTCTTCCTTTGTGAAGGGCTCGGGCTGAGTAGTGAAGTACTTCTGCCAGTTGCCGTCTGCACAGACATCTTCCTCGTTCTTGTTGATGTAACCGTCGATAACGTTGTCGCGGTCAGCTCTGCCAAGTGTGGGAAGGAAGGGAAGATTAAGAACTTTGTCAGCCTGACGAAGAAGCCATGTGTCAGCCTTTGTGCCTGCAAGTCTTGTGCAGTGAATTCTTGACTGCTGACCTGCACCTACACCGATAGCCTGACCGTCATATGCATAACATACTGAGTTTGACTGAGTGTATTTGAGAGTGATGAGAGCGATGATAAGGTCTCTCTTTGCACTTTCGGGAAGCTCCTTATTCTTTGTTACGATGTCCTCGAGAAGAGCTTCGTTAATTTCAAAGTTATTTCTGCCCTGCTGGAATGTGATGCCGTAAACCTGCTTTGTTTCGATTTCAGCGGGTACGAAGTCGGGATCGATTTTAACTACATTGTAGTTCCCGTTTCTCTTGAGCTTTAAGATAGCAAGAGCCTCGTCTGTGTAACCGGGAGCGATAACGCCGTCTGAAATTTCTCTTTTGATGAGCTTAGCTGTTGTAGCATCACAAACATCTGAGGGAGCAACCCAGTCACCGAATGAGCACATTCTGTCAGTACCTCTTGCTCTTGCGTATGCGCAAGCGAGGGGGCTTTCGTCAAGGTCTGCAACGTCATCTACAAAACAAGCCTTCTTGAGCTTTTCGGGAAGAATTGTGCCAACTGCAGCTGATGTGGGGCTTACGTGCTTGAATGATGCAGCACAGGGAAGACCTGTAGCCTCTTTAACTTCTTTAACAAGCTGCCATGAGTTGAAAGCATCGAGGAAGTTGATATAACCGGGTCTGCCTGAGAGGATTTCAATAGGAAGCTCTGAGCCGTCGTGCATATAAATCTTTGAAGGCTTCTGATTGGGGTTACAGCCATATTTAAGTTCGAATTCTTTCATTTTAAATTCTCCTTAGTTATTCTTGTTGACTACTCTTGTTTCGCTTTCGCCTGACTCGATATCGATATATCTTACGAAAAGTGAAACCTTGTTGTCTTCGTTAAGGTTAGTCCAGATAAGGTCTGTGAGCTCGTCGATGCTTACGTCGGGAAGCTCGAGAGTTTTGGGCTCGCCTTCAAATGAGGGCAGGGGATCACCCTCACAGTTGTATGTGTGGATGAACTTAGCTCTGCCACAAAGGGGATTTGAGTAAGCATAGGTGAATCTTTCACATGAGCTGTCGTCACCCTCAGCGCTTTTAAGAATTGACATAGCATAGTTCATACCCTCTTTGTCAAGACGGATGATGCCTGAAATTCTGGGAGTGAAGTTGGGCTTGTCGTCTTCGAACTCTCTTGTGCGAAGAGCCTGCTCAAATGTCATCTGCTTATCCATAAGCTCGTAGATTGTATCAGTCTGATCGCCGTTTGTTACGATAGTCTTGTTGCCGAGTACACGAACGGGGTAGTAGATAATGAGA
>JAZQUF010000133.1:0-2707 GCA_045631165.1 Acutalibacteraceae bacterium
CTGCCCTTAATTCATAATTTCTGATTCCTGATTGAATTACGCTTCAACCTCTGCAGCATCACGCTTCTCACGGATGAACTCGTAAATGGGTTCGAGTCTTTCCTTAGTAAGAGGATAGCCGAATCTCATAAGAATCCATACACCTGTGTAAACAACAGCAGGAATAATTGTGCAGATAAGCATAATCTTCTTACTTGTACCGTTTTCGGTGATGAAGCCGATGCCTGCAACGTCCTTGTCATACTTAGCCCACTGGAGAAGATAAAGACCAAGTGTGTCAGCAATAGTCTGACCGAACTTACGGGAAAATGTGTAAACAGCATAAATTGCACTTTCGTTTCTGATGCCTGTTGAATATTCCTGATAGTCAATAACGTCCATTACAACTGCCCAGCAGGTAAGACTTACGAAGGTGTAGCCCATACCTGTGATGAAAAGAGACGCCATAAAGATAGGCCAGGGGAGTCTGCCGTTTGCAGGATCAATCATATTGAGAATTGACTGATTGTTTGCGATGATTGCAATTGCAACTGATGAAATTGCTGAGATAATGGTAGCCTTACCGCAAAGCTCTTTCTTGCCGTACTTGGCTGAAAGCTTGCCGATGAAGGGGATAAGGATAACTGTGGGAAGATATGTGCAGACAGTACCGAGTAAGCTGAGGCTTGTGTTTTCGAAGTAGTTCTTGTAAAGGTAAGCGTTGAATGAGCCGAACTGAAGCTGACCGCTGATGAGTACACCTGCAAGAGCTACTGTAACGAAGGGTCTTGACTTGAGAAGACCGAGATATGTAGCCTTGAAATCAACCTTGGGATCTGCCTCTGAGGGAACTCTTTCTTTGGTTGACTTATAGCCCCAGAGATAGAAGATAAGTGAAAGCACAGCCATAGCAACACCGAAGATGAACATCTTGTTGCCGTCAGCCTGCTGAACCTCTTTGCCGTTGATGGTAACGTTATTATAGATAAACATAGGTGCAACGAAAAGCACAACTGCACCGCCGATACCTGAACCGATTGAACGGAAGGTTGAAAGAAGGCTTCTGCCTGCAGGGTCATCAGTGATAACTGAAGCAAGTGATCCGAAAGGAATATTCATACCGGTGTACATCATACCGTAGAATATATATGTAACGTATGCGAACAAGAGAAGAAGACCACTGCTAAGACCTAATTTATGGTAAGGTGCAAAGCAGAGAAGGGTTGAGAGTGCAAGGGGGAATGCAACCCACTTGAGATAGGGACGGAACTTGCCGTTTTTGCTGGGTGCTCTCTTAGCAACCATAGCACCCCAAAGGGGATCGTTGATGCAGTCCCAGATACGGGTGATCATAAACATAGTACCGGCCTTACCTGCACTGATACCGATAACGTCAGTCAGGAAAACCTTGAGGAAAGAGGATATGTAAGTCAGGTTAAACATATTACCGGCTTCGGCTATAGTGTACCCTGCCGCCTCTTTTATGCCGATTTTGTTAGGATGCTCGTTTACGGGCTTTTCCTTTTTGATTTTTTCTTTTGCCATATTTATTCTCCTTTTTTTGATTTACAAGCTTATTCTGCGGTCAGCCACGGCAATTGCCAATTAACCGAAGATTCCCGCCTTGATTGTGATTTCTCCCGGTGTGAAACCGAGACTTTCAACAGCGTCTATAAGGAGCTTGTCGTCAATATCGTTTTTCATTGTCACGGTGACAGTGCCCTTTTCACGGTCTGCCTTAACTCTGGTGACACCTTCAATGGCTGAGAGTGCCTCTTCGGCTGATCTGGAGCAGTGGTTGCAGTCCATACCTGTAACATTGATGATTTTCTTCATTTTCTCCTTATATCCTTTCTATAATAATCAGTCACTATTATAGAATACACCATTAAGCACGCAAAATGCAATAGCAAAAAGGAAAATAGTGACAAATTACTTGCAACTTGTTAAAAGTGCCTTTCGGCGTTTTGCACAGTTTGACTTGTAGGTTTTGTGCAAAAAGTCGATTTTTGCTTTATTATTCATAAAAAGCTTAAAAGTTAGCATTAAATCTGAAAAATCACTTGACTTTTTGCGAAAAATATTGTAACTTTATTAGGTAAATGACTAGGTGTTAAGACCAGCCATTATTACGGTAAAGCGTTTTAGTAAGAACGCAAAATTTTTGAAAGGGGTTATAATAACCATGAAAAAAGAAATTAAGGTTGTTGCTATTATCCTTGTAGCTCTTATCGTTTTCTTAAGCGGCTACGGTCTTGGCGCATCAAAAGGCATCAAAATTGAAATTGCTGGTACAGTAGATGTTAACGGCGGCGCAGTAAACGCTGGCGCATCAGCTCAGCAGCCCCAGGCTACACAGCCTCAGGCAACTCAGCCCCAGGCTACACAGCCTCAGGCTACTCAGCCCTCAACTCCCGAAGCAGACGCTCCTGAAGCAGATGCTCCTGCAACAGACGCTCCCGCAACAGACAGCGGCAGCACTGCAGTTCCCTCAACAAAGGAAGAAATCGCAGCAGCTTACAACAAGGCTGTAAACGATTACAAGGCTTACACAGGTAAGGTAATGCTTAAGAAGACAGAATCTGTTGACGTTAAGGCTAAGGACCTTCCCTCAGCTGTTGAAGGCATCGTAAACGGCGTTATCCAGAAGTTCATCACTTCATCAACAGAAGAATTCACATTCGAAAACGGTGTTGACGTAAACGATCCTAACAGATACGTTTCACAC
>JAZQUF010000134.1:0-5118 GCA_045631165.1 Acutalibacteraceae bacterium
GAAAGAGTATTCCCCGTTCACTCACCCAACGTAGCTAAGGTTGAACTTGTAAGAAGCGGTAAGGTTCGCAGAAGCAAGCTCTATTACCTTCGTGACAGAGTTGGTAAGTCAGCTAAGGTTAAGGAAAAGATCGGCTGATAACATCGAAATGGAAGGAAGGTTTCGTACCTTCCTTTTGTTTTTTTAAGTCAGATTTAGTTTGACTGACTATTATATTTCCGAGGTGTATCAAATGGAAGATATTACACTTAAATCTAAAGAAGAGCTTACCTTTAAAGATAAGCTTCATATAAATTTTTACGACCTTGTGTCAGTACTCGCTACCGCGCTGGTTACGATTATGATTATATTCACTTTCGTTTTCAGAGTGGTTGGCGTTGTAGGTTCATCAATGGTGCCTACTCTTCACGACGGAGATTGGCTTATAGTTTCAGCTTTCAATAGTGAACCTGAATATGGTCAGGTCGTTATTGCGACTCATCCGAACTACTTTAATGAGCCTATTGTTAAGCGTGTTATTGCAACTGAGAATCAGACAGTAGATATCAACTTCGGTACAGGTGATGTCTATGTTGACGGCGTAAAACTCGACGAGCCTTATATCAATAACCTTACTCTCAATAACGAAGGCGTGCAGTTTCCTGTAACAGTACCCGAAAACCATGTATTTGTAATGGGCGATAACCGTCAGGGCTCAACTGACAGCCGCAGCGACAAAATCGGCTTTGTTCAGGAAGAATATATTCTCGGTGTTGTTAAGTACAAACTTTTTAGCGTTGATCAGTATTCGGGTGCAATGAAGTTTAACAGCCCATCAGAGTGGGTAGTAGAATAATTTTAAAATAACCAAAGACCGATTCACCACAGCAATCGGTCTTACTTTTCAGGAGGGATAATATGGCAGACCAGCAGAGACAGATAGTACAGTGGTTTCCCGGTCATATGGCGAAAACCCGTCGACTTATAAAAGAGAGCCTTCCTCTCGTTGATGCAGTTACAGAACTTCTTGATGCAAGAATACCATATTCAAGCCGAAATCCTGAGCTTGACGAGCTGACTCAGAAAAAGCCGAGAATTGTGCTTTTAAACAAGTGCGATGTAGCTGACGATAATATCACAAAACAGTGGGTAGAGTACTTTAAAAGTCAGGGTCAATACGCATTGCCTGTAGACTGCCGCAGCGGTAAAGGTCTTAATAAATATGGTGAGCTTGTAAGAGAAGTCCTCGCTGATGTTATAAAGAAAAACGAGGACCGCGGTATGCCCGGTAAGCCTTTAAGAATGATGGTAGTGGGTATTCCTAATACGGGTAAGTCATCATTTATTAACCGTATGGCAGGCAAAAACAGAGCTAAGGTTGCCGATAAGCCCGGTGTTACAAGAAGTAATCAGTGGTTTGCTATTGGCGGAGGCATCGAACTTTTGGATACTCCTGGTGTTCTCTGGCCTAAGTTTGATGACCCTGTGGTGGGTGACAGACTTTCATTTATCGGCTCGGTCAAGGATGAAGTTACCGACATAGAGACTATGGCTGTAAGACTCATTGAAGTCCTTGTTGACGGCTATGAAGACAAGCTCACAAGCAGATTCAAGCTTAAAAACATCCCTGATCTTCACGAGGTAATGGCCTGGGAAATTCTTGAGGAAATCGGCAGAGAGCGTGGTATGCTTATACGAGGTGGCGAGGTTAATACTGAAAGAGCTTCGGTTATGCTGCTTGACGAATATCGTGGCGGTAAAATGGGTAAGATTTCATTTGAAAGACCACCGAAAAAATAAAATATTGTTAGGACGCGGGTGAAACTCGCGTTCTTTTTCTATTTTTATCCCGCCGAGAAAGCAAAAGATAAAAAATTAAGTATATACTTGATTTCTGGAATAAAAAGTGGTACACTATGAGTACCACACTATAATTTAATTTTATCCCATAGAAAGGAGTAAGTGTTTTTATTTTTGGTAAAAACACGGACTTCTAATTTCGTGTTTTCTTTTTATGGGAATGAAATTTAGTGTGGTAGCTAATCGAAGTTTGTGTTTTTAGTGTGTGCAGACTGAGGTTAGCACACACTTTTTTATTTTTGGAGGTAGAAACAATGAAGAAAATTAAGAAAACACTAAGTATTATACTCGTTACAGTACTGCTGATTTCAGCTGTGCCTATGCAGAGCTTTGCCGCTTTTGATTGGATATGGCCAAAAGTAGTTAAGGTAGAGTTTGTTGATAATGTACCACTTTCTAATAAACACATACAAAACTTAGATTCATGGTACGGAACAAGTGAAGCTTATGTTTATGATGTCAGTACAGAAAAACAAATTTATAAGTTGTATTTTTCAAACGGCAGAACAGTTGAGATTGATAATTATGAACTTTATGGCACAGATTTGTTGAGCGGTGTTTTAAGTGCAGGCACTATTATGTATGTCAATCGCGAAGAGTGTGCAAAAGCTGTCGCTGAAGGTAAAAATACGGTTAATGTCACTGTTTCTGTTGTAGTATATTATGTGAATGACAACTTCAAAATTTACAGCTTTGAAATGGAAAAAGAAATTGTAGATGAGATAGTAAAATCAGTAGAACTTATTGACCCTATGCCTGAAAATATTGATGTGTATTATCCCGAAAAAAGCTTTGTCGGCAAAAAGTTTGAAATTGAATACGGTGATGGTAATAAAGAAGTTTTAGTATTTGAAGATATGGGCGATAACGGCTATTACCTCGGAAATGAGCCTGTATATATGTGGTACGGCGAGGATAAATATATTGATGAAGCAACAGGAGAAATAGTATATTTCAACGGTATTCAGTTCAGTTATATTGATGAACAGGTTATTTTGGGCAAAAAGCTGATTCCTTGTCCTTACAGCAGTGTTGAAATAACAGATTATAAGCTTGACAGCAATGCTGCCGGCATAACGGAGCTTACATATAAGCTTACCTATAAAGATGGCAGAGTCCTTGAAAAGACACTTACCTTCGACAAAGCTTTAACATATGCAGAAAGTAAGGTTATTGATACTGTTGACGGCAACGACATTAATCTTTATGTTGAGGCTTGGGCTGATTCTTATAGCATAGAATTAGGTATAGGTAACGATATATGGGAAATTACAGATTATGCAGAAGGGGATCTTGTCGACTTCTGCGATTGCAGATGTCATAAGAATGATTTGCTCAACGTTATTGTCAACACATTAATTTGCAAGGTATGGGAGATTTTTCGCATAAATGAATATTGCAAGTGCGGTGACTGGCACTGGTAAGCTAGTCTATATCGGTGGATGAAAGCTTAATTTAGCTGTGACCCTGACGCGTACATAATCAAACAGCCCGACTATATGTCGGGCTGTTTCTTTGCTTTATACAGAGAATTTTTCACGAAGCTCTTCGATGACTCTCTTTTCAATTCGTGATACATAAGATCTTGATATACCCAGTTTTTTAGCAATTTCATTCTGTGTCATTTCTTTCTGATTGTAAAGTCCGTAGCGAAGAATAATAATCTGTTTATCTCGGTCGGACTCCATAGATTCAATATAATTGTATAGCTGCCGACTTTTATTTTTCAGATCGATGTCATCGCAGATAGTGTCGTCGACACTTATAATATCTATAAGTGTCAAAGGATTACCCTCACTGTCAGTGTCGATAGGCTCGCTGACGGAAATTATATTGCTATCTTTTTTCTTATTGCGGTAGTGCATAAGGATTTCATTTTCCACGCATCTTGCGGCGTATGTGGCTAGTCTGATACCTTTGTCAACATCAAAGCTGTCAATTGCCTTAATCAGCCCAATAGTGCCGATTGAAATCAAGTCCTCCTGCTCGTCATAGTTTGAGTAGTACTTTTTAATGATGTGAGATACGAGCCTGAGGTTGTGCTCGATGAGCTCGTTTCGTGCATCAAGGTCACCATTTTGCTTCATCTTTTGGAGTAGCTCTCGCTCTCTCTGTGCTGATAAAGGCTTCGGGAAAGAGGTGAGATTTTTCAGGTGTAAGGCGAAAAAGGTGAGGTTTTGCAGGATGAGTTGGATTAGCTGAAACATTATATCACTCCTTGGGCTAGTGGGGGATAGTAATGTATATTTTTGTGGGTGGGGAAAGTTGACTTTAAAATTGATGGTTACATATACAATATTCATTTATATACAACTGTCTTTTTTTCTTCTATATTTTTTATTATTTTGTGTTGATATTTTAGGAGGTTTGTGATAAAATAATTCTGCGACGTAAAATTGAATATATGCATATTTCTGAGGAAGTACTTGGTAAAAGTGTATTCCTTTATTTTTGACATACTCAGAAATGTAGATATTCAATAATTTTGTGTCGCGGCAAAGGAATGCGTTTTTCGGTGCGTTCCGTTTGCCGGGACGCGCTTTTTATTTTCCTCTGCTTAAAGGCAGGGGCAGTTCGTCTATTATTATTTTTGTGCGTTACGGCTTGCGGAAAGCGAAAATTTGCTTTCCCTGGGTAGTAGCGCGCTTTTTTTATAAAAAGTATATTCTTCTGCCGTAATTCATTATATTTCATAGGAGGAAAATTATGAAAAAGTCAATTAGAAAAATATTTGCTTTAGTACTGACATTTGTAATAATATTTTCAATTTCAGCAGTACCGGTAAGTGCAAAAAACATCTATGAAGAAAACCATTTTATGGGTCTTATAGAGGTTTACGATTACGGCAATGAAGATGATAAAAACTTCTTTGAAAAAATTAAGGATACCTTCCATTGGTACATTGCAAGAATATTTATTTATTTTGAAGCTGATTGCCCAATTTGCGGTGAGCACTTCTTACCACCGGAAATTTCTGCAACTGTAGATTATTACAACAACGCCATCAACTCTCTCAAGGCTTATGAAGGTGTTGTCACAATTAAAAAAGTATCTACAACTAATATTGCCGTTATGGATCTTCCTTCGACAGTGGCGAGCTTAGTGAATGAAGTATGCAATAAATTTGCAGGTACAATAGAAAACACCTACACTTTCACTTCAGGTAAAACCGTAGACGGTGTAGCAATCACAGATGTTGTTGAACCCCTTGGCAGAAATGCTACACTTACTGAAAAGGGTATCTACGGCTCACATGCAAAAATAAATGCCGAGGCAAAT
>JAZQUF010000135.1:0-12343 GCA_045631165.1 Acutalibacteraceae bacterium
ACCTCTACGGCAAACTTAAGCACTTCTCTGTGCTCCTCGTCTGTAAGAGTTGAAGCTTCACCTGAAGTACCTGCTATTACGAGAGCATCAATACCCTCTTCAATCTGCCAGTTGATGAGCTTTCTGAAATTTTCATAATCAACACCGCTCTGAGTCATAGGTGTGATAAGTGCTGATGCAGCACCGGTAAAAATAGGTTTTCTTTCCATAGTGGTTAGCTCCTTATAATAAAAGATTAATTCCGAACCATCAAATCAATAAAGGCCATAATAAAACACCCGATATTTGCATCGAGTGTAATACAGCTCAGAAAACAATAGTTTCCGACGATAAGAAGTGAAATATGAGCTTCACAACCTATCTGAATTATAATAGCACTCCGCAAATGCGACAGTCGGATAAATCTTATTTCATCCGCCCAGGTTGTCTTTCGCCTGACACCTTCGGCAGTAACCCCTTTCACTTCAGCAGGCTTTGCGAAAACCTCTTTGAATGTGAAGCTAATGATGATTGACTGCGCCTCTATCTTTAATTATTTATTCGGTTTAGTGAAGTTTATCACTATTTTAACAATATGTCAATAGAAAAAAGCAATTTAGTCCTTAAAAGAGCTAAAAAATTCACAGAGGCTCTCAAAAAAGAAAACACCGCAGGAAAAAGGTGTAAAATATAAGTATTTGCGATACTTCGCAAGACTTTTAACCTCTGAAATATCAAAACTGTAGTTTTTTTTATCTACGGTTACACTGATTGTGTCCGAGCTGCTGCTCACCATCATAACCGCATAGGGTGTAAAATACGAGTTAAACTCACTTCTCTGCTTCGCGGTCACCGCTCCTGCAAAAAAACACAGAAGACAGGTCAGCACAACACAGCAAACCAAAAAAGTTGATATTATCCTTCGCATTTCTTTATTCATACTTTCTCCTCATATTCTTTCATAATTTCGCTCAGTGCCACACCCAGACATTTTCCTGTATAAACTGCTTCTTCAAGGGTGTTTGCATCAGAGCCGACCTCAACCAGAAGTGAGCAGTGGCTTACATTCATATTATACTTTCTCGGGCAGAAATAAAGTGGTCTGGTGATACCCGCAAACATCTTTTCAAGCTGATTCTGAAGATGCACTGCAAAGGTCAGATTATATCGCCAATCAGGGAAATTCTCTATTGGGTTACCTTCTTCCTGACAACCGCTGATTATCATAATCTGAGCCGCCTTTTTGCCCTGAATGGTAGCTGTGGGCTTGATTTTTGATCCGTCACTTTGCTGAATAGCATCACGGTGAATATCAAGCACAATCTGTATTGACGGATACTTTTTGAGATATTCCTCCACCTTTTTCCTTGAATGGGCATAGGCACCGTTATAACTAAGGTCGTGGATTTCCGTATCGTGGATAACCTTATAGCCTGCCTTTTCTATTTCCCGGCAGATTTCCTTACCGACCCGAAGCATATTCTTGCCCGAGTCCTTGGTACGGGTAGCAAAGTTTGTTTCATAAAAGCCACGGTCGAGAATCTGATAGGTCTCAGTTGTGTGAGTGTGAAATATGAGCACCGAAGGCTTATCCGCACTTACAGAAAGATCGATTTTTTCTGCTAATATTTTCTCTATACTGATGTCAGTATTATTCACATTTTTCACCCTGACAAATCCGTAGCTGTCTGTCACACCCTCATTCTTATACTGCCTCTCACATATATCCCCATCTTTTTTATCTTTGGCAGCTGTCTTTTTTCTCTCGGCAATAACTTTTTTAATATCATCGGGAGTATCGGTGAATTTCACACTTTCTTTTACGTCTGCAGAAACTTCTTTTTCAGCAGCTGTTGTGTCTTCGGGTATAAGAGTGGTTGTTTCGGCATTGGTACTGACAGTAGTAGCGAAAACCGGCAGGGTCACTCCTTTATCCGGCAGATAGCTTTTAGCACTCAATAAAGTAAGCTCTGAAAAAATGTATATAAAAAACTCATTAAAAATAACCATAAAAGCTATCAGTACAGCCACCAATAAAACAGCAACCAGATTCTTCAATCCTTTATTCTTCATTATCTGTTCCTCCGGATTTATACTATATAGAAGCATATTCGGAATAGCAGAATAACATTCATTTGAAGTGAAAAATCTGCGATAAGAACAGAAGTTTTTTTCGTAACCGTCAGCACTAACCCACAATTTCTGCAATTTCTTCAGCTGTCAGATTTTTCTGCAAAGCTGTATTTATTCCCATGGCAATAAGCTGTGCTGCCTTGTCAATGAGGCTGTCAATTTCTTTCGGTGTAACCATCATCTGTCGATGCTCGCTGAAATCCATCTTCGGCAAATCAACGCCTGCTTTTTCAAAAACATCCGCCGCCATTGTCAGTGCATCAACCACCGTTGGCACTCCAACAGCAATCACAGGCACTCCCAGGGTTTCACTGTTGATTCCCTTTCTCCTGTTACCTACACCGGATCCCGGTGCTACTCCCGTATCACAAATCTGCACTGTAGTGCCCAATCTGGCAGTGCTGCGAGAAGCAAGTGCATCAATAACGACTACACAGGAGGGTTTGATTTTTTTCACGATGCCACCGATAATTTCAACAGTTTCAATCCCTGTTTTACCAAGCACTCCGGGAATAACTCCTGCAACGCCCCGTAGTTCTCCGAGTCCCAGGCTGTCAGCAAATTCACTGCTGATATGCCTGGTTGCAAGAATAAGGTTCATGCTTTTCGGACCCAATGCATCGGGAGTTATATCTTCATTGCCGAGACCTGCCACCAGCACAGTTCCGATTTCAGGCAGCAGTTGTCTCAATTCATTACACAGCACCTCCGATGCCGCAGAAAAAGCTTCGCTACTCTTATAAAGCTTATCTGTTTCAAGAGTGATATATCTGCCGCAAGGCTTTCCAAGAAGCTTTTCTCCCTTCTCATTTATAATTTCTATGGTTGTTACTCTGACTCCGTCTATGGTATCAACTTTCGATAAAACCCCGTCAAGTGTCTCTTTTTCTGTGTATTCCTGCCTTTCGATAGCAAGATCTGTACGAAAATTCAAATTTTTTCACCTCAAACTATTGCATTATTTGAAAATATATAGTATTATTATCGGCGTATGAAAAAAAGTCTATCCAAATTTGCAAAAATATCTTGCAATTTTTCAAAAAAAATGATATGATGTCTTTTGCATGACGGTATTAAGAGGAGGTGTAAATTATGCCAAACATTAAATCAGCAAAGAAGCGTGTTCTCGTTAGTGCAACAAAGCAGGCTCGCAACAAGTCAGCTAACTCAGCTCTTAAGACAGCTCTTAAGAAGGCTAACGCTGCTATCGAAGCAAACGCTGAAGATAAGGAAGTAGCTGTAAAGCTCGCAGTTAAGAAGATCGACCAGGCAGTAGCTAAGGGACTTCTTCACAAGAACAATGCTGCAAGAAAGAAGTCAGCTCTTGTAACAAAGCTCAACGCTTCAAAATAATCAGCAAAGTTTATAAGATTTCGAGATGGGGTTAACCCGTCTCTTTTTCTTTTCTGAACGTTTATATTCATTACATATTCCCATCACAAAACATTGAGATAATATAGCGTAGTAAATATTATCTTTTATTGTTATATAAAAAACTATATATTAATAAAAAAACAATTGAAATTTTACAAGTTTCGTGATAATATTTACTCAGTATCGTTTTGGAGGACTCTTAATTATGAAAAAACAGCTTTCAAGGTCTTTGATGTTAATGCTGATTATAGCCGCACTGACCGTATTTTTAGGTGTATCAGCCAGTGCAAAAACTATAACATCAGGTGACTTCGTTTTTGAAACAGCAGCATCAGGTGCAACGCTTAAGGAATATAAAGGGAATGCCGTTTCTGTTAAAATCCCCTCAAAAGTAGACTCATACAAGGTCACAGCAATCGGAGCGGAGGCTTTCTGGCAGAAGAAAGCAATGACCAGTGTAGAAATTCCCTCTACAGTGACCTCTATAGGTTATGCCGCCTTCAACGAATGCACCTCACTTACAAAGGTTGTTCTTCCCTCATCGGTCAAGACTATAGATGAAGCTGCTTTCTGGTACTGCACCGGCATGAAAAAAATCGTAATACCTGATTCCGTCACATCAATCGGCAAGGATGCTTTCAAGGGTTGCGATAATCTTACAGCTTATATAATCGAAGGCTCCTACGGTGAAGGATACATAAAAGGGCTTTCCAATGTGAAGCTCGGCTACAGATACGCTAAGGATATGAAACTTAACTACACTTCCTTAACTGTCGGCCTCACAGCTGAAAGACAGCTTAAGGCTACCCTTTCGCCCTCCCCTGTTTATTCTTCAAAGGTTACCTATAAATCCTCCGACACAAATGTTGCTACCGTTTCTTCAGACGGTAAAATCAAAGCTGTGGGCATCGGCAAAACTGTTATTACAGTTACAACATCAGACGGAAGCAAGATAAGTAAAACACTTTCAGTTACAGTAAATCCACAGAAGGTAAAATCACTCAAGCAGAGCGCAATATCAGACAGTAGTGTAACTCTCACCTGGAGCAGTATTACAAAAGCAACAGGCTACAAATTATACAAATACAACGCTGATAAGAAAAGTTGGGTCTGCATTTCAACCACCTCAAAGACAAGTCATACAGACAAGACAGTAAAAATGGGTGATACCACCCAATACAAGGTACGTGCTTACACAAAGACTAGCTCAGCAACCTACTACGGAGAATACTCCTCCACTCTTAATGTCACAATGGCCAAACCCGGCTCGGTATCAAAGCTCGAGATAGCTGCTGCTGAAAACTATGCAAAGCTTACCTGGAAGAAGGCTGACAATGCAAACGGCTACAGAGTTTATCTCTTTGATACAAAGACAAGCAAGTTTGTAAAAAAAGCTTCAACAACATCTCTCAACGTCAAGGTAACAGGTCTTACAGCCAATACAGAATATAAATTCGCGGTTCAGGCTTATTATAAATCCTCAGACGGAAATGTAGTTTTCAGTGACAAGCAGGTTGAAGTAGCCACTACCACAAGGCCTGCAACAGTTACCGGTCTCGCCTATGACAAAAACGCTGTTTTCTTCGACAAGGTTACGCTTTCCTGGAAGGAGCTCAGCGGCATCACCGGCTATGAGATTTATATTCTTAACGATGCAACAAAGGAAAGTCAGCTTAAAAAGATTGCTAACAATCAGACAAGCTGTACTCTTTCAGGTCTCAGCAGCAACACAAAATACACCTTCAAGATAAGAGCCTACACCCAAAGAGAATCAGGTACTGTTTACAGCTATTATTCATCAGCTGTTTCAGTAACCACCCTTTCTCTCCCCGAAACAAAAGAGGCGGCCTTCAATTCATTCATTGAAGCGCTTAACAGAACAAAGAATTATGAAGAAAACGCTGTTCTTTATAAAGATACAGCTATCAAAGACTTCAGCGGTGATAAGAACGATACTGTATTGAGTAACATTGCCACAGCAGGCACAAGCCTTTATCACTTTGAAAAAGGCAAGACCTCAGACGGCAGCACCATATCAGCTTATATGGGACCTGAAAATATTGACAGTGTCCTCGCCTTCTCGGATATAAATACTGACTCATTAAGCTTCAAATCTAACGGTTCAGGTTATGAGGTAACTTTCACACTGAATTCCGAAGATAAATCAGCTGATAAAAACTCACTTATCGCCACTCCCGTAAATTGGTCAAAGATAGAAAATGCGGCAAACGGCTTCTCTCTTGTCTCCTGCAGATATACCGGCACCAAGATTACGGCAAAAATCCAGGATGGTCTTATAAGCTATATGGAAGTTTCAATGCCTATTGAAGTTTCTTTTAAAACTGGCCTTATAACCACCTATTCATTCACACAGACTATTGTAACCACAACCGCATTTGTCACGGTCTGATACAATAGCTCTTACAAGGAGGACTCAATATGAAAAAACTTCATAAATCACTTACAGCCATTATTTTCTGTCTGATGCTTACTCTGGCACTTTCAGTCTCAGCCTTTGCTGCTGATGTCGGCAGAGTTACAGGCTTAAAGGCTTCCGCTGTGACAAACAACAGCGTTACACTCACATGGAATCCCATCTCCGCCGCTGACGGTTACAGAGTTCAGTTCCGTGAGGGTACAGGTGAAGATTACACTGAATGGAAAACTCTCACAGACACCTTGCAGTCAACGACCTATACCGTAAAGAATCTCAAAATGGGTGCAACCTACTCATTCAGAGTTAATGCGTACGATGAAAGCAAAACACTTTTCGGTGGCACAAGCAAGAAGCACGGTTCTTTCAGTGTTGTTGTCAGTGTCAGCAACACTCTCGGTAAGGTAACAGGCCTCAAGGTTGTTACCACTACCCCCACAAAGGTTAAGCTTTCCTGGTCAAAGGTTGACGGTGCTCAAGGCTATCTCGTTCAGAAGCTCGTTAATAAAACCTGGAAGAATGTAAAAACAACATCTTCCACCACCTACACCGTTACAGGTCTCAAGACAGATACAACCACCTCATTCAGAGTCAGAGCTTATGTTACTCAGAGCGGTAAAAAGGTCTATGGCTCAGTTTCTTCAACAGTCAAGGGCACAACCGCAGTTCCAAAAATTGAAGCTTTCAAAGTCACCTCAACTGGCACAACCTCTGCTAAGCTCACATGGAATCAGGCTAGTGTTTCAGGTTATCAGATTTATAAAAAAACAAGCTCAGGTTCATGGAAAAAATATAAAACTATTTATTCCAAAACAACCCTTTCTCTTACAGAAAAGAGCCTTACACTCGGCTCAAAGTACTATTATAAAATAAGAGGCTTCTACAAAACTGACAGCAAAACATACTATGGTGCTTTTTCTTCCGCTAAAAGCGTAACTCCTACTTTACCTGCAGTTGTAGGCATTCAGATTTCTTCAATAACAAAAACAAAAGCTGTTATTACCTGGGATAAGGTTGCAGGCGCTCAGGGCTATCAGGTTTATGATTACTCCTCAGGCAGTGCAGTAAAGCTCCCGACTGTAGCGACTAACAGAACATCTATTGAAATTGAAGACGGCAAGGTATATCAGATTAAGGTCAGAGCTTACACCAAGGTTTCAGGAAAAACCGTAACCGGAACATTCTCCGAAGCCTATCCGATTTACTCAACTCCCACTCAGGTAAAGAACCTACAGGGTGAGGTTCTCGCTGACGGATCACTTCAGTTTACATGGAATGAAGTAAACAATGCTCACGGCTACACAATCTATGTTCTTAATAACACTACAAAGGAATACCAGAAGCTGTCTCACACAGATACCAACAAAATAGTCGTAAGCAATACCGGCAGCTTACCCGGTCTCAACTTCAGAGTTTCAGCTTATGTTAAGAACAGCGGTGTATTCCTCTATGGCGCAGTTTCAGAAACAATCTTTATGAAGATTATTCAGAGACCCGAGCTCTCGGTCGGCAGATGCACTGAGACCGATATAACTCTCCAGTGGACAGAGGTCAATGAGGCAACCACCTATGTTCTTGAAAAATTTGACTTTGACGAAAACCAATGGACTGAGATTGTTCCCGGAGGTATAAAGTCAGACAGATATATCGACTCAGGCTTATCAGCGAGAGGTTCACTCTACCGTATATATGCAAAGAACGATAAAGGCATCAAGAGTGCTGTCTCAAATGAGGTTTTTGCTTCAACCACAGGCATAAGTGTAACTCAGGACGGTGCAGCTCAGACTATTTCATGGCCGTCAATTGAAGGTGCAGTAAAATACAGAGTTCTTGCTAAATACACCGACAGCAACAGAGGTCTCAACCGTATACTCACAAATGTTACAACCACCTCTGCCGTTGTTTCACTCACTCCCGGCACAATTCAGTCTCTTTCTGTTTTTGCCTACACACAAAACGGAGATCTTATTACCGATCCGGTTGTAAATGAGCTTGTCTTCAGAGTTGACAACTTCAGAATTCTTCCCTCAGGCAATCCTCATTACGACCACAGCGTAAACTCACAGCTTCTCTATCTTGTTGAATCAATCAACAAAACCAAGCACGAAACCGATACTGTTACAGTCAATGCTTCCTCTGTTGTTGATTACAACACAGACAAATTCTATCTTAACAACACCTCAATCAGCGGTAAAAACGTAGAAGGTCTGATAGAATTAGTAAATAAGCTTTCAGGTGTGGACAGAGACTCAGATGAGCTTAACGATATCTCCCTTTCCGGCAAGGAAACATCAGACGAAACACTCACCTTCACAGAAGCTATCGCTAAAAATGATGAAGGTAAATATATCAGCCTCGCAAAATATATTGATCCCTCAGATGAGGAATATGCTTACTTATACGGAAGTGAAGATCCCACCGCATGGAAGAACGGCATCAAGTCAGTTTCCGTAACACAGCTCTCATCAGGAGGCTACAAATATAAGGTTGAGCTCTATGAAGAATCCTTTGGCAACGAAACCAATGTATCAGATGCTTTCTACCATCCTGGTCTTGTTACAAGCATTGCTTCTCTCGGCTACTTCTCAGGTGAAGGACTTGAAAATCAGCTCACCACAGTCGGAGATACAACCATAACGGCTGTAATCAACGCCGACGGTACCCTCGACTCATATCAGGTCGTTTCACCTTATTCAATGAAGGTCAAGGCTCCCGTTGAAGGCATTGCAGGCATTACAAGCTTCGGTATGCAGATAAGCGGTTCAGTTTCCTCAAGCTATACATTCACAAGATAAAACGTAAGTTTTTCAAGGGATACCTTACGCGTATCCCTTGAAGTGTCAAAAAAAAGAGGTATATATGGATTTTAAAAAACTCGTGAAAATTCTATCAGTAGTGGCAATTGCTGTGTGGCTTTTCTGTCTTTCATTCCTGGTATCCTATCAGGTGACTGAAAAACAAGCTCAGAAATATACTACAACTCTGCCGCCGATTGTTACCAATACACCTATAATTCCGGGGAATGACAGCGTTCCGACTCAGCCACAACCAACGCTGCCGACACCAACTGATATAGGCGTTGATGTTAACACTCCCACTCAAAATACAACGCAAGGGGAAGCTCCTGTAACAGTACCCACAGATGCACCTACTCAGATTGCACCGACTACAAATGTACCCTCAACAAAATCTGAGATTGTCGCGGCTTATGTCAATGGCATAAACACTCTCAAAGCAACCCCTAACTTCACTTGTCTCAGAGTCAGCAAGCTCAATGTTTCAATTGACAAAATCAGCGGTGGAACTGTTGTTGAAAAGGCTGCAAATATGGTTATTGAGCAAAATCAGATCCCCCCAACTACATATACATTCGTCGGTGGTGTGGACGCGGCAACAGATGTTACTCCTATGGGAATTCTCCCCCCGCCCAATAAGCAGAGTATTATCAACGAAAGCTTTGTAAAAAATGCAACTGCAGCTCCGACAGCAGACGGCGGATACACCCTCAGAATTGATCTTAACGATGAAGCACACATATATCCGGGCCAGGCAGACAACCTTGTGAACATCGTTGAAGTTGTTGACACAACAGCTCTTATTCCCGCTCAGGCAACCACTCACTATATCGAGATTTATTACTCGGGCGTATATGTAACAGCTAACTTTGACAGTCAGGGTAGAATGACCTACACCAAAAACTATATGGAAGTTAAGCAGATGCGCGGTTCAGGTTCAATGATGGGCTTTACAATGACAGTTGAGGGTCACGGTGACTTCTACGGTGAATACACAGTAACCTACTGATAAAATTTAGTCAAAATATAGTGGTAAAACATTGACAACACACTATATAAATGTTATAATTAGCCATACTTAAAATTTATGGAGGAACATAAAATGGAAACTTTCAAGAAGATCGCTAAAGTTGTTGCTATTATCCTTGCTGTTGTTGCAGCTATCGCAGCTGTTTACTATGCAGTTACAAAGATTATCGAAAAGAAAAAGATGAAGAACGCAGACGAAAGAGAAAACTACGTTTCATGCGCAAGCTACGACGCAGACTTCATCTCAGAAACCGTAGCATAATTAAATCCATAAAAACTTCAAGAAGCTACGGTTTTCTCCGTAGCTTCTTTTTTATCCCACAGGAAAATTTCATCTGAAGAATCTCAAATTTTATTGTAATTATATTCCAAGCACTGTATAATATAAGCAAACAGAAGAAGGGAGAAAGTTTTATGATTATATTTTTTAAAAGAGTTATCGGTTTCTTTACAGCTTTATTAACTGTTATATCAAGCTTTCTGGGTATCAGCGACGGACTCGGCACAGGAAAGGTTGATGATTTTAAAGTCACAACTTACATAAGAGGCGATGCCATTATGTATTGGGGAGGCAATGTATATGAGGAAGACTTCGACATTGTCACCGATGTTATACTGTTTGAATGTGCTACCTTCAACAGCAAGGGCGAAATTGAATATGACGAAACAAAAATGGAAACTGTTCTGACAAAGGTACGCACTGCCATCGGGGACCGTGATATACATCTCACCCTCAATCTTCTTGGCCCCTGGGGTATAACCAACTCGGATGTATGGGAGGAACAGATGGAGGCCCAGAGTGATGAACACAACAAAGCCTTCGAAAGCGGCATGCTTGAAGACAATATAATAGACGTACTCGAGAAATATGATTTTGATGGTGTTCACTTCGACTATGAGTACCCCATTTCACTTAAAGCCTGGCACTATTACAACAAGTTCCTTGTTTCCCTTGATAAAGCACTTGGCGAAAAATACACTCTCGGTGTTGCAGGCAACGCATGGAATATAAAATTCACCAACGCGGCTATTGAAGCCATCGACACTTTTGAGCTTATGTCTTACGACTTTGTTGATTCAGAGGGCAGACACGCCACCTATGAAGGCACCCTCGAACAGATCAGACAGTTAGGACTTAAAGGTATGCCCTCAGAAAAGGTTAATGTGGGGCTCCCCTTCTATTCAAGGCCCACAGATATGTCCACCTATTGGTACGGCTACAACAGTTGTTATGATAAAATGACAGATGACGGTTGGTATCACTGCGAAGAAACAGACAAGGATTTCTGGTTCAACACCCCTGATGTAATCGCACAGAAGACTGATTACTGCATTAAAAACGGTTTTGGCGGAGTTATGATATGGCATTACAACTGCGACCTGCCTTCAACTCACGATGATTCACTTCTCAGAGCTGTAGGCGAGGCTGTGGAGAGTAATTATCAGTAAATAAATACACATAAGAAAGAAGCTACGGCGAACCGTAGCTTCTTTTTCATTTGATATACTCAGAGAAATCTTTAATCTTTTTATTGAAAAAATCTACATAAACATCAAACTGACTTTCTTCAATTATTTCAATAAGCTGTACGGCTTTTTGAGTTTCTTTGATTGCTTTGTCATACTCCCTTGCTTCTTCGTAATACTCAGCGATTTTCCACATCATCTGAATCAGGTTTTCAAATGATACTCTTTTCTGTTTTTCAGCGGCTTTATGTTTTTCATCTCCCGACAAAAGATAAGCCATTTCTGTCAGCTTGTTAAAGTATATTTCAGGAATTTGCTCAATAGAAGCTTTGGCACTGTTCACATCACCTTTTACCTTATACGCATAAGCAAGAAAACGAAAAGCATCATATTTCAAATCATTACGCACAGTTGTTTCAATAATTCTATTTGCCACTGCTATTGTCTCATCGGGTTTCTCGAAATAATCCAAAAGATAAAGCAAACTGTTGAGTAATACAGCGTTGTCCGGATATTTTTTCAAACCGTTTTCGATTATCTTTCTTCCTTGTTCCGGGTCACTTTCTATGTATTTACGCACTTCTTCCGCAATACTTTCTATTTCTGCTTGAATCTTGCTGTCACTGAAATCAAACAGCTCATCTATAGATACTCCAAAATAACTTGCCAGAATCGGAGCTAAAGTAATATCAGGAAGAGCAATATTATTTTCCCATTTGCTCACAGCCTGAAAGGAAACACCTATACTCTCCGCTAACTGATCCTGAGTAATTCCTCTTTGCTTACGTAATTCTCTGATTTTCTTTCCAATA
This sequence comes from Acutalibacteraceae bacterium, assembly GCA_045631165.1. Taxonomy (GTDB): domain Bacteria; phylum Bacillota; class Clostridia; order Oscillospirales; family Acutalibacteraceae; genus UBA6857. Next base: position 12,024 of record JAZQUF010000135.1, read on the forward strand.
TTCATTATATGTCTCCTTTATTGTGAAGCATACCTTTTTGAGCTCAGTTAGAGTATAACATATAACCTTTATGCTTACAATAACCTTGCAAACGATATTTTTCAACTGCAGGTTGAAAAAGCACAGGCGTGCAGATTTCACTCCGCACGCTATAGTTTATCTCTTTACTTATCCTTCGGCTTGGCAAAGAGGCTCACCACAAGTCCGCTGAGCACCGCTGCCATAATGCCCACACTCGCCGATGAAAAAGGTCCGCTTATGGCACCGAGAAGTCCTTTTTCAGCTACAGCCTGCCTTGTACCCTTGGCGAGAGCATAACC
>JAZQUF010000136.1:0-7915 GCA_045631165.1 Acutalibacteraceae bacterium
GGTATGTAAGATGTGCCGCCGTGAGGGTAAGAAACTCTTTTTAAAGGGTGACAGATGCTATACAGGCAAGTGTGCTTTTGAGCGTCGTTCTTATGCTCCCGGCCAGCATGGTCAGAGCCGCAAAAAGAATTCTGAGTATGGCCTTCAGCTTCGTGCGAAGCAGCAGGCTAGACGTTATTACGGTATCCAGGAAGGTCAGTTCCATAAGTACTTCATTATGGCTGAAAAGAAGGCAGGCGTAACAGGTCATAACCTTCTTCGTATCTGCGAAAGCCGTCTTGATAACGTAGTATACACACTTGGTTGGGCTTCATCAAGAGCAGAAGCTAGACAGCTTGTTGTTCATGCTCACTTCACAGTAAACGGCAAAAAGGTTGATATTCCTTCATACCTTCTCAAGGCCGGTGATGTAATCTCAATCAAAGCCAAGAGCCGTGACAGCGTTAAGATTAAGACTGTTCTTGAAGCTAATGCATCAAGACCCATCCCCGCATGGCTTGACCTTAACCGTGACAATCTTGAAGCTAAGGTGCTCGCTCTTCCCGAGCGTGATCAGATTTCAACTCCCGTTGAAGAACACCTTATCGTCGAGCTCTATTCTAAATAATAGACTTGATTTTACAGCGTAAAACACATCCACAAATTAATAAGGAGGGTTTTGCATGATAGGCATTGAAAAGCCCAGAATCGAAACTGCAGAATTAGCAGCTGACGGTACCTACGGTAAGATAGTCGTTGAACCGTTAGAGCGTGGCTATGGTGTGACATTAGGCAACAGCCTTAGAAGAATTCTTCTCTCATCACTTCCCGGCTACGCAATCACCAGCGTGAAAATTGACGGCGTACTTCATGAGTTCTCAACCATCCCCGGTGTAAAAGAGGATGTTACAGAAATCATTCTTAATCTTAAGAGCGTTATCCTCAAGATTCATGGTGAAGGACCCAAAACAGTGTACATTGATGCAAGCGGCGAAGGCGAAGTTTTAGCCGGCGACATCAAGTGCGATTCGGAAGTGGAAATCATCAATACTGATCATCATATCTGCACACTTGATAAGGACGCTCACATTAGTATGGAGCTTACTGTTGCTAAGGGTCGTGGTTATGTATCAGCAGAGCAGAACAAAAAGCTCATGCAGCCCGTTATCGGTGTAATTGCAATTGACTCAATTTACACACCGATTCTCAAGGCTAACTACACAATTGATGACATCCGTGTCGGTCAGGACATTGGTTTTGACAAGCTCACACTCGAAGTGTGGACAAACGGTACAATCTCAGCTACAGAAGCTGTTTCACTCGGTGCCAAGTTTCTCAACGAGCATCTCGCTCTGTTCGGCGACCTCTCAGGTGAGGCATACGATACAGAGATAATGGTCGACAAGTGCGAGGATACCAAGGGAAAAATCCTCGAGATGACTATTGAGGAACTTGACTTGTCAGTACGTTCATTCAACTGCTTGAAGCGTGCAGGCATCAACACAGTAGAAGATCTTATCAATAAGACTGAAGAAGAGATGATGAAGGTTCGTAACCTTGGTAAGAAGTCTCTTGATGAAGTTATCAATAAGCTTCATTCATTCGGCCTTGATCTTCGTAGTGAAGACGAATAAACAAATTCATTTAACGGTAAAGGAGTGATTTCTAATGGCAGGTACCAGAAAACTCGGTAGACCTACTGATCACAGAAACGCTATGCTCAGAGGTATGGTAACATATCTTCTTGAAAATGGTAGCATTGAAACCACCGTTACAAGGGCAAAAGAAGTTCGCAGCATGACTGAGAAGATGATTACTCTCGGCAAGGATGCTTCACTTCACAATAAGCGTCAGGCTTTCGCATACATCACAAAGAAAGATGTTGTTAAGAAGCTCTTTGATGAAATCGGCCCTAAGTATAAGGACGTAAACGGCGGTTACTGCCGTATTATCAAAACAGGCCCCCGTCGTGGCGATGCTGCTGAAATGTGCATCATCGAACTTGTTTGATAGTACAATATAGCAAAACTAAGCCTCTCACTAAAAAAGTGGGAGGCTTTTTTTGTTGGTACACAGGTAAGTCTGCGGTAGCAGTGAGAGGCGGCTCCATAGGCGAAGTCTTTGACTTCGCCCCAAGAAAAGCTGTCGCTTTTCTTTCAAACGCCCTTCGGGCGTTTGATGGAGCCGCCGAGTCTTCCGACAACTCTGCCGTAAATATTAAAAAATATTACATTCAGATTACACATATCAGGTATATATTGGAAGCAGAAACCCAAGGGGGAAATATTATGAAAATTATAAAAAAGTTAAGCTTACTATTAGCTGTCACAGTTATTTCAATACTCTGCCTCGCAGTATCCTCAAGTGCTGTTTGGGAAAAAGTTAACGAAGAGGGCAATATTGAATATCACTTTGACGAAGTGACGGGTACACTTCACATAAGAGGCGAAGGCAAGATACCTGATGACTTTTTAGGTAAGTGCGGTAAATATTATTACGGCGAAGACTATGAAGAATTTGACGGTGCAGACGATGACGATTTTGAGATAACAGAAGACTTCTCCTATATGCAAAAGGTTAAAACACTTATAATCGAAGAAGGTATAACCGAAATAGGTCACTGCGCCTTTTTAGGTAATTATAGATATTATAAATTTATGACCGAGCTCAGAACAGTTGTTTTACCTGAAAGTCTCGAAACAATAGGTGACTATGCTTTTGCGGATTGTGAAAATCTCAAAAGAGTAATTATGTCGGATAACCTGAAAAAGATAGGAAAATATGCTTTTTATCAAACTGCTGTCAGCAGTATAAATTTTCCTGAGGGTCTTGAAACTATAAGCAGTTATGCTTTTTACAGCGCCGACATAAGTAATCTAAGCTTGCCCGAAACCCTTAAAGTTATAGGTTACTATGCTTTTTGTGGAACAAAAGTAAAAAATGTATATATTCCTGAAAGTGTTACAAGCATTGGCAAATATGCTTTTGAAGGTTGTAAAAGCTTAAAGAAGATTACATTTACGAATGTAGTTTGTCAGATGGATTGGTGTGATTCACTTGAAGAGATTGTCTATCCTGCCGATTTCACAGATTTCAATAGATACAGAGGAGATCTCATAGCTTTCAAATGTCCTAATCTAAAAAAAATAACTTTCCCTAGTGTGGAAAAGAAGCATAATATAAAAATCTCAGTAGAAGATTATGATGTGTTTGTCAAAGACTGCCCAAATGTTACTTTGGGTTATGTAAACTTTGATATGATAAAAAATCAATACATTGATTATGCTGTTATAACAAAGCCTGTTTCAAAGCTTGGCAAGGTAACAGGTCTTAAGCACCAACAAAAGGGTAATGACAACAAGCTCACCTGGAATGCTGTTGAGGGTGCAGGATATTATAAGGTTTATTGGTGGGATGATTATAATAAAAAGTGGACAAGAGTCTATTGCGGTGCTGACACCTATACAACCAATATCAGTGACGGCAGATATAAGGTCAGAGCAGTAAACTACGACGGTGAAAAGTATGTATACGGCAAATATAGTGCAGAAACAGAGTTGCACACTATGTCTCCTTTGAACCTTGTAGTCCCTGAAACAACAAGTAACAGTGTAACTCTCAGATGGTCTAACACAGTCGGGCAGACAGGTTATCAGCTCTATTATTCGACAAGCAAAAAGTCGGGCTATAAAAAGGTCATAACTACAACCAAACACAGTTACACTGTCAAAAACCTTGAAAAGGGTAAGACCTATTATTTCAAGGTCAGAAGATATTATAAATATCCCGACGGCAATATTGCCTACGGCTCTTTCAGCATAATAAGATCAGTTACATTATAACTAAGACGGCGGGTGAGTGCTTTGCCGTGACAATAGAAAAGTCCCTCTTATGAGGGACTTTTAGTTTTATTCCAGCACAGGATACTCCAATCCAATCTGTCTTCTTATTTCATCAAGAATGTGCATAACATCTGAGGTTGCCCTGAGAGGTACCATTCTGCTTTCAGTCAGACCCTCGCGGATTTCCTTTGCCACAGTGTCAAATTCATCTAGGTAGGAATTAAACTTTGGTCCGCTACCTTTGAAAACCTCTTTTTTGAAGAAGCTTTCCTTGTAAGTCACACTATTGCAACAGTGATAAAACGGTGCTTTGATTTCGCCGTTTTCACCCTTTATAGACATTTTCTCGAGGGATTTGAAGTCAGCAACCGAGGCGCTGATATTGACCTTGAAGCCGTCAGAATAGGTGAAGGCTATCTCCTCACTGTGGTCGATACCGCCTTTTATTACACCCACGCTTTCAATTTCCACAGGTATACCCCACAAACGATAAGCGTAGGTTATAGGGTAAATTGTAATGTCAAGGAGAGCACCCGCAGCTCTTTTAGGGTCTGTATGACGCCCTTTGCGGTCAATGGTTCTCACGTGATAGGTGAAATCTGCACTATGAATTCTACCGAGCTTGTTTTCGTCAATCCACTCTTTAGTCTTATTGGCAGCTTCTGAAAACCAGGTCCACATAGCCTCGCAAAGATAAATATTTTTTTCTTTAGCAAGAGTAATAAGCGCATCTGTTTCCTCGGCAGTGACAGTGAAGGCCTTTTCGCACAAAACGGGTTTACCGAGCTCAAGAGACAGCTTTGCATATTTGTAGTGGGAGCTGTGTGGGGTAACGATGTATACACCGTCAACACCGTCGGCTGTTATTGCTTCTTCAGGGGTGGGGTAGGCCTTAGCACCGTGCTTTTCTGCGAAAGTAACACCTTTATCGTAATTTCTCGTGTATACGGAGACTACCTCGTGTCTGCCACTTTTATTAAGCTGATTTGCAACTGTACGGGCAAGGTCACCTGCACCGATAAAGCACCATCTGAATTTCTCCATGATTTTACCTCTCTTTCGGAAATTATTTCACGTTTCCGTTTTTGTCGCAGGTTAATCTGATCTCTTTTTCAATAAGCTTAAGTGGTACACCCAGCTTACACTGTCTCATAGCAAAGCTACAGATGGCTGAATCTCCATCTTCTGTACATTCACTTGACTCAAGCTCCCAATCGGAATCAACGATTATCGTACCTATTTCACTTGCTATACATACAGCCTCTTTGCTGCTATATACAAATGTGCCCTTGAGATATACTGACCACAGCAGGTTGCCGTTACTGTCGAAGTAGTTACAGTATTTATATCCGCTTTTAGTATACTGAGTTTGCTGAGTATGTTGTTTAGCAAAAAGTCTGTTCAATAAATCTCTCAGCCAACGGATAATTTTTCTCATTAAAGAAATTGAACTTTCTCCTGAGATGTCGGTATAATCTTCCTCGTCGCAAGCTTCGTCACCGTTGGGACTGTCAGATAAAGGCGGACAGGCATAGGTTACGGTAATATATGAGCCATCGTCAAAGTATTCTTTATCTGTTTGTGCATATGCGGATGATAAGCTGAAGATAGGTACTGTAAATATAATCAAAGAAAGTAAGAACGCAATTATTTTTTTCATGATGCATCATCTCCTGTTAATGTATTTATTATCACAACGCCCTCTTCCATATAGCCGTGAGCCTCAGTGTGGACGTCAATAAGACTGATAATCACAAAGCCTATATACACCGCAAGCGCAACTATAAGACCAATTATAATGCACTTTTTTATGTTGAGCTTCTTTCTGATTGCAAGAGCATTTGCATTTGAAAGAAAGCTTTCAGCAATTACCTCAGGTGTACCGAATTCGGTTTTAATGCTTTCAATATCACTTTTACCTGTATCGGATATGTAGTCCTCGATATTAGCTTTCAGCTCCGACATAAAGGCAGACTTGTCTTTGCGGCTGCAAATTAAAAGCTTTTCAATTTCCTTATAGTATTCTTTGAGTTCAGTTTTATTCACTATCGCTCACCGCCTTAGTTATAAGATTGACACCTGCTGATATTTTTTCATATTCCAGAAGCAAAGCCTTGTAAAACTCCTTACCTTTTTCTTCAAGGTGATAGTATTTGCGAAGACGCTTGTTTACTATTTCATCTCTGTCTGAAAGATAGCCGTTTTCGATAAATCTGTAAAGCGCAGGATAGAGAGTACCCAAGGGGATTTCATAATTACCATTGCTTTTATCCTTTACAGCTTTTACTATCTCATAGCCGTACATATCTTTTTCTGTCAGTACGCTCAGAACTACAAGGTCAACTGTACCACGTTTGAAGCTGTCTGTATTAAGCAAAGCTACATCATCCTTTCCGACTTTTTTATTATTGTATCATATTAAAAGTAATAAGTCAAAGATATTTTTGCATAAACTATATTTTGTCATACAAAATATATCTTGACAAAAGATAAGCCTTGTGATATTATCAAATCAAGGACAAAGGTACCATGTCCTGAAAAAATTTATAAAGGAGGCAAAATATGACTTCATCAGCAATCAAATTCAATCTTTTTGACGAAATACGCAGCTTCTTTTTGTGGGGCATATCAGGTATTCTCACATTGCTTATTATCGGTAATCCTGCTAACTTTCAGCCTTATGTGGTTGAAGATGTAACCACTGAGACAACACAAATCACGGTTATTGCAGAAAACAAAACCTTTAACGAGATAGGCGACCCAAGAGTTACCCGCATTGAAAGGCTTGAAGACGGTGAATGGGTAGTGGCAGGGGCTTATGACTGCTTCACTGAGGAATCCACTACATATTCAGTTTTCAGCACCTTTAAAGACACAATCAGCTTTTCGGGTATGGATATGGGCAAGACTCTGTCCGAGGGTGAATACAGGGTAGTTATTCCTTTCACTATTCGTAACAGAAAAAGCTCAAACGAAGTGGCATATGCATATTTTACTGTGACAGCGCCGTGAAAACCGAATTGACAAAATATATAAGTTGTGCTACTATTGAGTCAGGAGAAATACCAAATCTTAACTGATTAAGGAGATTGCACTATGTCAAAGATTTTCGGCACAATATCAATCATTTTTGCAATAATAATGACATTGTTTGTTCCAGCTGATGTTAATAGTGTTGAAGTTAAAATGCATTATCAAGTAAACGAATGGAGTGACGGTGAAACAGAGGTTGGCTTTATCAGTTTTATTGTAAAAAACAACACCGGCAAATTCATCAGTGATCCTGAACTTGAAGCTATCGAAAAGAAAGAGGGGGACTCTTGGGTTGATACTGAATACCAACTTGACACAGATTTCGGTTTTCAATCTGACAATGATAGTTTTATAGTGCCGCCCGAAGCTACTGGCGCTGACAGCGGTTTGCTCTGCAACGATGATACGTTATCCTACTTGCCCGCAGGTGAATATCGTCTGATAATATCTTACACAGTTTTTAAACTCAGAAGTGAAAAAATCAATGTTGCAGTAGAATTTACAATTGAATAAATATAAGTTTTTGATATTATAACCGCCTTTCGGGGCGGTTTATTTTTTGCCTATGGTACAAGGTTGGTCGCGTACACAACAAATAAACAACAAAAAAGAAACTCCCCTGCATAGCAGAGGAGTCTGATAAAATCCCATTCGGGATAAATTATCTCTTTGAGAACTGTCGCAGCGTTAAGAAAAAATTCCGGTGGAATGTTTTTAGCTGTGACCGCAACAGCTATGCTGTGAGGACCCGAAGTGGCTGACAAAAAAGAACACACCTCCGAAAATTCGGAAGTGTGTAATAAGCGATAAACTGATTATCTCTTTGAGAACTGAGGTGCACGACGAGCGCCCTTGAGACCGTACTTCTTTCTTTCCTTCATTCTGGGGTCACGAGTAAGGAATCCAGCCTTCTTGAGTGAACCACGGAGTTCTTCGTCATACTGAAGAAGAGCTCTTGAAAGACCGTGACGGATAGCACCAGCCTGGCCTGTTACGCCACCGCCTGATACGCGGCAAACGATGTCAAACTTCTCAGTTGTACCTGTAAGATTGAGAGGCTG
>JAZQUF010000137.1:0-1860 GCA_045631165.1 Acutalibacteraceae bacterium
ACATTGTTGACCTGCATACCGTATTCATCCCACCAGAGAATAAAGGGTGAAGAGTAGATGCCTGCCACCTGTCCGTTAGCTTCACAATGCTCAACAAAGGCACGAAGCTGTTCATCGCTCATATTATCCCAATAGGAGTCAAGGTTTACATATACTACATTTTCTTCATCCTTATATGTATCCTGAAGGTTTTCTTTTATGTAGTCTGAGGTTGCGATTGCACTTTCAAAATTTATGTCGCTCTGGATTGAGCCCCAACTGTTCCAGCCGATAGGATTACCCGAAGAAACAGCTGCACGCTTAGGTGTGAAGGTTGTGTTTATTCTCGCGTACTCATTCATACCGTCCTTCCAGTTTTCATAGAAGCCTACAAGAAATACTGCTGAAGATATGCTTTCGCCGTGTACCGTACCGTGGGGTGACTGGTCACGGGTAAGGGCTGTGTTGGCACCCGAATAGACATAAACCTCGTCTATAGCTGCCATTTTGCTTTTGTATTCAACGGCTGATTTCCATGTATCGTGAGTCACGGAGCCGATTATAAGACCCTCTTTATTATCAGGGGTAAAGAATGCGCCTACCTCGTGGGCAAGAGCATTTTCCATAACGCTTGAAACTTCAAACTTTGCCCAGCCGTCATTGTCGAAGGGAGTTTTAAGGAAGTTTGTATAACGAGGAGCTGAATTCTGAATATTGCCGTGTCTTATAACTATGGGTGCTATGTAGTTCGATGCTACCTCACCCTCCTGTGCCACAAGCTCAGTGCTTATAAGGAGGTATTTTGCATCGTCATAAAAGGTGAAGTGCTGCTTCATTATAGGAAGACCTGCACCCTCAAGGGTAGCAGTGAGGCTTGTACCCTTGCCTCGCACATCGTTTACAGCCACAGTCTCAAGACTGAAGCCTTCGTAGGAAGCAGATGAAATAGTTTTATCATTGAGTCTGACCTCGCTGACAGCGTCACTGAACATTGTTCTGCCGTCAAGAGCAATTGAAAATCTGCCGTTGTCATATCCGAAATCGTAGCAGTCGGTGGAAAACACAACATCGTCTCCTTCAAGTCTCGGCAGGGTTACATCAGCAGGGATGGTCTCAGGAAGTATGCCGAGGGCTGTGATAATCGAAAAAAGTAAAGCCAGAATCTTTGATAAAATATCCATATTAATTCTCCTTTATTTTGCTGTAAAGAGCGTGCCGATACTGTGGCCGTCTATGAGCTTGTATATATCCTGGGGAGCTGTGCCGTTCATTACAACTGTGGGTATACCTGCCTCGGTGGCAATTTCAGCAGCGTGAATCTTGGTTATCATACCACCTGTACCTCTGTTGGTACCTGCACCGCCGCAAAGAGCCTTGATATCCTCGGTGATTTCCTTTACAACGGGGATGAGTCTTGCATCAGGATTTTCGTTGGGGTTATCGTCGAAAAGTCCGTCGATATCTGAAAGGATAATAAGAGCGTCAGCCTTTATGAGTCTTGCAACAATTGCTGAAAGAGAGTCGTTATCGCCATAAACAATTTCTTCAGTTGCAACGCTGTCGTTTTCGTTTACGATAGGAATAGCTTCATATTCAAAGAGCTTTTCGAAGGTATTTTCAAGGTTTTCTCTGCGCTTATCATTTTCGATGTCGCTTTTAGTGATGAGAAGCTGACCTGTCTTTACACCGTTTTCACCGAAGTGCTTATCATACATAAACATCAGCTCACACTGACCTACTGTTGCAGCAGCCTGTCTGCCGGGAATATCCTTTGGTCTTTCCTTGAGTCCGAGCTTGCCCACACCGACACCGATAGCACCCGAGGTTACGAGAACAACCTCCATACCTGAGTTGTGCAAATCTGCAAGAACACTGCACAGC
>JAZQUF010000138.1:0-3973 GCA_045631165.1 Acutalibacteraceae bacterium
TGCATACAAATTCTACTTGTTAGGGACAGCCCTAAAACCCGTATATAGCCAAACAAAAAGTCGCACTCCGAAAGGAATGCGACGATACATAAAAACTATATCAAACTATATACAAACCTCTGTTTTAAGCAAAAAAATTGAGTATTCACAGGTCAAATCCCTTATGAATACTCAATATGGTGCGGATATTCATAACACAAGTTCAATTCTCCGGCAACACACATTCACCGTACTATATAGATTTTCCTCATACACGGAGGAATACATAATGTCAAATATAATAGAAGAATTATTCTACGGGAACCTTGAACCGCAGGAGCTTACCACAGAACTCACACCAAAGCTCAAAAAGAAATTGAGTGAGCTTGCAAAGAAAGAAGAAGAATTAACCTCAAAGCTATCTGAAGAAGAAAAAGTGCTGTTCTCAAATTATGTGAGTGCATATAATGAGTTTTCAAGTATCAGCATTTCTGACGGTTTTATTTCCGGATTCAGGTTCGGTGCGAGATTCGCATATGATACTTTTGTAAAATAATAATCTCGCACATTCGACAAAAGTCGAGTCGCCTTGTACAATGTAGTTACAAAAAACAAGGAGGTAAAATTTTATGTTCATTAAGAAAATCAAAATTAAACTCGACAGCTTCGAATGCAATTTACTAATCAATGGTATGAATGAGTTTCGCAATATGCTTTTGGCGGAGGATTTACCTACCGAGGATGTTGACGAATTACTTTTAAAGCTCATTGATACTTATGAAAAATAAGGAGGACAGAATTATGGCAAGCAAAACAAAGATAACTTATCGACAGGTTGGCGACTTTAAAATTCCTAATATCATCCTGCCGCCTGAACAAGCAGATATCATTGTAGGCAAATGGGGAATGATGCACAAAAACTACCTTGAGCGCAACAAACGAGGTCTTTTTATGCTTATGGTAACCAAATGCACACTTTGGCCTTATCTTGCAGATATTGACCGTCAGGCAAATGAAATGTATGACCTTCTGATTGAGCGGATGAAAGAGGCAGAAGGTGTCACAGAAGAACTCAAAGAACAAGACCAACTTGAATGGGCACAGAGAATGAGCAATATTCAGGAACAGGCAAGAGAGATTGTGTGCAGTGAATTGATATACAGCTAAAATTTAATTGGCGTTTGAATTTGATATAGCAAAGCACGGCTTACAGTTGTAGGTCGTGCTTACTTTTAGTGTTAAAAATGCCTTTTATACGTTAATCTTCTTGGATAATACACTTGGTCATTTTAAAAATTTCCATCGAATACAGAGCAAAATTCAAAAAAATCATACAATATGTTGTGGTTAGTTGCAACAACTCTTGGATTATATGGTGTGAATTTTTTCCTTTGTCGGAGAAGATTTTTTAAGTAAGAAATTTTGCCTGTGCGAAACAGATATACTGTATTAATATTATTCTGAAGTCGTGTCCGTCACCGTTTTTATTTTCTATGAGCACCCTTGTCATTAAATCCGACTTCGCCCCTCAAAGCTATCTCTAACCATAATAATAAAATGTGTTTTTTTAATCTTAATTTCAATCGGAAAGTAAAATCCTCAGCGGTTGGAATTTATTAAAAATATTGTTCTTTTTTTTCGTATTTTATTGACAATGCACCCTCTGATAAATATAATAAAATTAAACTGTACCCGGGTTTACTTTATGCTAAACCCTTTTGAAAGGAGCGATGATTTGTCAAATTTTAGAAGTGAAGCAGAAACCAAAGCATTACACAGAAAAATCCTCACAGCCGCAACAGCTTTGTTCATTCAGAAAGGCTATGAGCGAACAAAAATAACCGACATTGCAAAGCTGTCCGGTGTTCCTAAGTCAAAGATACTTTATGTAATGAACAGCAAAGAGGAAATTCTGTGCCTGTTGGTGACAAAATTCCTTGACGGTGTTTCTTCAGCATCTGACCGTGTATCGAAAAAGCTCACCGACGATAAAGTGCTTATCCTGATTGCCAATGGGGTTTTACAGCTTTATATGGCTGAAATGAATGAGGATATGCGTAACCTTTACCTTTCAGGCTATTCAATGCCGAAAACAAGTGAAGAGGTTCTTAAACGAAGAACCGATATGATGTATGATTCCTTCAGTGAAACCTTTAAAAAATTTACGTGGAATGACTTCTACGAAACGGAAATTGCTTCAATGGGTATAATGAGGGCATATATGACCGTACCCTGTGATATGTATTTCACTATTGAGGCAAAAGCGAAAAGACTTGTAACAATGCTTCTGCGTATTTATAAGGCGGAAGATGAAAAAATCACCGAGGCAATCAGCTTTATCGAAAAAATTGATTTTGCAACCGTTGCAAAAGAGGCGGTGCAAAGTGTTTTCGATGAACTTCAGATACACACCCAAAACACTTTCCCGAAAGGAGAATAAACTATGAAAAAATTTTTATCAATCGTTCTCTCAATCTTAATGGTTGTGACAATGCTTCCAATAGCAATTATGCCTGCAAGTGCGGCGTATGATTATGATGAAACAGCAAAAATCTCTTTTAAAATCACGAATTTAGTGAGAGAATGGAAGGGAGAAACAGAAGAGCTTGGTGAATATGGCAGTGGCTTTTACGAACAATCACTGACCAAGGTTGCTGACGGAAAGTATAAGTACACATATAAGGCAGCACTTTCAGCCGGTGGCGGTACTTGGTGGAGTGACCCCAAAACTGTTACCTTCGACGGAGTAGACTGTGAATCGGATTATTATAAGACCTTCGATTTTACCGAGTCAACATCTGTCGGCGGTTATACTATGACGTGGACATATACACTGGAGGTAAAAAGATACAAAGGCCATACATACGGTGCGTGGTCTGACAACGGTGACGGAACACATACCCGTACCTGTGTTATTAACTCTGCTCATAAAGAGACTGCAAGTCATAATTATGCTGCAGCAACTTGTTCTGCCCCAGAGACCTGTAAGAACTGTGGAGCTACGCAGGGCGAGCCTGTGGCTGATGCACATGGTTGGAATGCAGCAACCTGTGTGTTGCCTCAAACCTGTAAGTATTGCGGTATAACTCAGGGTGAAGTGCTCGGTCACAATATGGTTGCGGCAACTTTCGGCAAGCCTGCGGCTTGTTCCCGTTGCGGTGCAACGGATATAAACATTAGCGTACTTGAAGCCGCTTTAATCAACACAAATGTAAACCTGCCAAGCAAGGCTGTAAAAGACGATAACGCAGGTTATAATGATATTACCTGGTCTGTGGTTGATGCAGGCAGCACAGGTGCAACCATAAACGGCAACACCTTGAAAGCATCCTACTCTGGTGAGGCTGTAATCCGTGCAACAATTGAAAGCAGCTCAAAGGATTTTACAGTACTTTTTAAGAATTCTGAAAACATTGACATCAGTATCGGTTCTGTTGTTGTAAGCCAAAAAGACGATTCGACTTTAACTGTAACTTATGCAGGCTTCGAGGGCGGAAGCAAGGACTATATGGCTGGTGAACTGATTCAGATTACGGGTACAACAACATCTAACTATGTGGAAGTATCAAGCGGGTCTGCAACCGTTATTCTGAATAATGTTTCTATCAGCCGAAATGGATATTGCTTCCGTGTAAATGGTGGTGCGACAGCCGATCTGACCTTGGTTGGAAGCAATGCGATGTCAACCGGATCGACTTATGCTGCACTTTCCGTTCCGGAGAATGCAACTGTAATTATAGGTGGGGAAGGAACTCTTACCGCTACATCATCAAAAGAATCCGCAGCAATCGGAAGTGGATACCATGATAGTGGCACCGGAACGATTGTTATAAACGGCGGTACTATAATCGCTAAAAACACCGTTAAAGGCGGAGCAGGTATCGGCGGAGGAAACAAAAAAAATGGCGGTAATATAACCATCAATGGCGGTGTAGTAACGGCAACCTGTGGTAACGATGCGGCCGGTATTGGTGGCGGTAGTTATGGAGATGGC
>JAZQUF010000139.1:0-19216 GCA_045631165.1 Acutalibacteraceae bacterium
ATCCATTCAAAGCTATGACCTTTAGCAGCTTTTTCATCAGTCTTATAGTTATCACCGCAAGCGCAAGTGTATGTTGTATAACCCTTTTCTGTGCAAGTGGGCTTTGTTACAACGGAAGTGTAAGTGTGACCTGAAGCTTCAATAACCTCTGTGTAGTTATCACCACAACCTGAGCAAGTGTAGGTCTTTTCACCATCTTCTTCACAAGTAGCTTTTTTAGTTATTTCGGATGTGTAGTTATGTTTACCTGTTGCAGGGATTTCCGTATCAAAACTCTGAGTTGCATCACAAACAGTGCACTTCTCGTGCTTTTTACCATCCGCACCACAGGTTGCTTCTTTATCGATGATCCATTCAAAGCTATGACCTTTAGCTTCTTTTTCATCAGTCTTATAGTTATCACCGCAAGCGCAAGTGTAAGTTGTATAACCCTTTTCTGTGCAAGTTGGCTTTGTTACAACGGAAGTGTAAGTGTGACCTGAAGCTTCAATAACCTCTGTGTAGTTATCACCACAACCTGAGCAAGTGAAGGTCTTTTCCCCATCTTCTTCACAAGTAGCTTTTTTAGTAATTGCTGATGTGTAGCTGTGATTACCTGTTGCAGGGATTTCAGTATCAAGACTCTGAGTCGCATCACAAACTTTGCACTTTTCGTGCTTTTTACCATCCGCACCACAGGTTGCTTCTTCATCGATAATCCATTCAAAGCTATGACCTTTAGCAGCTTTTTCATCAGTCTTATAGTTATCACCGCAAGCGCAAGTGTATGTTGTATAACCGCCTTCTGTACAAGTGGGATCGGTTACAACGGGAGTATAAGTATGATCTATGAGCTTTGCAATATCCTCAGTGTAAGTATCACTGCAAGTTGAACAGGTATATGTCTCTATACCTTTTTCAAGGTGTGTAGCAGGTTTTGTGGTTACTGATGTGTACTCGTGATCAAGCATCTTTGTAACTGTCTGAGCAACAATCGTCACATTACAAGCACTACAATGTGAGCCTTCTGTAAGACCTGTTGATATACAGGTAGCCGGTACAGCGTTATCCGTTACAACCGTCTTATGTTTTGCAGTATTAACATCGCCATAAGTTTTGCCACATCTTGTGCAGACAGCTTTATCCTTACAGTTTGCTGTACCGCCTGTGTGACCGAGTTCATTTTTCTCGTCAGCAGTATATGTATCACCGCAAGCGCAAGTGTATGTTGTATAACCTTTTTCTGTACAAGTGGGATCGGTTACCTTTGATGTGTAGCGGTGGTTACCTGTAGCAGGAATCACTGTATCGGCACTACGTGTTTCCCCGCAAGCGCTACACTCCTCGTGCTTTTTACCATCTGCACCACATGTTGCTTCTTTGTCGGTTAACCACACGAATTTATGACCGGGAGAAACAATCTTCTCTGTATAGCTATCACCACAACCTGAGCAAGTGAAGGTCTCTTCACCATCTTCTTCACAGGTAGCTTCTTTGGTAATTGCTGATGTGTAATTGTGCTCGCCTGTTGCAGGGATTTCAGTATCAAGACTCTGAGTCGCATCACAAACTTTGCACTTCTCGTGCTTTTTACCATCCGCACCACAGGTTGCTTCTTCATCGATGATCCATTCAAAGCTATGACCTTTAGCTTCTTTTTCATCTTTATTTACTGTTGTACCGCAAGCTGAACAAGTGTAAATTGTATAGCCTGGTGCAGTACATGTTGGAGCGATTGTTTCGCCTTTGACAAGGCTGTGTTCCTGAGTTACAGGAATAACAGCGTACTCAAAGCTACCGCAAACACAGGTCTTAAGTGAAGCGCCCTCATCCTTACAGGTGGGATTCTTCTTCATATCAGACATTTCATTGTTAAAGCTGTGGCTTGTATGAACAACTGTGCATGAATAACCGTTTGCATCAGCGAATTCTTTAATTTTAGCTGTCTCACTATCTGTGTAGAAGTTGGGTATGCAGTAATAAGATGGGTTATTATCAACTGTAAACGGAGGATTCTGATAAGATGTAACAGTTGAAGGAACATAGATATTTTTAATTCTTGTTTTGTAGAAAGACTGATACCAGAGATCAGTTACTGTAGCCGGAAGATTTACATAAGCTAAGGTATGATCCTGATTGAAGGTTTTATCCTTAATAGTTGTAACCTTACAAGCCGACATATCGAGATACTTCATTCCATTGATAAAACTAAAGACATAATTATCTATAGAGCTGACAGTTTCAGGAATTTTATAATAAAGATCACTCTTTGTTGCGGGATATGCATGAAGTGTTGTCATATCCTTGCTGTAAACTACGCCATCAACACTGCAATAAACATTATTGTCAGGTGAAACAGTGTACTTGTTAAGATGAGCATAGTTCATAAAGGTAACATTTGTTACAGTTGACGGAAGAATGATCTCGTCAAGTTTACTGTCACCGGATTCACACCAATGCATATATCTTAGTCGGGTTACACCTTCTTCAACAGTAATTTTTGTAATACCGGAGCAGTTAAAGAAAATAAAATCACCTATAGATGTAAGGGTACCGGGAACAACAACCTCAACAAGTGAAGTACATCCGTTGAAAGCATACTCACCAAGAGTTTTAATCTCATCATTATAGTTGATTTCTTCAAGTGAAACCGCACCATCAAAAGCATATGTGCCGATCTTTGTGAGTGACTCGGGAGAGTCAAACACCTTCAGGGCCTTTGCACCACTGAAGCAGTAGTCACCGATTTCTGTAATATCATCAGTCAGGTCAAGCTCACTGAGAGAAGAAAGACCGCTGAATATGTAGTCACCAAGATATGTAATGTTATCGTCTACTGTGAGTGTTGTTATCTCGCTGAGATATGCAGCCCAAGGAGTAGCTGAAGCACTTGCATAGTCAGGCAATTTTGTGGGAACACTCTTTGCGGGACAGATATAAAGATTACCGTCAATATACTGCCACCAGAAGTTGTCTGACTGACCTCCGACTGCGGACTCATAAAGAATATAGTCTGTTTTTTCTTCTGATGTACAGTTATTACAGGTTTTGAGAGAATAGCCTACTGACTTTACAGTGGGAGGCACGTGAACTACTGTGTAGTTGTGATTTACAACATCATCAAACATTTTCTCGTCACAGTAAATACACTTGTATTCTGTGATACAGCTGTTAGTTTCTGAAATTGTTCCATATGTCGGATAACAATGAGTGTTTACGATTATGTCCTTGGTAATACCTGTACCATCAAAATCGGCACCATTATAAGTAAAAATATAAGTATATCCTAATCTTTCAGGAAGAGCAACAACACCATTTGTTGCTATTGCAGTTTCACTGTACTTGTTGCCATCTTTAAAGGTTACCTTATATGTATCGCTTTCTTCGTGTAATTTAGCAACAGCTCTTACGCAAGTATTATTCCAGTAATATTGAGTACCGTTAACATCAATACCATAACTTGTATCCTGCCAAGCGCCATTACCTAATTTAAAAAAGCTTTCACCGGGATTGGAGGTATATCTATAATTAGCATCAAGAGCATCTTTATCCGCGCCTTCGAAATATACGCGATTCATTGTGATCACTACTGAAAAACGCTCGCCTTTTGCTATATCAACATCACCCTCAATGCTGATATATTTTTCATTATTTGTGTTACCACTCTGCGAGTAAATTTTCTCGCCTTCTGTCGGGTTTGTGCAATTTTCCGGAATGCCGGTATAAATTTCAAGAGTGTAATCACTTGTAGTTGCTTTACCATAGCTTACTTTTGTAAGATAAATATCATTTTTAGCAGTGAAAACATTGGCATTGCTTAAGACAGGTGAGCTTGTAGAAAGATTTTGGGACCAATCCGCACCATCATACATATAAACCTCATCATAGTCATCAACATCGCCTACTTCAACAACGTAAGACTGATAAGTCTGTATACTTTTATCCTCATAGGAAATCCAGAAGTAACCATCATTACCCCAGTCTGTACTCCAGCTGTTTTTAACAAGCCACGCACCATCACGCTCAGGCTTATAAGTACCGAAATTTTCACGACTGAAGTTATCGTCCCAACCAATAACTGTTACTGCATGGTTGGTGGCTGACTTGGTAGGATGATAGAATGCAACCTCGAAATCATCCTGATACTTTCCCACATACCAGCCTTTATAGTTGCTATCGATATAATTATAATAAGCATTATCATCGAAATACGACACTTTTATAGCACCATAATCAAGAAGCGCCTGCTTAAAAGCACTGATGTCATAATCAATTGATTTTACACCTTCGAGAATAACATCATATTGATATCTGGTGTCATATGTAAATACATCCTGCATTTCTTCGATAAGTTGCTCATCAGTCAGACAATTTCTATGATCCTCTGTCGCAAACGGATATCTGCTTTCAAGAACACCACCGGAAAAATTGCACATAGCGCGCTCAATATCATTCATATTACCGCCATCATTAAGTACGCCTATTACATCGGTGTTTACTACACCATCATTTTCAGATGCATTTACATCTGAATAATAGCTATTCTTAGCAAACCAAGCTGTATGATATTCCGAAAGATCATAGGTTTTACCGAACTTTTTAAGATATGCAGTTTCAATTACAGCAATACCTGCATGAGCCCAGCAAGTACCACCTATCTGATACTCAACAGGAGTAACAATGCCATCGTCTCTTGCATCATACTTATCCGGAAATGTATCACCCTTAAGTATCGGCTCCCCTTTTTCATCAAGGGGATATGCGAGAGGATAGTCAGGGTTCTGAACAGTATCACCGTAAACGTTGAGCCACAATACATTTATAAGACCGTATTCACTGGCTTCACTTTCAGCTTCCCATATAGTATTACCATCTTCATCAAGCTCGGTTCTTCCCGTAAGAGTGAAGCCCTCCGGTACAACCGGATCAATATTTTCCTCCGGAATAAAAACAAGCTCATCAGCTTCGTAGGCGAATGCTGCAAGCCCTGATACCGGCAACGCTGAAAAAAGAATTATTGCCGTCAATAAAATTGCTAATGTTTTCTTAAAATGTTTCATTAAAGCCCCTCCGTTTTAATATATGATGTAACAATCATAACACATGCAATAAAAAGAATCAACCAATTCTTGCTTTTTTGTGAATTATTGCATACATTTATTTAAATCGAATATTCTGTAAGGTTGACAAAACATTGACAAGGAAACTTAAATAATATATTATTAAGATGTAATAAGAAAGGAGAAATAATTATGCAAAAAAATTTTCTTAACTCAAAAAAATGCCCCGCTATATTTTTATTTTTTTCTGTTCTTGCAGCAATCAGTTTCAGAGCCTGCCGTCCGTGTTGGGAGTTTATGGCAATCACTGTAGGATTCGACCTGCCGATGTTACTCATCATATTGATGTCTGTTGTCTCAGTTCTTCTCGGCGTACTCCTGACGCTTAAGCTCAATAGCAGTAAGCTTTGCGATAAAAAAATCTATAAAACACTGATGATCATCGGCGTAGTTCTGTCGGCAATTTTATCACTTTTTTCTCTGATATATACTATCGGCTATGCACCGACTGAGCAGTGGGAATCCTATAAGCTTTGTATTGTAAAAACCCTTAAAGAAGGTGCTCTCCTTCTGGCTGTACCCTTCTTCACTCTTGTATATCCCCGATTCTCCTGTAAAACAAAAAAGGTTGTAAGTGTATTGTCAGTAGTTGCGGTTGTTCTGACTGTTACCAATATCTTCTTCCCTCTCACTCCCTACAAAATAACATCTGACCCTATGGTCATTGATAACGGCTCAGAATACAGCATTGTTTTTGCAACAAACGACAACGGCAATGCATATGTTGAGTATACATACAACGGTGCGAATTATAAAGCTACCGATAATATAGCAGGCAGACTCACCAGCGGTAAAATTCACAGTATTCCCGTGCCTTATGAACATCTTCGCAACAACACTTATAAAATCAGCTCAACAAGAGTCATTGAAGAGTTCAGCTACGGAAGCAGACTTGGAGCAACAGTTACCTCAGATGAATACGAATTCATATATAACAACAGCGAAGAACAGACCTGGCTTGTTATCTCAGACTGGCACACGAAAACCAAAGAAGCCAATCAGGCAATAGCCAACCTTGAATCCGATTTTGACTGCATTATGCTTCTGGGCGACTCAACTCCCGGTGTTGATTTTGAAGAGCAGATAATCAGCAATACTGTTGAATTCGGAGGTCAGATTTCAGGCGGTACAAAGCCTGTACTTTATGCGAGAGGCAACCACGAAACAAGAGGTGAATATGCAGATTCGCTTCCTGTTTATCTTGGCATAGATCAGTTCTATTACACTACCGATTCAGGACCTTACTCCTTTGTTGTACTCGACAGCGGTGAAGATAAGGTTGACTCACATGTCGAATACGGCGGTATGACTGACTATGGCACCTACAGAGCCGATATGATCGAGTGGCTGAAGGGTGTCGACGTGAAAAATGAAAAGGTTATTTCTCTTTCACATGCCTGGCAGATCAGTGAGGTTGAAACCGAGCTTTCCGAAATCGGTTGGGCTGAGCTCAACAGGCTCGGTACAAGGCTTATGATTTCAGGACATATCCACACCTGTCGTATTCTTGGTGAAGGAGAAGGCTATGAAAAAGAAATCAAGGATGCCTACCCCAACATAGTCACTTTTATCGACGGAGGAAAATCAGGTGATAATTTCATTGCATCAATGCTCACATTGAATGAGAACGGATTTGAGCTCAGAGCTGTTGATAATCTCGGAAATGAGATATTGAAGGAACAATTCAGTTGGTAAATCTATAGAAAACGGACGAGATTTAATTTCTCGTCCGTTTTTAATTATTAACCTTTAATCTGAAAAACACTCGGAATCAGCTTATCAATCCCACTCGGAGCCTGTAACTGTAGTAAGATCCACACCCTTTGTTTCGTTAACCTTACTGACAAGTATAACCATAGCAAGAAGCAGGAAAGGAATTGCAATGCCGAGATACAGAAAGCCGATGGATTCTATAAAGAGCATACCAACTGTCATCATTGCAACTGAAAGCACATTGCCTACTCCGGACATAATACCCATAGTGCCAACAACAGAAACCCGAAGATTGGTAGGTGTTGATTCACCGGGAATAAGAATAAACAGAATGTCTGCGGCCGACCATAAGCCACCGATGAAGAAGCCGTAGCTGATACCGACAAGCACAGGTGATATTCCGAAGTTGGAACAGCAAACGAATGAAACAACGCCCACAAGAGCAATTACTGTATGCACAATAACCGAACGCTTTCTGCCGATAATGTCGGTAATAAAGCCACTGACAGCAGTCATTGCAGCATTTATAAGAGGAATGAAAAACATTGCGGTTGTAATATCGTTTGTGGACATACCGCCCGTTTTCATAATAGACTCATAGTAGTTTGTACCGCCCGTGGAAGCTACGAATATAAATGCACAAAGAGCAATAGCACGCATCTGCTTATGACCGAAGATAAACTTGAGAGCATCCTTAACACCGCCCTGGGATTGGTCTGCAGAATTGCTGTCCTGAGTACCTTCAGCTTTCTCAAGACGGGAAATACGACGTTTAAGATAAGCAGGAGTTTCAGGCATTGCAAGAAGCGAGACAATGCCCATCACCATACCTGCAATGGCAGGAATCATAAACACCTTCTGCCACGCTCCACTACCATCTGCCATAAAAAGATTTCGAAGTGCGGGAATCGCCATAACACCTAAAAGAGCAACAGCCTTGGTGATACTTGTAAATTTGGCTCTGTGCTTTTCGGGAACAGACTCCATAATATAAAGTACCTGCATATCATTGTTCATCATAAAATTGATGACACCTACACCGACAAGATAAGTGACAGGATTAGGAGCAAGCATACAGATAAGCATACCCAAGCCCATACAAAAAGTATTGATTGCAAGGAAAAGCTTACGTCCGAAACGGTCAGCGAGAGATTTATAAAACGGTGTGATAATCATAATTACATATAGCGGTGCTGTCATTGCTGAATAAGTTGCAAGACCTGTGTTGAAATCAAGGCCCTTACCGTTTACATAAAACTGAGTAACCATATCCGATTGCAAGGAGTTATATATGTTTGATGCTATCTCATCAACAATGTATACCATACTCAGAATGGTAAGCATATATGCCATATATCCCGGCAGAAGAACTTTACTTATCGATTTTTTTGCTTTCGTAATTTCTCTTTGTTCTTTTACTGTAAGATTCATATCAGAAAACCCTCCTTTTTCTCCTATTCTATCACAAAGTGATACATTTGTATTGCTGTGACAGAAATTTATTATGTTTATAACAGCAACACATAGCAACTACTCCATCACACTATATATTTATCTTAACAAATTCGATTTATAAGTCCTTCGGCCTGTAAATCAGATAAACCATAGTCTTTTGACTCTCGGAGTAAAATGCAGATTAACTCAGTTTTAGTTTTATGTGCATTAGCTTTGACAATTTTTACAAGTTTGCCCTCATCAGAATGATAATCAAAATACAAGTCTATGGCCCTATGGCAAAGTACTCCAACATCACCCGGTAATTTTTTTGAAATCAAAACCTGCTCATATATTTCACTGTATACACCAAGCTCAAGGTTAATATCTGACTCCAACACATCAAATGTTTCATCATCGATATAATTTAATTTTATTTCTCCATCATATTGAATTTGCTCCAGATATGCTAAAAGCGTAAGCAAATTCACCTGGCAAAATGTATCTTTCCCGAACCATAAACAAATTGTTTTATAGTCATTGTAATTGAGAGCATTATATGCATACATTTTGGTCTTGTATTCATTTTCGGTAATGTTCAATGACTTTGCACGTACTGCAATAAATTCTTCGGAATATATATCGCTAAGAACCTCTCCGTCCATAATTACCTCGCAAAATGGCACAGCTGTTCCACCGAAATTTGACATAAAATACTCATTAAAATATTCGCCGTTAGTGATATTCAATATTTTAGTATGCATATTCCTCCACCATCCGTTATTTCAATTATTATTGCTACAATTGATATTACTGCAATTTTCGGTTTTTAAAAAGTTACTTTTGCCGAAATCGTTATTTTCTATGAGAATGTTATCCGTCGATGAAGCAATAATACACTCATCCTCGTACTGCTTGAAACTGTTTCCGATTATTCTTATGTTATTGTGTACTACGCCACGATGAACAACGTTTTCAGGCTTTATGAGTATAGGTGTATCTCCGCAATAAATGAAGCTGTTATTCTTTATGGTGACATCCTTACACATTCCGCTTTCATACCAGCTTTTAGCATCATCAGAAAGCAATATACCACTCATGGTTGTACTTTCGAAAATGTTATTTTCTATATTGACTCTGCCTCTTGTTGTGATAAGCAATCCTCTTGTAATTATCCTTGTCATCTTATTGTTTGAAAATGTCAGATTCGGACAAGCATCAATATCTTCGGCTACCTGACCAACTGTGAAAGCTTCAGGTGTACTGACAGTAACAACAATATTATTTTCATCTGCAAGTGTGCTTGAAAGAATTTTTCCACTACCTGTTTCCAGAAGAGTATCCTTGTCTATCTGAGCAAGGGTATCCCCTACCCTTAAAGGGTTGAATCCGTGAGTCTGAGAGTGCATAAAGGTAAGCTTCAGCTTGTTATCCGTCTTGTCGGTGATTTTGAAATGTATTCCGTGAACATTGAGGCAGTCATCGCCTGCTCCGTCAAAATAGCTGTCAGTAACATTTATATCGCCCCGACACATAGAAAGCTGAATAAAATCAGCAATGGATGCCATTTTTCTTGCGCCGTCTTTTTCGGGTGAAAAATCAACGGACTTGACAGTAAGATTCTCGCAATCCTGTGCGACATAAGCGAGAGAATAATTGTACCTCTGAGCTATATTTTCAATTGTTATATCTGCACTCTTCTCAAGAAAAATCCCGGCAAACTGTCTTCGCACATCATAAAGATAATAGCAATCATCAAGCTTGAAGCGCTTTGTATCGGGATAATACACTCTGATTTTTCTTTCACCGATACTGCGCATGCCGAGCTTAAACGCAAGCGGATGTAAAACTCTTTTAATTTTGTCGGGTGTGTCTTTTCTTATAAGACCTATCCAACCGGATTTTTCAGCGTTTTTATCAGCTCTGACACAATAATCTTTGCCGTAAAAGTAAAGCTTGTCTTTTATGAATTTATATAATGTATCTTTGTCAATTTCGAAATCAACACTGAAAATCCTTTTGGATATGACCTTAAGCTCGTGCATATCAGGGTGAGAATGACGTATTTCAAGATTTTTTATTGTCACTTTTTTGCAGTTTCTGATAACTATGTTTGTAGCCTTACCGTCAATAATAAATACGGAACCACTGCCATCTAAAATCAGATTTTCAATATTTTCAAAATATAATGCAACAGCCTGAAGATGAGGTGTTTCGTCTTTTCGGAACTCATCATCACCTACAGTATTAGTTATATACAGCATATACTTATTGCATTTTGTACTGTCAATATAATAAGTGCCCTTTTCGAAAGTTATCTTTTTAGCTTGCTTATTTTTGCATATTTCATCGAAAAGAATAATCAGCTGCTTAGTTATATCATTGCCCGAAATTATATCAAAATCTTTCGCAAAAATCTCTGTCATACTATCACCAACATAAAATTACCAATCAGAACCTTGTCCAGAAATCCACACCCCAGGGATGCTTTTGCTCTTCCCACTCGTCACGGTGAAGCAGTAATTTTTTCCGCATTTCTGCAACCTTACTCTGATAATTATCATCATCTGCAAGATTTTTTGTCTCCCAAGGGTCATTCTTTATATCATAGAGGAAAGTCCATTTATCTTCTTCCTCATCACCGTTACGGTACTCGATAAGCTTATAGTTTTCATCCTTTATGCCACGTACAAACTTATCAAAAATCAGATAGAGCTCATCTCTGAAGCTTTCACCGCCATCACCGCCAAGAAGCTTTGCAAAACTCTTTCCGTCAACGGATGAAGGCGCATCAAAACCGACCCTTTCGCAAAGCGTCGGGAAAATATCGTAAAGGTAAACGTAAGCATCATTTCTCTTATTTGCAGCAATACCCGGACCTGCTATAACAAGAGGTATACGTACTCCGTGCTCGTAAATATCTTCCTTGCCCATCCAACCGTGCTGACCTACAGCAAGACCGTTATCACCTGTAAAGACAATGATAGTGTTATCTTCCTCGCCTGACTCTTTAAGCGCATCGAGAAGTCTGCCGATTTCATAGTCAAGGTGGGTAATCATAGCAAAGTACTCTGCGATGTGACGCTTTATCTCTTTTTCATCACGGGGATATGCCGCAAGACTTTCATCACGGTGCACCATAAGAGGATAGTTAGTATCAATAATCTGCTGAAAGTTTGGTGGCAGAGTAATCTTGTCTGCATCATACATTGCACGAAAGCTGTCAGGCATTGTGCGAGGGTCGTGAGGTGCAAGATAAGCAAGATACATAAAGAAGGGCTTATCCTTGTTTGCGTTTTTCTTTAAAAGGTCAATGGCAGAATCAGTGAGAAGTGTACTCGAATGTTTACCGGGCTCAAACTCATCACAGTGCTGCTTCTGAGGGTGGTTATCGTTATAAAAGTCTACCACGAAGTTGATTACATTGTCGTACTCACCCGTCTCGTCATAACGGCAGGTAGGCACATTCCAATGGTCCCACATACCGCCGAAGAAAATCTTTGCTCCCTGAGTGAAGCTTCTCGCATAAGCCGGAGGGCCATTGTGCCATTTGCCGAGACCTATGGTTTCATATCCGTTATTCTTAAAGGTTTCCGCAATAGTTTTGTGCTCCTTCGGAATGTTACCGCCAAGCTCTTCAAGATGGAAAGGATTTCTCCCCGTAAGAATCATAGCTCGGCTTGGCATACAAACAGCACCACAGGTACCTCCTGCGATATGGGCACGGACAAAGGATGTACCCCTTGACACCAATCTGTCAAGATTAGGAGTAATAATTTCCCTGTTTCCGAGAGCGTGGATAGTGTCAAACCGCTGGTCATCCGTGACTATAAAAAGAACATTAGGTTTTTTAGGCATAGTAGCACCGCCTTAAATAATAATTTTGATTTCCTTAACAGAATAACACAAAAGTAGATATATGTAAAGAAATCTGTCTCAAAATGAAGCTATCTTGTTTTTTGTTTCTGTGTAACATAAATTGTTGCCGTTAAGAAGACTGCAGAATTATTTTTGAATGTATGGAAGTTTATTCCTGAATATGATATAATGTTGATGCAGAAATTAATTCGAGTCGATTAATTGTAATCAGAAATAACACACAGGAGTGATTTTAATGAATTCAACTGTTTATTTTTCAAGAGCTATTACGCCTGAAAAAGTTCTGGAACTCTATCAGCTTCTCGGCAAAAAGCTAGAAGGTAAGGTAGCTGTAAAGGTACACTCAGGAGAAAAAGGTAATCAGAACTTTCTGAAGCCTGACTTCTGGAAGCCTATGATAGACCACGTAGGCGGTACAGTAGTCGAATGTAACACAGCTTACACAGGTGAGAGAAACACTACAGAAAAGCATCTCAAGCTTATTTCTTATCACGGCTGGAATAAGTATTTCGATGTAGATATTTTAGATGCAGAAGGCCCCGATTTATGCCTTGATATTCCAAAAGGAAAGGTTATCAATAAAAATTATGTAGGTAAGAATATCGAAAAATATGATTCAATGCTTGTTCTTTCACATTTCAAAGGTCATCCCATGGGTGGATACGGCGGAGCCATCAAACAGCTTTCTATCGGTGTTGCTTCTTCATTCGGCAAGGCTTATATCCATGGTGCAGGTGTAGCCGAAAACATCTGGACTGCCGACCACGATTCATTCCTTGAATCAATGGCTGATGCCGCTTCAAGTGTTATTGATTATTTCAAGGGTAATATCATCTATGTAAATGTAATGAAAAATATGAGTGTAGACTGCGATTGCTGTGCAGTTGCGGAAGACCCTTGTATTGCTGATATCGGTATCCTTGTTTCAGATGACCCTATAGCTATAGATCAGGCGTGCATTGACCTTGTATATGCCTCATCAGATGAAGGACGCCCTCATCTTATTGAAAGAATAGAAAGTCGTAACGGCATTCACACAATTGAAGCTGCAGCAGATTTAGGCTACGGCACAAGAGAGTATGAATTAATTGAAGTATAATTATGAGCAGCATTAAAGAAATCGCAGATAAAATCACCCGAATTATAAAGGAAAGCGGAAGCACCTTGATTGCTATTGATGGCAGATGTGCTTCAGGTAAAACAGGTATTTCAGCTGAATTACAAACCGCACTTGATTGTAACGTCATACATATGGATCACTTTTTTCTCAGATCTGAACAACGTACACCTGAGCGTCTGACCAGCCCGGGTGAAAACGTTTACCACGAGCGTTTTTTATCCGAGGTGCTGATACATCTCAAAAGCAACAATAAAGTAGTCTATCGTCCCTTTGACTGCAAAACAATGTCCTTGGGAAATGAAATCGAGGTTGACAGCAAAAAAATCACTATCGTCGAAGGCTCTTATTCCTGTCATAATTCTCTTTACGATTACTACGATCTTCATATATTTTTAGATGTATCCGAGGAAGAGCAGATCAGAAGAATAAAACTTCGTGACGGCGATGAAAAGGCTGAAATTTTCAAATCCAAATGGATTCCTCTTGAAGAAAGCTATTTTGTCACATTCGGTATAGCAGAAAAATGCGAGTATAAATTTGACTGAGAGAGTTCTTAAGTTCCGCCATCATACAGATATTTGATTATAGTCGAATCAGCAAATTTTACCTTGAACTCTTTATCGGCTTCTGATAAAATGAATCAATAAATTTACGGGGATGTGAAATTATGAAGAAAGTCACAATTACAGATAACTCAATTTTGTTCTCACGTAAGGGTGAGCTTGTGAAAATCAGCGCCTGCGGTGAAAATGCAATCCGCTTTCAGGGCTTTCCTGACGGCAGTGTAATAGATGAAGACTATAATCTTATGCCTCAGGAGGCAGATGCTGTTATCGAAGATAACGACCATTGGGCAACCCTTACCTGCGGTAAGCTGAAATGCATTCTCAACGGCAGCGGAAGAGTTGAATTTTATTCCGACGGAAAGGAAATCCTTTCCGAAAAGCCTGAGCTTACTTTTGAGGACGGATATCGCAACTATTCCAACAAGGGTAGTGGCTTATGGTCTGCAAGAGTAACATTTAATCCTCACGAGGGTGAGCATTTCTTTGGCATGGGACACAGCTGGGATAATGAATTTGACCTCAAGGGCTCAAGCATTGACATAAGAAACGTCAATGCAAAGTGCACTATCCCCTATGTATATTCTTCACTGGGCTACGGATTTTTATGGAATGTGCCCTCAACAGGTCTTTGTGAATTATCAAACAACAGAACAAGATGGAACAGTGATTGCTGTCACGCCATTGACTATGTCGTTATTGCGGGTACACCTGCCGAGACAAGTAAGGTTTTAGCCGACCTGACAGGATACGCACCCAAAATGTCCGAATGGGCTACAGGCTTCTGGCAGAGCAGGCTCCGCTATGAAACTCAGGATGAGCTCCTCACAGTTGCAAGAAAATATAAAGAGCTGGGCATTCCTCTTTCAGCTATCATCTGTGACTACTTCCATTGGACAGAACAGGGTGATTACAAGTTTGACCCGAAATACTGGCCCGATGTCAAAGCAATGGCAGACGAGCTTCACAACATGAATACAAGGCTCATTGTTTCAGTGTGGCCGACCATAAATGAAAAAAGCGAAAACTACCGGAATATGCTGGACAGAAATATGCTTATGCGGACTGTTCACGGCTCAGACAGAGTGTTCAACTTCTACGGCTGGCAGGCTGAAATCGATGTGACTAACCCCGATACAAGAGAATTTGTATGGCGCAAACTCAAAGAAAACTATATCGACAACGGAGTCGATGCTCTTTGGTTTGACGAGGCAGAGCCCGAAATTCATCCCGAGCAATTCGATAATCTTATATGGCACAAGGGCAGAGCTGACAAGGTTGCACTACTCTACCCGTACTATTACTCAAAAATGGCTTATGACGGCTTCAAGTCAATGGGCAGAGAAGACATAATAACCCTTACCCGTTGCGGATACTTCGGCTCACAGAAGTATGCATCCCTCGTGTGGTCAGGAGATATTCCTTCAACCTTCAGAAGCCTTTCGCATCAGATTAAGGGTGCACTCAATATGTCAATGTGCGGTATTCCTTGGTGGAATACTGATATAGGCGGATTTTACGGGGCTGACATTGAAAGCGATGACTTCAGAGAGCTTATTATCCGTTGGTTCCAGTTCGGACTTTTCAGCCCCATTATGCGACTTCACGGTTCACGTTGCAGACACCGTGAGCCAACTCCGGGACTTTTAGAACCAAGCGGTGATCCCAATGAAATATGGTCATTCGGTGACAGAAACTTTGAAATCATAAAAAAAATTCTATCAATTCGTGAAAAGCTCAGACCATACATTCAGAAGCAGTTTGATACTGCAAGTGAAATGGGTTACCCCGTAATAAGACCTATGTTCTTCCACTATCACGAGGACGAAATCTGCTACACTCTTGACAGCCAGTATTTCTTCGGCGATGATATAATCTTTGCCCCTATTGTGAACAAGGGACAGACAGAAAAAGAAGTTTACATTCCCGACGGTGAGTGGGTGCTTACAAAAGACAGCAAGACCTATACAAAAGGACATCATTTTATCAAGGCTGAAATTGATGAGTTTGTTGCATTTGTAAAAAAAGGCAGTGGTCTTGAAGAGTGCTTCAGATAAATAATCTTCGTATAATATAACAGTTCAGCTATAAGGAGAAAAGCATGGAAAAATATCTTATCAATCCGAATCAGAAAATCAGTAAAATCAACAAGGAAATTTACGGACATTTCTCTGAGCATCTCGGCAGATGCATTTACGAGGGTCTTTATGTCGGTGAGGACTCCACTATCCCCAACGTAAATGGCATGAGAAAAGACGTTATTGATGCACTTAAAGAAATGGGTATTCCCGTACTTCGCTGGCCCGGTGGCTGCTTCGCTGACGAATATCATTGGAAAGACGGCATCGGCCCTAAAGAGAGCAGAAAAAAGATGATCAACACCCATTGGGGCGGTGTTGTTGAAGATAACAGCTTCGGCACCCACGAATTTTTTGAGCTTTGTGAGCAGCTCGGCTGTGAAGCTTATGTCAACGGCAATGTAGGATCGGGCACTGTTCAGGAAATGAGCGAATGGGCAGAATATATGACCTTTGACGGTGTATCTCCTATGGCTGACCTTCGTAAGGCTAACGGCAGAGAGAAGCCCTGGAAGGTGAAATATTTCGGTGTTGGTAACGAAAACTGGGGATGTGGCGGTAATATGCACCCTGAGTTTTATGCTGACCAGTACAGACGCTATGAAACCTATGTCCGTGACTATGACAACAATAACCGTATTTACAGAATCGCTTGCGGCGCCAACTCCTTTGACTATAACTGGACAGATGTGCTTATGAGAAAAGCAAGCAACAGAATGAACGGTTTATCACTTCACTATTACACTGTAACTCACGACTGGGATCACAAGGGCAAGGCTCTTGAATTCACCAAGGACGAATATTATCTCACAATTAAAAATGCCTATAAAATGGAGGAGCTTGTGCGCCGTCACGGTGACATTATGAACCGCTATGACCCCGACAAGAGAATCGGTATGATAGTTGACGAGTGGGGCACCTGGCACGACGTTGAAGAGGGTACAAACCCGGGCTTCCTTTATCAGCAGAACACTATGAGAGATGCCATTGTTGCAGGCCTTACCCTCAACATCTTCAATAAGCACTCCGACAGAATACATATGGCAAACATAGCTCAGACTATAAACGTACTTCAGGCAGTTGCCCTCACCGACGGTGAAGATATGCTCCTTACTCCCACATATCACATTTTCAGAATGTATAAGGACCATCAGGAAAACACTCTTCTCGGCTCATATATCACTACTCCGGACATCGCTGACAAGGGTACTCTGCCGAAGCTTACAGAAAGTGCATCAGTAAAAGAAGATGGTACAATTATTGCAACAATAGTCAACACTTCTGCTGATGAAGCTGCAGATATTCACTGTCAGATAGCAGACTTTAATATCAAGGAACTTTCTGCAGAAATTCTCACAGGCGACATTCACGACTATAACAGCTTTGAGAATAAGAATGCAGTAGGCACAAAAGCTTTCGGAGATTATGAAATTCTTGCAGATGGCTTTAACACTACTATCCCGCCCTGCTCAGTAGTGAAGTTCGTGATTAAATAATATGGCAGAATGTAAAAGATGTCTGCTTCACGAGGCAGCAGAAGAGGATACGCTAAAAAGCATCAAGGAGCGAATTGACAAGCTCTCCGAAAAAGAAAAGGCACCCACTGAGCTTTACGAAAAAAGGCTCAGCAAATGCAAGGAATGCAATAATCTCATATCAGGCGTATGTATAAAATGCGGTTGCTATGTGGAATTCAGAGCAGCATTCAAAAAGAACAACTGTCCCGACGTGAAGGACAGAAGATGGTGAATGTGAAGATATTTTTACATACAGTAACAGCCAACGGATTATCCGCTGGCTGTTGTTCGTTTTACATATTTAATTTATATGGTTATTTTAATAGTAGAGCTTTGCGTAGGCATCAAAATGATCATTAATACCTGCATTTTTGATTATTGACTGTTTAATGGGATTCCATTTAGCATCGATATAGATGGTCTTTTCTTTATAGTCGTTTTCACCTACTCGGTTCATACCTATACCCCAGCCGTGGTCAAGCACATTATACTTCACAGTATAACCTGAGGTCTGCTCATCCATATAAATACCGTTTGTAGCATAGTCTGCCCATTCAGGAAGATAAATATCGTGGATGTAGTTACCGCTGATTTCGGAATCAGGCTGTTTGGAAAGCGTATAGATACCGCCCGCATCACAAAGCACCTGACTTGTACGGTAAATTTCGTTGTTGAGGATTCTGTTACCTCTCATAGCATTGTCAGCACTTGACCAACCGAAGCCTACGGAAATGCCTGTATAGGGAGCATAAGCAACCTCGTTGTTAGCGATAAGAATATTTCTCGGATAGCCTGCACAAATAGCAACAGAGCTTTCGTAGTCTGTACCGATGTGCATTACACGATTGTTTACAATCCAATCATTTGTACAGATTTCTGATTCATCTTCAGGATTATACACAATGTGAATATCAGTGTTTTCGTCAACCTCAAACTTACCGACCATAATACCGTTACCGCTTATGTTCTGAATGAGATTATCCTGAATCACGGAATCCTTGGTGCCGTAATGAAGGTCAATACCTGCAGCGCCGATATTTTCAACTGTGCAGTTTTTAAGGGTAAAGTTTTCGGTGTTGGTTACATAGATAGCAGCGGTAGGTCTGAGTACACCAAGCTCATTTGTCTTGAAGATGCAGAAGTTTGCATACATACCTGCCTGAATATCAACCAAACCTTTTTCGCTGGGCGCTGTCCAGTTGCTGTAACAGAAAGTAATACCCTCAAAGGTGAGATTCTGAATCTTGTTGCCACTTGTTGTACCGACTGTGATAAGGTTTTCAAGTACGGGTACAACAACCTCTGAAGCGTTGATATCATTGCCCTCAGGCACCTTGATATAAAGCTTGCTGTCACTTTCGTCGAAGTACCACTCATTATCTTCATCCATAAGCTCATAGGCATTTTCGATGTAGTAAACGAAATCGTGATTGTTCATATGAGAATAGCCGTCGATATCAGGGTGAGGACGATTGAAGATAAGGTCGTTTTCGCTGTCATGAATTCTTATAGTTGTTACACCGTCTTTGGTTTCAGCTGTTTTCACACGAAGAATGTTTTTAACCCAGGCTGTAAGAATGTGAAGCTCAACCTTTTCGAGATTATCAAAATCCTGAAAATCTTCTGCTTTGAGATATATTTCACCATAAGCGGCAGGTACAAGAGTTTCTTCACTCCAGGTGTTGAGATTTTCGGGTATCATTGTACCATCTTCTCTGAATCGTGAAGCACCGATAATTCTTGTTGAATAGTCATCGTTACTTCTTGAACGTATGATTTTTTCACCGTCTACATACACCTGACGGAAGTTGAT